>PLYU01000150.1 GCA_003153495.1 Myxococcales bacterium
GCGCCGCGATGCTCCTGGCGGCGGGCGCGTCCGCCCCGTGGACGCGGGCGGCGGTGGGCGCGGTGGCGGCGGCGGTGACGGGAGATCCGGGGCCCGCGACGCGGATCGAGGCGCCCGCCCCGGCTTGTCTTTGCCGCGCGGGCCGCTAGATTCCGGCGCTCACGCTGACGCACATGGAGACGCTCGACCTCTCGGCGCCGATCGGGTCCAGTGCGAACCGCTACAGGGTGATCCTGCGCCTGGCGACGCCCACGGTGTTCGCGATGCTCTCGCAGAGCGTCGTCAACGAGATCGACGTCGTCTACTTCGCGCACCTTCCCTGCCCCGAATCGTCGAACGCGCAGGCGGCCCTCGTGCCGGCGCTCATCGTGGTGTGGCTTTTCGGCGGCAGCCTGTCCGCCGTCAGCGTCGGCACGCAGGCCCTCGTCGCGCGCCGCTACGCGGAGGGGAACCGCGAGGCGGCGGGCGCGGTCCTCGCCAACGGGACGTTCTTCTGCGTGGTGGCGGGGGCGCTCTTCTCGCTCGTCGGCCTCTTGTGCCTGCCGTGGCTCATCCGCTCGATGGTGACCGTCCACGAGGTGCAAGAGGTGGCCCTCTCGTACACACGCTGGCGCATGTTCGGGATCGTCTCGATGGCGGCGTCGATGGCGGTGAAGGCGTTCTTCGACGGCATCGGCAAGACGTACGTCCACCTGGTGTCCGCCGTGGTCATGAACGTGTTCAACGTGCTGTTCTGCTGGGTGTTCATCTTCGGGCACCTCGGCGCGCCGCGCATGGGGGCACCCGGCGCCGGGCTGAGCGCGTTCCTCGCGACGTGGATCGGGCTGGCGATCATGGCGCTCTACGCGGCCCTCGTCCGGGGCGAGTTCCGCCCCATGCGCTGGCGCAACCTATCCGGCAAGCTCACCTGGTCGATCGTGGCGCTGTCGACCCCGGCCGCGGTGGCGACGGTGGTCATGATGGTGGGCTTCGGCCTCTTCGCGCAGATCGTGGGCAAGCTCGACGCAGGCGCCAGCGCCGCGGGGGCTGCGGTCGCGGAGCGCTGCGCCGGCGCAGAGGCGGTCAACAGCGCGGCGAACACCGACATCATCGAGACGCTCAAGCTGACCTTCACCTCCTGCATCGCCTTCGGCACCGCGACGGCGACGCTGATCGGTCAATCGCTCGGGCGGCACGAGCCGGAGGAGGCCGCGAAGTGGGGCTGGGCGAGCGTGCGCCTGGGGCTGGTGATCTTCGGCCTGGTCGGGCTGGGCGAGGGTGTCCTCTTCACGCACCAGGTGACCTCCCTGATCTCGTCCTCGGAGGCCGTGCGCGCCGCGGCCACGTTCCCGCTGCGCATCATGGGAGTCGCGACCCCGATCATCGCCGTCGCCATGATCCTCAGCGAGGGGCTCTTCGGCGCGGGCAGCACCAAGTTCGTGGCCGCCGCGCAGTTCCTGCTCGTCTTCGGGTGGCTGGTGCCCGGCTCCTACCTGCTGGGCATCGGGCTGCACATGTCGCTCGACGGGATCTGGATCGCCGCGTTCGTCTACGCCTGCCTCGCGGCCGTGGTGATGAGCGTGAAGTTCGCGGGAGGGAGCTGGAAGCAGATACGGCTCTGAAGCAAGGCGGTGGTCATCCCGAGCGAAGCGAGGGACCCCCCGGCCGCCTTCCGCGAGAGCCGGGCTCGCGTGGCTCTCGGCCGCGGCGTATCACCGCCACGCCCGAACTGCGCACGCGGGAGGCCTCCGGGGGGTCCCTCGCTTCGCTCGGGATGACAACGGCGCACTCGGCTATGACAAAGGGGCGCTCGTCTACTTCTTCCCGGCGTCCGAGCAGTCGTTGAAGTCGGGGTTGCAGCCCGTGTCGGGCGGGAGGTCCGGGTTGTCCTGGTCGGTCCCGCCGCCCGCCACCCCCGGAGTCGGCGACGTCGCGAGCTGCCCTCCCGGGTACTTCGTGCGGTCCTCGATCGAGCACGGCTGCGGGTTCGCCGGGTCTTCCTGGACGCACTCCATCATCCAGGCGTCCCGCGGCGGCGTGCTCTCCTTCTCGGCCTTGGCGCGTATCCGAGCCATGTCCGCCGCCACGGCGACGTTGCTGACCCACGGCACGTAGCTGACCACGACGAGCGCCGCGACCAGGATGCCGACGAACGGCAGCACGACCTTGTAGAGGCTGGACACCGGCCGGTTGAACCGGAAGCTCGAGATGAACAGGTTGAGGCCGAGCGGCGGAGTGCAGTACGCGATCTCGAGGTTGAGCAGGAAGATCATCGCCAGCTGGAAGGGCGACATCTTCTCGTCCGGGTGCCGATTCCCCAGGTCCGCCACGAAGGGCAGGATGAGCGGCACGGCGACCAGGATCGCGCTGAACCCTTCCATCAGCATGCCGAGCAGCAGCAAGAAGACGTTCATCACGATGAGGAACTGCCACTTGTGCTCGATGCCCACCTTGAGCATGAACTCGAGGACCTTCGTGGGGATGTGCTGGTCCACCACGTAGTTCATGAGGGCGTTGGCCATCGAGAGGATCAGGATGATCGCGCCGGCCAGGCTCATCGACGCCTTGGCGATGCGCACCAGGTCCTTCTTCCAGGACAGGTCGCGGTACACGAAGAACTCGATGACGACGACGTAGAACGCGGTCAGCCCCGCCGCCTCGTCGATCGACGTGAGCCCCGTGCCGAGGCCCACCGCGAGGATGGATGGGATGCCGAGCTCCCACTTGAGGTCCCAGATGGCGGCCAGCATCGTGCGAAGCTCGGGCGGGTCGCGCTCGACCTTCTCGCGCGCCCCGACGACCGCCGAGTAGATGCTCAGCAGCACGATGACGAGCATCCCCGGCACGAGGACGGCCTTGAACAGCTCCGTGAAGTCGACGTGCGCGATGAGCGCGTAGACGAGCAGGGGCAGCGACATCGGCAAGAGGAGCCCGACCGAGCCGCCGGTCGTCACCAGGCCGAGCGCGAACTTGTCGGAGTATCCCTGCTTGCGAAGCGCCGGGTAGAGCAGGCCGCCGATGGCGATGATCGTGACGCCGCTGCCGCCCGTGAGCACCGTGAACACGGCGCTCGCGATGACGCACACGATGGCGAGCCCGCCCGGCATCCACCCGAGGACGGTGCGCGCCGCCTTCACGAGGCGGTCGGGGGTCTTCGCCTCGGCGAGGACGTAGCCGACGAAAGTGAAGAGGGGGATCGTGACGACGATGGGCGAGTCGGCGAAGCGCTCGTCGAGCACCGTCGCCGCGATGAAGCGCAGGTGGTGGTACGCGACGTCCGGATGGAGGAGCCACAGGATCTCGGCGGAGCCGCCCATGACGGCGAAGAGCGGCGTGCCCAGCAGCGCGAGGAGGACGACGAGGCCCGCGACCAGCCCCCCGGCGATGCTGACTCCGACCACGGCGAGACCCGCCAGGCCCAGGCCGATCTTGGCGGCGCGAGGGGTAGTCTCCGTGGCGGCCGTGGAGGCGCTCATGGTGTCACCCCCGCCGCAGCCTCGTCGTCACGCTCGTGCGCGTGGACGAGCTCCGCGTCGTCGAACTCGGCCTCGGGGTCGAGGTCGACGTAGCCCGCGAGGACCAGCAGGATCCGCAGGAGGAACTTGACCGTGATGACCGCCAGCCCGAACGGAAACACCATGTTCAGGTCGCGGATGACGAGGCCGCGCGCCTCCTCACCCGTGCCGGGGACGGTGATCTGCGGCATGCGGGTGGCCGCCGGCACCGACGGGTCCATGTGCAGGGCGTCGACCGCGCCCTTCTCGAAGTGCGCCGTCCAGTCGGCCTCGTCCATCCACGCGTTCCACTCGGCCGCCGTCATCCACTTGTCGTACGGCGCGCCGCCGAGGACGCGCGGCCACGACTTCAGGTCGAGGGACACCTGCCGCCCGAGCAAGAACAGGTCCGCCTCCATCTCGTGCGCCACCGTCGAGAGCTTCGACCCGACCGACGTGTCGCACTGCCTCGTGGCGTCGCCCGGGCAGACCTCCGAGGCCGTCGCCCGGAACTCGGCGATGCTGATGTAGTCGACGAAGCCGAACACGGCGAGCCCGGAGACCAGCGCCGCGGCCGCGAGGCTGGCGATCGCCGCCGGCGCGCGCAGCATCTTCGGCACGTAACGCACCAGCACGTCGACGTGGATGTGCTTGCCGCGCGACGTCGCCAGCGACGCGCCGAGGAGGGCCACCCACAGCGTGAGCCGCGTGGCCACGCCTCGCAGCCCATTGACGAGCATCAGCACCGACGCGTTCTGCAGGAAGTTGAGGACGTTCGACGACCAGTGCACGCCGACGTGGGCCCACGCGCCCCCGCTCAGCATCCCGATGACGACGCCCGTGGTCACCGCGGCGCGGTGCGCCTTCTCGCCGCGATTGCGCGCCGCCAGGTGCGCGCCAACCCCGAGGAGCGCCACCGCCAGGAACGACCGGGTCACGATCCCGGAGACGTCCTTGTTCTCGGTGGAGAAGTCGGTCGACATGCCCCGGAGGAAGATCCAGAGCGTCAGCGACACGATCTCCGCGACGAGGACCGACGCGCAGAGGCGCGACTCCAGGAGCTGCCACGCGTCGTCGAGCCGCTCGAGCGGCGCGCCCCAGGCAGCGCCTGGGGCCTTCGTGTCGCCGGCGCTGCCGGTAGCCTTGTGATGGTCGTTCGGCATGCCGCCAGGCTCCCCAATCGGTGCGGGATGGTCAGTCTTCGAAGGGCGGCGCCGCGAGCGCCACGACGCGGTCGAACATCGCGGGCGAGAACACCGTCCCGCGCAGACCGCGGCAGACCTTGGTGAACACCTTCGCCCACTCGTGGCGCTCGGCGTCGGTCGGGTCGTAGGTCTTCTTGGTCGCCTTCATGCGCGCGTAGGCTGCGGCGTCGGCGTTGCGGATCGTGCTCTGGAGCTTGTCCGACATCTCGGCGCCGTGCGACATCATGACCTCCCTGAGCTTCGGCGGGAGCGCCTGGAGGCGCGGCGTGGACATGATGAACGCGCCGATCGCGAAGGCGATCGTCTGCGTGTTGATGTCGGTGACGCGCGACGCCCACTGGAGCTGCTCGGCCGCGAGCGGCGGGACGACGAGGACGTTGATCGCGCCGGTCGTCAGGGCCGGGAGGATCTCGTTGATGCTGAGCGACTTCGGCGTGATGCCTCCGATGGCCGAGTAGATCTTCGGCTCCACCGGGTCGCCGGCGATGAAGAAGACGCCCTTGCCCTGCATGTCCGACGGGTGGTGCACCTGGAAGCCGACGGTCATCGTCTTCGCCGCGCCGACATCGCCCCAGCCGAGGATGCTGAAGCCCTTCGCCTCGAACTGCTTGGCCAGGTCGTCCTTCAGCGCGCTACGTACGGTGTCGAGCTTCGCCCAGTTCGAGAACATGCCCGGCAGCTGGAAGAGCAGGATGTCGGTGACGCCCGTCTGCGCGAGGCCGATGGCAGTGACCGCGGCGCCGTCGAGCTGACCGGAGCGGATCTTCTGGACCATCAGGACTTCGTCGCCCGCCTGCGCGTTCCACTGGAAGTCGAGCTGAAGCTCGCCGTTGGTCTCGTCGGAGACCTGCTTCGCCCACTTCTTGAACTCCTTGCCCCAGGGAGAGTCCTGCGGGGCGAGGGTGCCGATCTTGAGCGTGGTGGTGGCGTGGGCCCTGCCGGCGAGGCCGACGAGAAAGGCGACCGCGGCGAGCATGGTCAGGTACTTGCGAAACATCTTTTCCTCCAGGGGGGCTGCGCGAGAACGTCTACTGAAGGCGGACGTCGGAGCGCCGCGACATATTCAATTCACTTCGAGGCTTTGGCCGGAGCGGGACCGCCGACGTCGATCCCGCAATGGTCCTTCGCGCGCTTCTTGCCGAGCCACCGCTTGGCGCGCTTCTTCGCGATGGCGTTCTCGAGGCGCTGCTCGGGGTCCGGATCCTTCGCCTGGATCACCTTGTTGAGCATGTCCTGGTACGTGGCGGCGTCGCCCTTCATGCAGGCGTACATCTGCGCGTACGCCAGCTGCACGATGAGCGACTTGCCCTGGGTCTTGGCGAAGACGGTGTCGAAGAGCTTCTTGGCCTCTTCGGGCTCGGCCATGCCGTTACGCGCGTGGTAGGCGGCGAGGGCGATGAGGCCCGAGTAGTGCTCGGCGGCCGGGTCGAGCGCGACGGCCCGCTCGATGATCGCGATCGCGACGTAAAGCTCGGCGATGAACTGCGGCCCCTCGTCCTCGTCGCCCCTCATCAGGCTGCCGCGGGCGAGCCAGGCGTAGCCGGTCCAGAACAAATCGGGAGCGTCGCTGGCGCTCGTGAAGTGGTCGTTGAGCCACTTGGCGAGCGTCTGCTCGCTCTTCTTCGCTTCCTCGAAGCCACTGGCCTTCTGCGCGAGCAGCTGCAGGCCGTAGAAGACGGCGCGGTCGTAGGCCATGCGCGCGCGCTTCTGGTGATACTCCGCGAGATCGTCGTCGCCGGCGTCCTGGGCGGCTTCCATGTCGTCTTCGACGAAGCCGAAGGCGTACCCCGCCCACGTCTTCGTGAGCAGGAAGAGGGCGTCGGTGTTGTCGGGTGAGAGGGCGTGCATCCCCTCGAACTGCACGAGCCCCGCGAGCGCGCCGCCGCGACCCACGTCGAGATCGCCGATGGTGTCGACGGATGGGGCGGCCGAGCGCGTCGCCTGGATCTGCCCGTCGACCATCAGCTTCTTGATGCAGCCGCCGGAGCCGAGCGACAGGGCCACCAAGAGCGGGAGTGCGAGCGAGCGTGTGCGCATGGCGCCCGAATTGGTAGGAGAAACGCCCCCCGCGGTCAACGGCGCTCTTCCTCTCATTTCCGTCCCAAGCTCAATCCGTTTCGTCTCGAGCTCGAATTGGCGCCCTGTTCGAGCCGGCCCCCCTCGCTATTGCGCGCCGCGCACCCGCGCCGCCATCATGATCGCGCACGCCGCCCTGACGCGTACGGCGGCGTCCGGATCCGCCAGCAACGAGGCCGCCCGCCCGGCCACCCCCATCGCCGAGAGGGCCATGGCGGCGGCGAGGCGGTCCTGCGAGGACGGGGCCTCGAGAGACGTCTCGAGCCAGGCCTGGACGCGCCGATCGCCGGCGAAAGCGAGCGCGAGCTGGGCCGGAACGGCGACGGGCGAGCCGGGCTGGGCCAGCGCTTCGAGCCCGGGAACCCCGCGAGAGTCGCGCACCTCGACGAGCCGGGCGAGGGCGGCCACGCGCACTTCGAGGTCGTCGTCTGCCGCCGCGCGCCCGACAGCCTCGAGGACCCGGGGCCGGTCGAGAGGAGCCTGCGCCAGCGACTGAAGGCGGGTGACGCGGGACCCGCCGTCGATCGAGCGGACCAGCTGCCCGAGCGCTGCGTCGCCAAGGTCGACGTCGGCATCCCGGCGTCTCAGCACGGCGGCGGCGGCTTCGACGGCGGCCGAGCCCTCCCCCGACGCGACGATCACCCGGAGAGCCTCTCGCCCTCCGGCTCCCCAGACCGGGGTGCCCGCGAGCGCGACGGCGACGTCTCCCCTCAGCGGCTCGTCGCCCGCCGTCCACAGATCGCGCAGCGCGACGGCGGCCTCACCGCCGGGCGTCGGCGGCAGCGCCGCGATGGCGCGCACCGCTTCGGTGCGCACGAGCGGCTCCGGGTCGAGCCGGGCCGCCTCGACGAGCGCGGAGAGATCCGCCGCATCCCCCGCGTCACGCGCGGCGCGCGCCGCTTCGCGACGCACTCCCGGATCCGCGTCGGCCAGCGCCAG
>PLYU01000361.1 GCA_003153495.1 Myxococcales bacterium
TGCGCGCGTCGACGTTCTTCGAGCTGCGCACCTGCTCGGGCGACATGTAGAGGGGCGAGCCCATGATCGTCGTGGTCGCCGTCAGGCTCGGCTGGCTCATGCGGCTGCCCTCGATGGCCTTCGATATTCCGAAGTCGAGCACCTTCACGAGCGGCGAGCCGTCGGGCCGCCTGGTCAGGAACAGGTTGGCGGGCTTCAGATCCCGGTGCACCAGCCCCACCGAGTGCGCCTCGGCGACGGCTTCCATCGCCTGCAGCACGTAGTCGACCGTCTCCTGGAGAGGGAGCTGCCGCCGCTCTTCGAGGACCCGGCCCAGGTCCGTGCCGCTCAGGTGCTCCATGACCATGTACGGCAGGCCGCTCTCGAGCGTGCCCACGTCCGTCACCCGGACGACGTGCGCGCTCTGGAGACCGACCGCCGCCCGGGCCTCGCGCAGGAAGCGCTCGACGGAGTCCGCGCTGGCGATCGCCTCCCGGCGGAGGAACTTGATGGCGACGGTCTGGCCGAGCTGCAGGTGGCGCGCCGCGAGGACCACCCCCATGCCACCGACCCCGAGGACGCGCTCGACGACGAACTTCCCCCCGACGGTCTCCCCGGGGGCCGGTATGCCGTCGGGCATCTGGCCGCCCCCCGCCTCTTCCTGCGACATCGTGCCGTCACGATACCGCGAGTCGGCACGGGCGGCCCAACTAGAACGCGCTCGACGCCTCGCGGAGCGTCACGAAAGAGTATCCGGCAGAGACGAGCTCGCCGAGGGCGGCGCGGAGCGACTCGAGCTTGCGGTCGCGGGAGACGGCCACGTCGACCTGGTGCGGGCGCAGGTCCTCGAGGCCGTCGGCCGCGTCGAGGACGTCGATGCCGTGCAGCTCCAGGTTCACGAGGGGCTCGCCCACGCACGCGCGCGCCAGGCGGCGGGCGACGCGCGGCCCCCAGAGCGTGACGGAGGTGCCGAAGAACGGCAGCCGGAGCCCCGGGGTCACCTGCACCGGAAGCTCGACGAGCCCGCTGCCGCGGCGCCAGTAGGGGCGACCCGCGCGGTACGGGCGCGTGGGCGAGGCCAGCACGCGCGGCGTGTCGACGATCGAGCGGCTCGTCCGGCCGCGCAGCGCGATGAGCCCGATCGCGGCGGCCTTCGCCGCCCAGTACGCCGGGCAGGGGAAGACCGACGAGTCGTACGCCACCCCCAGCTCCGCCAGGACTTCGAACACCTCGTCGGTGATCGTGTACCCCGGCGCGCGAAAGCCGACGGGCGCCGCTCCGGTGGCGCGCTCGATCGCGCGCGCGCCCTCGGCGATCTGACGGCGGATCTCGGCGCGCCCGAGCCGGACCAGGTCGTACCGGTGGTCGAGCGAATGGTTGGCGATCTCGAAGCCCCCTTCCCTCGCCGCCCTCAGCCTGGCCGCCGCCTCCGGCCGCGCGAGGTCGCTCCCGATCGCGAACAGCGTGAGCGGGATGGAGAGCTCGCGCGCCAGCGCGGCGAGCCGGTCGACGGCGACGTCGTACACCAGCGTGCTCGCCGGGCCCCTGGGCTCCGGCAGGCCGTGGATCGCGTAGTAGTTCGGGAGCTCGTCGAGATCGACGCTGACCGCGCACAGGCGCATGGCGCCGCCAGCCTAGACCAGCTTCGCGACCTCGGCCGCCAGGTCGTCCGCCGGCGGCTTCTCGATGCCCTCGCCCAGCGAGAAGCGCACGAACGAGTGGATCTTCACGTCGCCGCCGAGCTTCTTGGAGAGCTCCTGGCGGAGCTTGTCGATGCCGCCCGCGGGCGGGTCCCAGACGTTGTCCTGGCCGAGGAGGGTGACCTCGGTGAACCACTTGGCGAGCTTCCCGTCGAGGATCTTGGGCCACGCCTGCTCCGGCTTGCCCTCTTCCTTGAGCTGCGCGAGGAAGATCTCCTTCTGCTTGTCCACGGCGGCCTTCTCGACCTGCTCGCGGCCCACGACCAGCGGGTTCATCGCGGCCACCTGCATCGCGACGTTGTCGACGAACGCCTTGAAGTCGGCGTTCTTCGCGTCCGGCCCCTCGGCGTGCAGGAGCACGGCGAGCTTGCCGCCCGCGTGGACGTACGCGTGGACGATGCCGCCCGCCTCCTTGGCCTCCACCGCCGCCCAGCGACGGACGACCATGTTCTCGCCGGTCTTGGCGACCATCTCGCCGCGCACCTGGTCCACGGTCTTGTCGGTGCCCGGGTACTTCAGGGCGCACAGATCGGCGTTCTTCGCGGCCTTGCTGGCCAGCTCGACCACCTTCCGTACGAAGCCCTTGAAGTCCTCGCCGCGCGACACGAAGTCGGTCTGGGAGTTGACCTCGACCATGACGCCGCGCTTGCCGTCCGGCGCCACCCAGGTCCCGACCTCGCCCTCGGTCGCCACGCGCCCGGCGCGAGCCGCCGCCTTGACGATCCCCTTCTTGAGGATCACAAGGACGGCCTTCTCCATGTCCCCGCTCGCCTCGACGAGCGCGTTCTTGCAGTCGGCCATCCCCGCTTGCGTGCGCTCGCGGAGCTCCTTGACCATCGAAGCCGTGATGTCAGCCATGACGAATCCTTTCAGAAATCAGCTGGGGCGGTCGCCGCTGTCGTCGCGGCGCGCGCGGCCGCGGATGACCTCGGCCTGCGGACCGTCGCCGCGCCGGCCGCCGTGCTGGTCGTCGCGTCCGGCCGTCTCGCGCCGGCGCTGGGCGCCCTCGATGACGGCGTCGGCGACGCGCGCCGTGATGAGCCGGATCGAGCGGATCGCGTCGTCGTTGCCCGGGATGACGAAGTCGATCTTGTCCGGGTCGCAGTTGGTGTCGGTGATGGCGACGACCGGGACGCCGATCTTGTTGGCCTCCTGGACGGCGATCACTTCCTTGGCCGGGTCGATGACGAACATCGCGCCCGGGAGGGACGTCATGCTCTTCAGGCCGCCGAGGTACTTCTCGAAGCGCTCGCGCTCCTTCTCGAGGCGCGACACTTCCTTTTTGGTGATCGACAGGTACGTTCCGTCTTCCTTCATGCGCTCGAGCTGGCGCATGCGGTCGAGGCCCATCTTGATGGTGCGGAAGTTGGTCAGCGTGCCGCCGAGCCAGCGGTTGACGACGAAGAAGCTGTTCGACCGGAGCGCCTCTTCCTGGACGATCTCCTGGGCCTGGCGCTTGGTGCCGACCATCAGGATGTGCCCGCCGCGCGCGACCGTCTCGGTCACGAACGTGTAGGCGCGCGTGAAGAGACGCGCGGTCTGGTCCAGATCGATGATGTGGATGCCGTTACGCGCGCCGTAGATGAACGGGCGCATCTTCGGGTTCCAGCGCTTGGTCTGGTGGCCGAAGTGGACGCCGGCGTCGAGGAGCGAGCGCAGCGGGAGGGGAGGATCGCCGGGGAGGCGGGGCAGGCCCTGGCCTGTGAGTTCGGTAGTCTGGGTCATCGGTGCGCTTCCTTTCGGTTGGGCCGCCGCTCTTCTCCTCTCGCCAACGCCGCCGTGGAAACGGGCGACGCACCGGACGGGTGGTTGCGCTGAAGAGCGTGTGGGGTAGTGCGGGAAGCCCGGGATGGGCGGCCTCGCGGTTGCTGCAGGCCGCGAAAGGTACGCGCGGGCGGGGAAAAAGCAAGGTATGACGCGGGAACGCGGAACATGAGGCGGCTGGGGCTCTTGCTGGGTATCGCGATCGCGGCGTGCGGCGGGGGGAGCCGGCGGCCGCCGGGGATGGCGCCGCCGGAGTATGAGGAGCCGGCGGGGGTGGACGCGGGGGCGGGCGCGGGCGCGGGCGCGGTTACCTCGTGTCGCTCACTTGCTCGGCTTACCGANNCAAGGACTGACGCCGCCGCCGGGAGGCGGCGGTGCTTGGCGGGCTGCGCCCGCTCGCATCCTTGACCCACGCTGCGCGCGACGGTGGCGCGGGGGAGCCTTCGCGCGTGGGGCGCGGGGCAAGGAGTCAACGCCATGCTCAGGATTCACGAGGACATGCTCGAGGCGATTCGGATGATGCGGGGGATGATCGCGGCGATCGAGAGGCGCGATGCCGACCTCACCAGGCAGCTGCGGCGGGCGGCCAGCAGCGTGGTGCTCAACATCGCGGAGGGCAGCGGGTCGTTCGGGCGCGTGCGTACGGCGCGATATCGCACGGCGCTCGGGTCGGCGAGGGAGAGCCTGTCGTGCCTGCGTACCGCCGAGGCTTTCGGCTACGTCGAGCCCATGCCACAGGCGCTGGTCGCGGTGATGAATCGCGTCATCGGCACGCTGGTCCGCGTCGCTGCGTGATGCGCGGGCGAGGGACGGCGCCGCTAACGACAGCCGTTCCTTCGCGGCTCGCGGCGGGCAATCAGGCCGTCGCCGGGAGGTCACACGAGCTCGGCCGCCGCGAACACCCTCAGGTGACCAGCTTCAACCCGCCGATCCGCGCGTAGTGCCGGAAATCGCGGTCCCGCGTGATGAGCGCGACGCCGTGGTCGATGCAGCTCTGCGCGATCAGCGCATCGGCGACCCGCGACTTGTAGCCGCGGTCGAGGACCTTTGCGCGCAGCTCTCCCGCCCGTCGCCAGAAGTCAGGCTCGACCGCCAGCAAGGGCAACTGTACGAGATGCTCCGCGAGGGTCGTCGCCGCCTGCGAATCACTCAGAAGCTCGGTGAGAACGACGGGAGGCAGCGCGAGCTGTCTCCGTTCGAAAGCTTCACCGATCACCTCGACGTCGCCGCCCGGCTCGCCGACGAAATACGCGATGAGGGAGCTGGTATCCGCTGCGATCACGTGCGGTCTTCACGCAGCGCGGCGGCGCTTCGCGCGAAGCGCACGCGGCCGCGCAGGGCATGCAGCTGCGCGAAGGCGCGACCGGCCGCCAGCAGCTCGAGCCCCTCGCGAATGGTCGGGGTGATGCCCTCGCCGGTGGTCGCCTGCGCCTTCTTCAGCAAGTCAGCCGGCAACAGGATCGTGACCTTCTTGAGCGTCGACATCGACAGAAAGGGTGCCAGCATGGATGCCGTACGTCAAGCTGGCACAGGCGCGCGCTGCAGCGCGCTGAGGTCGCCGCTAGGCGCGTGAGCGCTCGGCGCCGGCCCCCGGAACGCGCTACACTGCCCCGCGTGCAGCCCGCGCCGAAGCACAGCGTCAGCCCGGCGGAGTACCTGGCGCTCGAGCGCGCGAGCGAGCCGAAGCACGAGCTCGTGAACGGCGAGATCGTCGCAATGTCCGGAGCCTCGCCGCTCCACAACCTCCTCTCCATGAATCTCGGCAGCCTGCTTCGGGGGCTTGTCGCGGCCAGGCCCTGCGTCGTCCTGTCGAGCGATCAGCGCGTCCACGTGCCGGCCACGGGGCTCTTCGCGTATCCCGATCTCACCGTCGTCTGCGGCCGCCCGGAGCTCCACCCCGAAGACGACCACACGCTGGTCAACCCGAGGGTCATCGTCGAGGTGCTCTCCGACTCGACCGAGGCGTACGACCGCGGCGCGAAGTTCGCGCACTACCAGAGCATCGCCTCGCTCGAGGAGTACGTGCTCGTGTCCACACGGGAGAAGCGCGTCGAGCACTACCGGCGCCAGGGGCGCGGCCAGTGGCTGCTCACCGTCCACGTCGGACAGGGCGCGCGCGTCGCGTTCCCCGCGCTTGGCGGCGACGTGCCGCTGGAGAGCATTTACGAGAAGGTCGAAGCGCTCTCGATGGCGCAATAGAGCCCACCCTTTCTGCGGCACACTCGTGCCAGAGCGTGTCCGATCTCCCCCGGGCTCGACCGATCGGCACACTCCGGCACCCCACCGGCCGCTGCCGCGGCGATCCGCGTCGCCGAGGACGGTGTCGCGGCGGTCGCGGGGTCGCTCGCGACGATGATGAACGCACTTCCGTCCGTGTGAGGTCGACCTGCGAGCGTGACGGGCGACCTTTCGATCGTCGCGGGCGCGCCTGCGAGCGTCGCCAGGCGACTCGCGTCGGTCGCGAGGTCGCTCTCGATCGTGATCGGTCTCCGATCCCAAGCTCCACGCGTCGATCCGCAAGACGCTCCGCAGCCACAGCGTGCCCGAGCAGGAGGCCGAGGACCTGCTCCAGGACACCCTGACGAAAGCGCGTGTGGCGACGGCCCTCCCGGAAGGCGACGACGCAGGAGCGCGCAAGGCCGTAGCGCGTGCGCATCAACGTCTGCCCAGCGTGAAGAAGGTCCCAGGTCTGATCACATCTTCACGAAGCGTCCGACGCCGAGCGCTTCGGGGTAGACAAACTTCTGGATGCCTTCGGAGAGGAAGACTCCGCCCACGAGGAGGCGCACGAGGACGACGGCAGCGGGAGCCCTCGTCGTGATGACCCGGATGACGGCCAAGCGCATCGTGTGCAAGGGGTACCGCGATTGACCGGGCGGAGGCGAGCACGAAGGCATCCCGCAGACACTATGTGTTCAGCAGGATCCTCGCCCTCCGTCAGAACTCCTTCACGTTCCGGTTGTCGAACCCCGGAACAGCGCGGCCTTGGATCGCCCCGTCTCTACGAAGCCTCGACCCACTGGCGGACGCTCTCCTGCGAGGCACCGAGAAGCTCGCCGGCATCGCGGAGGGACAGCCCGACCTGTTTCGTGAGGGCGCGGGCTGCTTTGACGTTCAGCGCGCGCAGCTCAGCCTCGACGGCCTCTTGCTTCGAGCGGGCCGACCGCTGAGCGCTGACCAGTCGGTTCACGTCGCCGGGCAGTCGAACGTCGTCTTCGATCTGGGCCTTGTCGGCGTGCTCGTCGAACAAGGCCAGGGCTTCGCGGATGCGCTCCCGAGCTTGCCTCCCAGCCCCCTCCGCGGGGTGCTTACGTCGGCTTCGTCTTCAAGCCTCGGAGGGGCCACGAGGACGAAGGCCGGGGCGGATCGCCGAGGAAGGGAATGTTCCAGAGAGGCGCGGCGGCGCGCTGAGCGAGGCGGAGGGCCTGGTGTGCGGCGCGGGTGGCGTGCAGCGACAGGCGCCCGGCCGGCTCCCAACGGCGGCCGGGAGAAAGCCGCGGACGGGCGGCGGTCCGGGCCAGGTGGACGGCGTGGAGCGCGGAGCGGGCAGCCCGGAGAGATCGGCGCCCGGCTCGCAACGGCAGGCGGCCAGCCGGGCGAGACGGACGCCTGGCGAAGACGGACCTGCGGCTGGGTCAAGGAGACGCGCGCTCCGGGAAGACGGACGGGCGGCTCGCTCGAGAAGACGCGCGCCTCGGGAAGAGGGACGCGCGCCTGGCTCGAGAACGCGGCCGCCTGGCGAAGACGGACGGGCGGCTCGCCCGAATTGGCGGGCGGCCCGCCCGGAATTCGCGGCGTCTCCAAAAATAGTTTCCCCGTCGTCTCGCAGCGTTACGCGCGCCGCGAAGAGAATCTCGAGTACCGATCGCCGACTTGCGCGGTTACCCGGGTGAGGAACACGGTGGTCGGGCACGGTGCCCGGCTCGCGCGTCCCTCCGTTTTCACCACCCAAGGAGAGACCCACATGAGCAACGTGAACAAGCCCGCCGTCAAGACGCGCAACACCGGCGTCATGGCGGGGATCGACAAGGACATCACCGCACCCATCAAGCTCGGAGGAACGACGTACACGCCGGCCGAGCTCAAGGCCGTCTTCCAGGCGCACAACACGGCGATCGACGCCGCGAGCGTGCTGCACAAGCAATGGAACGACAGCGTCCAGGCCATGCAGGCCGCCGGGGCCAGGGCCAGGACGGTGTATCAGCTGCTGCGCGGCGCCCTGGTCGCGCAGTACGGGCCGAACGCCAACGCGGCGCTCGAGGCCTTCGGAATGACCGCTCCCAAGCCGAGAGGCCCCCGGACGGTCAAGACGAAGGCGGCCGCGCTCGAGAAGAACCTCGCGACGCGCGCCGCCCGCCACACGATGGGGCCGAAGCAGAAGTCGAAGATCACGGGGGCGAGCGCGCCGGCCGCGACTTCGACCCCGACCACGACCGCGACCGCGACCACGAAGACGGCGTAAACCACAACCCGATGCAGTGACCGCCGAGAGCGCGCCAGCGCGATCGGATTCGACCGCGAGAGGCTTCACGGGGTCGGCCCCCCGGTTCGGTGACGAGCCGGGGGGCTTTCTATTTGGCTCGCAGGTGAGCGAGCAGGTTGCCCTGGCCGCCGTCACTCCCACCTGGCGAACTGTGCTGCACATCGTGCAGCCCGCCATGCTGCTTCGATGGCACCGCGCCGGCTTTCGGGTCCTCTGGCGATGGCGCTCGCGCGCTCGGCTGCCTCGCATCGCACCCGACACCGTCGCGCTCACGCTGGACGCTCTCTTCGCGACGAGCACCGACACCTTCCGCGGCCCCCACGAGGACCTCCACACGGCCATGGCCCGCTACCTCTGCCAGTGGCTCGACGCGCGCGACGCCGGCGGAGGCCACCGGCGAATGGATCGCGTGGGTACGCGCCCTGCGCCCGTGAGCGCGCGCCTCGCTACGGCAGCGCGCGCACGCAGTGCATCGTCCCGCCGCGCGTCCCGGTGTCGATGTGCTGGATGATCGAGCCGCTGCTGAAGTCGACCTCGACCCCGACGAGCCCCGCCCACGCCGGATCGCACGGAAGAACGAAGCCGTTCGGCGCCATGTAGCAGGTGGCAGCGGAGTCCTTCGCGCCGCACCCGGTGCACTGGGCCGAGGACGCGGCCGGCGGCGACACGCACGCCCCGCCGATGGCGCTCGCCGGGCAGCCGACCACCAGCGTGCGGACCTCGTCGACGGTCGGGACGCGCCAGCCGGTCTTGCCGTGGATCGTCACGTCGGGGTAGCCGGTCACGCCGCAGTGCTGACGGACGGTGGAGGCGTCCAGCGGCCCTGCCATGCCGTCCTTCTCCCACATCAGGCCGTTGGCGGCGTCCGACAGAGTGCCGTCGCCGTTGTCCACGAGCGTCGCGAGGACCAGGGCGCCGTGTCCTGCGTCCGTGCCGGAGGAGCTCCCGCTGCTCGTCCCGCTACTTCCGCTGCTTCCGCTGGTCCCGCTACCGCTGCCGCTGCCGCTCGAGCTGTCGCCCCCGCTGCTCCCGCCGCCGTCGATGCCGCCCGTCGGGCTGCTTGCGCTGCTGCTGCTGCACGCGGCGATTCCTCCGAAGAGCGAGAGGAGAGCGGCCAGTCGACTGGATTGAGAAGAGCGCATGAGTCACCTCTGGAGGCCAGCTGGCGCGAGAGATTCGCGCGCACGGTGACTTCGGAGCGCGTTCATAGCACCGAACAGTGCGGATAATTGAAGAGGAAGCGCCGGGGCAGGTGCAAGGAGTTCACATCGCGCCTTTGCGGCGATGGGTCAGCCAGTCGCTCCGCTGACGGCAGAATCGCGTACCATTTTGGCTTCCGCTCGGACTGGAAGCGTGGTCCATTTGAGTATTCCGCGAGCATTCCCCCGAGGTTGCCGTACGTATCCTCGGGAGCTACCCTCCGGGTATGCAGGCGACTACCATCAAGCTCGATGGGGCTCTGATCAAGCGCCTCAAGGCGTTCAAGCCGCGGGAGGACACTCTCAGCGCGTTCGTCCGCAGCGTCCTCGACGCTGAGCTGCGCCGGAGGACCCTGCGCGCGGCTGCCGAGAGCTACTCGCAGTTTCTCCGCGACCATCCCGAAGAGGCCGACGAGATGAGCGCCTGGGCCACCGCGCCCCTTCAACGTCCGGCGAAGCGCCGCAGGGAGCGATGAACAGGGGGTCCGTGATCTGGGTCGACCTCTCGGATGCGTCCCCTCCGGAGATGGGCAAACGACGGCCAGCTGTCATCGTGTCGAACAGCGTTCAGAACCAGACGCTCGACACCGTTGTGGTGGTACCTCTCTCCTCGCGACCCCCGGAGATCCCGCCACTACGGCTACGCGTGACGGTCGCGGCGCTGAAGCGGGCGAGCTACGTCGTGATCCCGGGACTGCGTCAGATCAAGAAGAGCCGGATCCTGGAGTCCGCCGGACGCGTCGCCGCCAGGGACCTCGACCGCCTGGATGGCGCCATTCGAGACTACCTGAGCGATTGAGCCTCCCGGCGAGTAGGTACTCGCTTGGCGTCGCGGGCGAGCAAGGGCACGAAGTTGACATAGAGCTCGTTAGGGGTTCCGTTCGGAGTGGAAGGGTGGTCCATTTTGCCTCCCTCGCGAAGCCGAGCACGGCCAGCATGAGGAACTCGGCCAGCGAGCCCGGCGCGCGATGCGTGATGGGATACGTGGTTGACACGTCTGCCCGTCGAGATCCTCATGATGGCCTCCATCTCAAACACCAGCGGTCGTCGCGAGACCGGGTCTCCGCAGGCCCCGACTTGCGAGCACGAGGAAGCCGGCCGCGAGCAGAAACGTGGCCCATGGCGGCGAGGCGGGCGTCCCCGGGGGCGGCGGGGCCGGGGTGTAGAGCTCAACGCTGTTCAGGATGGCGCCGCGCACCGAGTAACCGAGGCACTCGCGGATGGCCGGGTCGATCTGGAGCAGGCGCCCCAGGAGGCCGGGATGCATCCAGTGCTCGAGCGAGCGCCGGGACGGCCCGGCGGGACAAACAGCACAGACGCATCGGCACCGATGAAGAATCGCCCCCTGTGGCCACGAGCACCGTCAGGCTCGGCTCGTAGTATACGGACGGATGGTCCCCCTGAAGAGTCCGATGCCGGGGCCCCCGCCGAAAGGCGGGGTGGCAGCCCGCCGCGCCTCTCACCCATCTCGCCCCCGCATCAGCACGTTCCTCAGCGCCGGCCCCACATCCTCCTCGGCGCGCAGGGGTACGTCGAGAAGCAACCCAACCACCCGCACTACCCGCGTGCGAATGCCGCGAAAATCCAAGTCCAGCGAAGCTCCCCCCGCGGACCCCCCGAGTCGCTCGAGCATCTGTGCCACCGGATGCGTCGCGGGCGTCGCCCCTCCGAGCCACGCCTGCAACACCTCGAGACCGCGAGCCCGATCGCGCTGCGCTTCCGCGGCCGGCGCGCTCGCGAGCCTCTGCCGCCCGAAGCGAAAGAAGCTGGCCGCATGCCTCGCCTCGTCACCCGCGATGCGCACCGCGAGCTGGCCCAGCAGGGGCTCGGGCGATCGCGCGCCGAGGCGACGATACGCTTGCGCCGCGGTGACCTCGGAGATGACGTTGGTGACGAGCGTTCCGGTGAGCGATCGCATGAAGGGGGTGGAGACGCGCCCCTTCGACACGAACCCCGCAGGCAGCTCCTCGCCGACCCGCCGCAGCCACTCGGTCAGTACGTACGGGTGGCGGGTCTCCTCGTAGAACCAGACCGCCACCCACCTCGAGAAGTCGACGTCGTCGCAGAACGCCTCGAGGAAGCGCTGCGTGGCGGAGTATGTGGCGTTCTCCGAGAACGCCATCTCGCGCACGACGACGCGAAGCTCGGGGGTGGCGCGCGCCGCTTCGAGCTCGTGCCAGGGCACCGCGTCGAGGGTCCAGCGGACGCGCTCCGAGCTCGTCGCAAGCTCGGTGAAGAGCGGCGAGTCGCCTTCTGCGGGCGCGGCTTCGCTTCGAGCGCCCTCCCCCGATCCCCCGCCGGGCTCTTCGTCTCTTGCAATGGCGCGGATCGCGTCGGTGGGGCAGATCCATCGAGCCGCGTCGGCGACGACCCGCTCGTCCGCCCCCGGCTGGCGGGCGACCCGGCACGCGCCCTCGCCCACGTCGAAGACCGAGCGACACAAGGCAGCGCACGCGCCGCAGCGGGTACAGCGCGCGCCGTCGACCCGCACCTCGAGCCCCACGCTCACGACTGGCCGCCTCGTGCAAGGAACAGCTCCAGCTCCGCGGATACCCACTTCCCGAGACGCGGCTGCGCACCGCCGGCCGGGTCTCCGAAGAGCTCTTCGCTGTCGAAGGGCAGCGCGCGGCGCCCGTCGACCGTTACGTAGAGCCGCCGGTCGACCAGCGAGCCGACCAGGGCCGCCCAGTGTCGTCCATCGTGGCTGAAGCGAACCGTCTGCTCCACGGCGACGTCGAAGGCATACCGCTGATCGTCGACGGCGATCACCGCCTTCGCCCCGTCGCGATAGATCCATCCGCGCCGCGATCCGTCGCTGCTCATCACCAGGGCCGTCGCCGGCGCCTCGGACTCCCACACCGTCTTGCCGTCGACGACGACGACGCTCCGCCCCGGGTCGCGCGCGAGGTAACCGAGATGGCCGCCGTTCGCGGCGAACAACGGATCCTCGACCTCGGCGTACCCTGGGCTCGCGTGCTCGCCGGCGACGACCCGCCAAGTGTCGCCGCGGCGCGCGGTGTACGCGACCGTGCTCCCGTCGGGCGCCCACACCACGCGGCCGATGCGGTCGAAGCTCTCCCCTTTCTCGGAGCCGTCGACGACCAGACGCGAGGCGCCCACGGCGTCCCCACGCCCGTCACCCGCCGCATCGGCCACGACGGCCCAGTGGCGCACGTCCGGATCGACGGTCAGCGAGCGCGCCCCGCGGACGTCGCGCACGCGCGTACCGCCGACGAAGACGTGCGCTTGCGCCTCATCGCTTCGATCAGCTGCAACGAGGACGTCGCCCGCGACGGTGTCGGCCACGGCGAGCCCCACGACCCTCGCAAAGCAGGTCCCCGCGACCCCCTCGGCGACGGTGCGCACGCAAGCGCGATCGGCGGCGACATACCCCACGCGCAGGCCGTCGGGGCTGAAGGCGATCGAATCGGCATCGATGGCCTGGAAGGCCGGCCCTCGGGTGCCGTCGACGACGACGCTCCACCGGCCACGGTCGAGGCCCGCGTACGCGAGCCGTGCCCCCCGAGGGCCGAACCGAAGGCCCGCGATGGCCTCCCATGCCGGCCCTTCGACGAAGTCGGTCACGACGGTCCACCGCTCCGGGCATTCTTGAAACTCGGCCGCGAACGCCAACCTGCCGCTGTTGGCGTCGAAGGCTATGTCGTCGGCCGCGATCGCGCGGTAGCGCCGGCTCGTTCGATCGCCGACCACGAGCCACTGGGCGTCACCCTTCTGCCGCACCTCGACGATGTGTGCGCGGTCCGGGGTGTGTCCGTACCACGCGACCTGGGTCGGCGAGCACGCCGCCGCGCCTCCCGCGATCGCGAGGACGGCCGCGCCTCGAAGCGGCAACCCCAAACGCCCGGTCATCGCGCCGGCTCCAGCGTGGTAGCCACGGCGTCCCGCGTCGCGTACGTGTGCTTGTGGGGATCGATTCGAAGGCTCAGGTTGGCGACGAGAGGGGCGCTGCGCGTCTCCAGGGACACCTGGCCGCCTTCGGTCGCCGCCGTCAGTGTGAGATGCGGGTGCGCAAGATGGATGTCGAGGAGCGCCGACCCGATCCACTGGCCGAGCGTCGGCGAGAAGCAAGCGGCGAGCAAGGCACCGGCGTCGTGCCCCGCGATCTGGACGGGTTGCCCGGGTGCGATCGGCCCACTGGCGGCGACGCACGTCGCGCGCACGTTCGCGCCCTCGCCCCGGCGCGCCCGAAGAGCCGCTGCGCCGACGAATTGCCGCGCGTAGGCGACGCGCCATTGGAGCTGCAGCTCGATGGGAGTGAGCGACGAAGCGATCGGGCTCGCGCGCAGCGTGCGGATCGAGAAGTGCGCGTTCTCGAGCGCGCATACGTCGAGGGCCTCGTGTTGCACTGGCGCGAGGTCGATCGGGCGGCCGATGGTGACGATCTTCTTCTCCACCTCGGACGCCGACGTTCGCGGCACGACGAGCAGGTACCCGTATTCGCCGGTCTTGCCGCCGCGTACGCACAGCACGTCGTCGCGCCGCAGCAGGGTCAGATACGGCATTCCCAGGACGCCGGGCCCGAGCAGACCGGTGACGACCTCCCAGGCGAAAGGACCGTCGACCCCGAAGACGACCCATTCCGCCGACTGGCCGCGGATCTCGGCCTTCCGATCGCCGGAATCGCGCGTCTTCAGCGCCTCGAGCCAGGAGACGAGGTCTCCTTCGTCCGGTCCTTCGGCCAAGACGACGTAGCCATCGTCGAACGCGGCGACGTACGCATCGGCGAAGACCCCGCCGTCGTGGCGAAGCAGCAGCGTGTGGCGCGCGCGGCCTTCGCGCAGATACGGCGCCTGGGTGCACGCGTGCTGGAGCAGGTCGATCGCGTCGGGGCCCTCGACGTGAACGACGGCGACGTGCGACGCCCTCGACAGGCCCGCCGACGACCGGAGCGCGCGCACCTCGTCGACGAGGCTCACGACAGCTCTCCGCGGGCCCGCATGACCGCGTCGACCACGGCGTTGACGCTGCGAAGGCCCATGCGGATGGGGTCGTCGCCTTCGAGCTTGATGCCGAGGTCGATGTCGAGGCCCACGAGGATCTCGACCGCGTCGAGCGAGTCGAGGCCCAGGCCCGTACCGAAGAGGCTCGCGTCCGGGTCGATGTCCGCCGGCTCGATCTTGAAATCGAGAATGCTCGCGAGCAGCTTTCGCACGTCGCCGAGGGCTCGCTCGCGGCGCTCGAGGTAGAGCGCGACGTCGGCAGGCAGATCGGTCATCGAGATCGCCGTCATGGAGAGGCCTTTCTATCGAGCAAGAGGGCGACGCTGGACGATCCCCGCGCGGCGACGAGCAGGACGGACTGGGCCTGGCCCTCGTTCAGATAGGCGACGCCCAGGGCGGCCATCACACACGATCGCGAGGCCTCGGACGTGCCCCACAAGCGCGCGGCGTCGAGGGTTCCGAGGCGGGAGCCCGGCGCGAGCCAGTCGTTCAGCGAGGCGACGGCCCCCGCCTCGCCATCGACGAGGATGCAATCGGCCGAGCCGCGGCCCACCATGGCGCTGCGCACGGCCTCGGCGCCGTGGCCCGGTCCGGCGATTCCCCAGCCGCCGACGAAGACAGCTTGGTCGTTCGTGGGCCCGCGCTCGAGGACCAAACATGCGGCACCCTCGGTTTCGTCGGGGTCGGGCCCGGTCCGCTCGTCGACTCCGCCAGCCACGATGTGCTCCGCGTCCTCGCGCGACGCGAGCCAGTCGGCGGCGAGGACCACCGCGAGCAAGCCGCTCCCTTCGCCAATGGACACGGTGCTCGTGGGCCCGAGCAGACCGAGCACCCTGGAGCACGCGCCGGCGGGCGCGTTGACCGACATGCGCGCGAAGGCCGACGCCGAGGTCCCGGCAACGCCCCGCTGGCGGATCGACTCGCGACAGCGGCGCGAGCTCTCGGCGGGCATGCGGCTCGCGCCGACGAAGAGTCCGGCCTTGTCCATCGTGCGGCGTCGCTCCCCCTGCCCGAGCGCGAGCGTCGCCGCGGCGGTGAGCCAGCGGGCGGAGGGATCGAGTCGCCGGGGGTCGACGCCGATGCGATGCAGGTCGGGCTCCTGGCACGGGCCGACGCCGCGCTCGCGGGTGAGATCGTGCACGCTCGGACGACGAAAAGCGCCGAGAGGACCGACCACGCCGACGCCGGTGACCACGACGGGAGAGCGCGCGGGGCGAGACGACCGCACCGCGCCGGCCCCGCATTCGTAGGCCAGCGCGGCGTTGGCCCCGCCGAAGGCCGCCGACAGCTTGAGCGCCCGTCCCACCGCGTGCACGCGCGGTTCGCTCGCGGCGACCGGGTCGCTCGGGCAACCGGCGCGAGGACCGCGGAAGTGGAGCGTCGGAGGAACCCTGCCCTCACGCTGACAAATCAGATGCAGCACGAGCTCGAGGACGCCGGCGGCGCCCTGCGTGTGCCCGATCTGGCTCTTCGAGCCGCTGACGGCCGGCAGCGAACCTCGCGCGCCGAACACGCGCTCGATGACCGACCACTCGACGCGGTCGTTGTTGGCGGTGCCGGTGGCGTGCGCGCTCAGGAAGTCGACGCCGCCTTGGGCCCATCCCGCGTCGAGCATGGCTCCGCGGATCGCGCGTTCGATGCCCGCCCCCGAAGGGTCGGGCGTCGTCTCGTGAAAACCGTCGGCCGAGAGGCCGTAGCCGCGGACGTTCGCCCACGGCTTGGCGCCGCGGCGAACGGCGTCCGCGGCGCGCTCGAGTACGACGAAGCCCGCGCCTTCGCCGAGCACCGTACCGGCAGGCTCGCTGAAAGGGGCACAAGGCTGGGCGCTGAGCACGCCGAGCGCCGAGAAGCCCGCGAAGGCTTCGCGCAGGAGCGCATCGGCACCGCCGGCCACGACCGCGTCGGCCTCACCGCGCAAGAGCATGTCGCGCCCGACTCCGATGGCGTTGGTCGAAGAAGCGCACGCCGTCGAGATCGTGACGCGTGGTCCGGTGACATCGAGACCCGCGGCGATGCGGTCGGTCACCGCATGAAACTCCCGAAACGCGTGGCCGAAGCACGTGCCGAAGACGACCGCGGTTCGGCTCCTATCCGCAGCGCTTCCCGAGCTCGCCCACGCTTCGCGCGCGGCGACGAGCGCCAGCTCGTGAAGAGGAAAGTCGTTCGCCGTGGCGGCGAGATCGAGCTCCGGCCCCGGCTCGGATTGCACGCGTCCGTCCCACCCCGGCCACGTGCCCGCGAGCTTCGTGCTCATCGCCCGGGTCTCGAAGCGCTCCACGGTGCGGAACCCGTCGCGCCCGGCCCAAAGGGCGGCGCGGTGCTCCTCGACTCCCGTCCCGACCGACGACACGGCACCGAGGCCGGTGACCACGATGGCGTCGTCGACCTGGGTCACGGCCTACTCGGCGGCGTGGATGATGAGCCCGACGAGGACGACGATGAGCCCCACGGCGAGCAGGACGGGCCCGACCGTGACCCCGAAGACGAGAGCCAGAAGGCCGAGGCTCGACAGGGTGAACCCTCCGTTGATGCCGGCGAGGATCAGCCCG
Organism: Myxococcales bacterium; assembly: GCA_003153495.1. Classification (GTDB taxonomy): domain Bacteria; phylum Myxococcota_A; class Polyangia; order Polyangiales; family Polyangiaceae; genus Palsa-1150. Next base: position 16,636 of record PLYU01000361.1, read on the forward strand.
AGCACGACCGAGCCGGCTCCGAAGCCCATGATGATCCCACCCGCCTTCATCGTCGTTACGCCGGTCGTGGACTTGGGTTGGGGCGGGGGCGCAGCGGATGCGCTGGGCGCCGGGCCGGCCACGGCGTCGGACGCGCGGGCCGCCGGATCCGGCGAGCCCACGGCGTCCCCCGTCTGGGCGATCGCCCGGGCGGTGCCGAGGCGCATCGCCCACGCGTTGTGGAGCACCGCCAGGCGCTCCTGGTGGGCCCAGAAGGCCTCCTCGCCGACTTTGGCGGCCATCCGGCGCGCTTCCTCGGCGTCGGATCGGGGGCTCGCCTCGATGCGCCGCACCTTGCTGACGAGCGGGTCGGTGACCAGGCTCGGAGACTGCGCGGCCATCCGCTTCGTGAGATCGAGGATGGAGCTTCGCACGCCGAACGTCCTCTCGAACGAGAGCCCGTCCTCTTTGGCCGGGCGCTCGATGACGCCGGCGAGCCGCTCGCCGAAGAGACCGTCCTTCTGCAGGTACGTCTGAAGCCGCTTGTGATCGTCGGCCGTCATTCGCTCGAGGCGGCTGGTCATGCCGAGGACGGCGTCGTCCATCTCGGGCTGCATCGCCTTGACCCGGCTTTGCACGCCGGGGTGCACCTTCATCTCGTCGGGCATGTCGAGGAAGCGGCCGGTGAGGTAGAGGCTCCGGATGCTTTTTCGGATCAATGCGCCGTCGGCCGCCAGCTGATCGCCGAAGGCCGGGCCGCGCGGGATGCGCGAGAGCGGGAGCACGTCGTCGGGAAGCGAGGCTTCGTCGATCCACGCGAGGCGGCGGTCGAGGTTTGCCAGCATCGCGTCGGCGGCGGCGGGATCGAGCCGCGCCGCGACATCGGCCACGTTGGGGGGCGCGGCGGGCTTGGTCGTGGCGCACCCGGACTCGACCCCCACGGCCACGGCGCTGGCGGCCAGCTTGAGGATGTCCCGCCGCTGCAGAGGGCTGTCTTGCATCGCTTCCCGGCTCCCCTCGTGGACGGCTCCGGCCATCCTCCTACACGCGAAGTAGCACGTTTCGTACCCCAGCGGCGGCACGAGCTCAGGCCGGCGGCGTCGGGGCGAAGCGCCTCGCGCGGGTCCGTCGGCTCGGCGATGGCCGCCATGGCTGCGTCGTGCAGCCAGAGGTCGCCGTCGAAGAAGGGCTCGTAAGGCTTCCCTCGGACCTGGTCCCGGTTCCTGGCGAACAGCGCCTGCGTCGCGGGCGGGAAATACGTCACCTTGTTCCGAGCCGCGGCGTGCATGGCGACATCCTAGCTCCCGGCTCAGCGGCCCTGCCTCTCGCGAGCGCGCTCCAGCTTCACCAGGTCGGCGAGATCCTGCGGCCTGCCGGCCGCGCGCTTGTTGGCGATGAGATCATCGAGCGCGATGACTCGAATGGGCGTCCCTTCCCAGATCGTCGAGACTGCGTTTCGCAGCACATCGTCGGTCGGGACGCCGTCGATGGAGCGAAGAAGGTCGATGCGCAGAGGAGGCTTACCGAGGTACACGATCTCGGTCTCCGCGATGTCGCGCGCGGCGGCGACGACGTTCTGGGGGGCGCCGTAGCGGGCGAGCGCCCGCGCGGCCCGCTCGCGGTTCGCCACGCTCCCTTCCAGGAGGAGGTCGAGGTCCTTGGTCGCGCGCGGCTCGACGTGAAAGGCGAACGCGTAGCCGCCGATGACGACGTGCTCAACTCCTTCGCGGGCGAACTCCTCCAGTAGCTCTCTGAAGTCGGAGGGAAGCTTCATGCTCCGGGTCCCGCAGACGCATCTGCTCGTCCCACATGTCGAAGACGCATGCGATGCGATCCTCGGGGGTCATGGTGAGCCAGAAATCGGTCGAGACGGACTCCATCTCCGACCGGCTCCGGGCGACTCCACCGGACCACGTTCGGCGGCGTTCTTCGGCGTGAGGGTTGCTCTCCGGCACGAACGTCAGTGTAGCAGGGAGGGCGGGGCGTGCAGCCAGGGCTTCGATGGCCCCGCGGCAACGACGGGTCGCCTCGACCTGGCCGTGAAGATGCCTGGTATCGTCCATGCGCCCCGTGACCCGGACCGGCCCCGCGTGACCCTCCCCACCCGCCCGCCCCGCTCCCTCCCGATCGCTCCGGTGGCGGCCCCTCCGCAGCGCCGCCTCCCGCTCGCCGACGACGTGCGCCCGGCCGACGCGAAGTGGCGCCCCATCTACGCCGTCTGGGAGATCACCCTGCGCTGCGACCTGGCCTGCCGCCACTGCGGCTCGCGCGCCGGTCGCGAGCGCCCCGAGGAGCTCTCGACCGCCGAGGCGCTCGACCTGGTGGACCAGATGGCCGACCTCGGCGTGAAGGAGGTCACGCTCATCGGCGGCGAGGCGTACCTGCGAGAAGACTGGACCGACATCGCCCGCGCCGTGCGCGCGCGGGGCATGCAGTGCTCGATCACCACCGGGGGCCGGGGCCTCACCCCGGAGCGCGCGCGGGCCCGTCGTGCGACCGGACGGCTGGGCACTGTGACGCGCAGCCGGGGGTCAGTGCGCGTGCCTCTCGGATCGACGAACGACGATCTCGCTCTCGTCGCCGGGATCGGGGACCGAGCCCTTCAATCTCGCCATCAGATCCTGGACGTCGAGATGGAGCAGGTCGTGGTCGACGGTCGCCGCCAGGTGCTTTTGAAGCTCGAGCGTGAGCTCGCTCCTGAGCATGCCGAGGAAGTGCGGAGGCGCCACGAGCACCCATCGGTCGAAGCGCTTCGAGCGAAGCGCCTGGTCGAGCATCGTCGCGAGCGAGTGACCGAAATGGGCCTTGTGTGTCTCTTTCGGCGACGACGCGGGGGCGAGCGCGCTGTGATGGACCCCGCCCCCTTGCGAGGAGCGTTGCCCCAGGTGATCGCCCGTGAGCTCGCTCGTCTTGCTCCGCGATTCGGCGTGATCGAAGGTGCCGATGGCGTGCCACGTCGGATCGTCGCTTCGAATCTCGAAGAGTCTCGCGCGCGCGGCATCGCACACCATGACCCAGACGGCGCTCACGACGGGGGCCTTTCGCTCTTCTCGTCGGGCAATACCGCGCCCATGTCGCCTTCACTGACCCCGATGATGCGGTCGAGTCGTTCTTCTTTCTCGGTCTCCTTCGTCTCGTTCTCCTCGAGCGCTTGACCTGCGAACGCGCCGATGGCCGTTCCGATGATGCCACCGGCGACCGCGCCGCCGGGGCCGGCGACTGCCCCGATCGCGATCCCCGCGACCGCGCCCGATACGGCTGACGCATCGCGGACGGCGTGCGAGTGGGCGGGGACCGATGGCGGGCGCGGGACCGGATGTGCGCTGGGGATCTTCTTGGTCATGTCTTCGTGTGGAGCAAGTGACGTGCCACGCCCGACAGGCGCAAGTCCGCGCTACCGAGCCCAGTGCCGACGCGGCGCCGAGGCACCCCGCCCGCCCATTCAGCTTCGACCGCGGCTTTGTCAAAACGAGAAACGACGGCGTCCTCCTCGCGGACGGCGGCCTCGTGGGTGGGGTAGGCCGGATCCGGGCCGGCGGCGGCTGCGCTCAGCGGGACACCGGGCTCCTAACTCGCGCGCTTGGCGTCTCGCTTGGCTTCGCGCTCGAAGAACAGGGGATAGGTCGACACCGTCAGAAGCCCGAAAGTGATGACCCCCATCAGAAGGAAGATGGCCCCGTGGAGCGCGACGCCGGCGAGCGCCGCGTAAGGGCGCCACCGCCGTCGGGGAAGACCCAGGACGAGGAATGCTTCCACCAGGACGACCGCGCAGGAGCAGATCGCCATGGCACGATCGCTCCGGATCCACGCGGCGAGGATCGGTCCGAGCGCTGCGTGGTCTCCGCTCACCCACGCGGCGATGGGGCTGTCGCCGAGCGAGTGAGGAAGCTCCTGCTGCAGCGTGAAGCCGTCCAGAAACGACGGCCTCAGCTTGTTGACGACCGACCAGAAGTACACGATGAGGATCTCCGCCTTGATCACCTGCACGGCGACCCGCGAACCGACGGCTGCCGTGGGGCGGCCCCGGAGCTCGCGCACCCACGACTGGACCGACAGCGCATCACCGCAAGGCGATGCGGCGAGGAGCAGACCGAGCAAGCAGCCGAGGTAGACGTGATTGCGGAACAGAAGAACGTCGGCGAAAAGGAGGTATCCGTACGTCGCGGTCACCGCGAGCGCGCCGAGGCGCGGCAGAACGCCGACGAACGTCAAGAGACACCCGGCGAGCGCGACCCGGAGGAGCGCGTGAAATTCGGCGGCCTGCAGCGGGGCGGCCCATCTCAGGAGCGGCACGTGATAGCGCTCCGGCGAGTAGGCGGCGGCCCGCCCCCAGTCGTGCAGGACATCGGCCGCCATTGCGATGGCCCATCCCATGCGAAACACGGCCAGGGGTCGCAGATCGCCACGGGCGAACAGCCAGGAGTGCCATGCCCTGGCCAGGGGGAGGCGCGGAGCGCTCACGGGGTGGTCGAGCAGTAGTCGCGCGTCGGGTCCACCAGGCTGACGGCAGCCACGTTGCGATCGTCACGGCACTCGACGACGAAGCGGACCTCCACCGGGCGCTCTAGCTCGCTCCGCATGGTCTCGCACAAGTGCGAAGCGTATGCCTCCAGGCGAGGCGGCAGAAGCACGCGGACGAACTGCGACCAACCCTCGAAATCGAGGTCCAGTCGGACGTCTCCCCACGCCCCGCCCCGGGGCCGGGCGCGCGCCTCGAGGCGGGAGCAGCTGAGCGAGTGACTGAACATGTCCCAGGAGAAATCCGTCGAGCGCGGCGCGGGCCGGGCAAGCAGGATCAGCGGCAAGACCGCTTGCACCAGGAGAAACGAGCCTGCGAGCAGGCTCGTCACCCACTCCGTCCTCGAGGGACTACCCTCCGGTGAGCGAGCCACCTGGGGGCGGCATCGTCGCCTCGCAGTAGTACCCGCCGTCGAAGAAGCCACTGAGCCCGCCGAGGATATAGTGACAGTTGGGGGGCAACGGTGGCAACCCCGCATCCTTCGCCGGCGGCGGTGCGGCGTCGACCGGCGGCGAGCAGAAGTTGGGCCCCTCGCAGCCACCGTCCGCGCACGGGTCGGGCAACACCTGATTCTGGCACGGCCCCCAGACGCGAATCTCGTTCCCCACGCAGCTCTGGGTCCCGCCGTGGCAGGCCCCGTAACCTCGCGTAGGCGGAGGGCCGGAGTAGCAGCCGCGCGGCGCCTGGCCGGACTGACACGCGCAGCCCGCCAGGTCGAACGCCGCCGGGCTGCAGGCCGCGCCGCCGTCTCGGCCGAAGGTGGAGGTCGAGCCCGACGAGCCCGACGAGCCCGACGCTCCGGACCCCCCGGTGCCGCTGCTGCCTCCGCTGCCCCCGCCACCCCCTGCATTGCCTGGAAAGCCCGGCGCGCTCGAGCTGCTTCCGCAAGCCGTCGCCACGCCGAAAGCGAGCGCCGGGACGGCCAGCACCGCCGTCAGGGCGATCATTCTCGACCTCGTCATGCGACCCTGGTCACGCTTCTCGTTCGCTTCGCGCATAGGGTCCTTTGCCTCGTCGGAGCCCCTGGTTGGTGGGGCGCTGCGGGGAACTCACGGTAGCAGGCCCGCGAGAGCACGCATGTATCTTCGCCCCGAGAGGCCGGCCCCAGGTCGTCGCCGGCTTCGATGCGCACCCCGGCGCCACTTCACCAATGTAGTCCGTGGCTTGCACCACTTCGTTCGAGCCGTTACGGCGAGAGGGCCGCCGTAGCGTCCAAAGTAGACCACGTTCCGGTGTAAGTGGACGTAGACTGCCGGCCGGATGGCAACCGACCTGGCCGGCCGCGTCATCGTCGTCACGGGCGCGACCAGCGGCATCGGCCGCGTGACCGCCGAGCGGCTCGCCGCGCGCGGGGCTTCCCTCGTACTGGCTTGCCGCTCCGAGGCCCGGACGCAGCCCGTGCTCGACGCGATCACCGCCGCCGGGACAGGCGACGCGCGGTTCGTCCCCCTCGATCTCGGCGACCTTGCGTCTGTGCGCAGCTGCGCCGCGACGATCGACGCCACGGGGCGAGCGATCGACGTGCTCGTCAACAACGCCGGCCTGGCGGGCCGGCGGGGGACCACGAAAGACGGGTTCGAGGTCGCGTTCGGCACCAACCACCTGGGCCACTTCCTTCTCACCGTGCTGCTCGCGCCTCGCCTGCGGGCCGCCGGCGGCGCCCGCATCGTCAACGTCTCGAGCCGCGGGCACTACCGCGCGAAAGGCATCGACTTCGAGGCCGTGCGGCGGCCCACGCGCTCATGGTCTGGCGTTCCCGAGTACAACGTCTCGAAGCTGGCGAACGTGCTGTTCACGCGCGAGCTCTCCCGCCGGATGGGACCGAGCGGCGTTCACAGCTACGCCCTGCACCCCGGCGTCGTCGCCTCCGACGTGTGGCGCCGCGTCCCCGCCCCCGTTCGACTCGTGATGAAGCTGGGCATGATTTCCAACGAGGAAGGCGCGAAGACGACGCTCCATTGCGCCACGTCGCCCGACGTCGCCGATCACGACGGCCGTTACTACGAGCGGTGCCAGGTGAAGGAGCCGAGCCCCCTCGCCAGCGACGCCGCCCTCGCGCGCTCGCTCTGGGAAAAGAGCGTCGAATTCACGGGCGCCGATCTGCCCCGACGATGAAGGCCCAGGCCCGATGCCGGGGGTGGGCCGGAGGGCTCTTCCTGGCACGGCCCCCCCTCGATCAGGACCTGCCTTCGGGCCCGTGCTCCGACGAGGGGGCCACCTGCAGCCCCGGCAGGCCTCGCCAGATCGCGCAGCTCGCGCTGCATCGCCGCGGCGCTCTTTTTCGTCTTCTTTACGGCGTCGGGCGTGGCGGCGGTAGACACGGTCCTCGATGACGGGGTCGATCAAGCATCGGTGCCGCTCTCGCCGAACAGGTCAAGCCAGCGTGGCCGCCTTCCAGCACGCGGCCAGCCAGGCCCGCTCGGTGGCTCCGAGGACGACGCCTGCAACGGCCCCCTCCGCGACCGCGTGCGGACGCTCCCATCCCGCATCGCCCAGCCACAACGTTCCCGCCCGACGAGTCCGGTCGTAGACGAAGATCGCCTGCTCGCCGTGCTCGTTCTCGAAGTAGCCGAGGTAGCGGTTCGGCTCGGAGTCGTCGACCGCGGGAGGCGCGCCGGACGCGTCGGTGTGATGGTTGGTGACGAGGAAGATCGGCCGCTCGCTCATGTTCGCACCGAGATTCCTCGGAGCGCCGAAGGCATGTCAAGGGCGACTCGGGTGACCGCGGACGGGCCCGATCCGTCCCCAGGGATCGCGGATCCGCGCGACCACGCGCGCGCGGACGCCGCTCTCCGGTCCGCTGCGCAAGACCTGTCCGCAGTCGGTTGGCGGATCTGTCCCGGACAGCGGGGTGTCGGCGCAAACGCTCGGAACTCCGGCCTGACGCGCCTGGCACGCCGCGCGCCGTGCCCAAGCGGGCGTGGCCCGCCTCGCACCCGCCTACCCGCCGCGAAAGCCGACGGAGACCGTCCTCTATGGCGTGGTGCGCGAGACGCTCGAGACCTTCCTCGCGCACGCGCGCGAGACGTACTCCGCGCCGCTGCCGCGCTACGTCGAGCGCGAATTCCGCGGGTACCTGCGCTGCGGCGTCTTCGCGCATGGCTTCACTCGCTGCCACTGCGACACGTGCGGCCGCGACCTGCTCGTGGCCTTCGCGTGCAAAGGCCGCGGCCTCTGCCCGAGCTGCGCCGGCCGGCGCATGGCCAACACCGCCGCCCACCTGGTCGATCGCGTCCTGCCCGACGTGCCCGTGCGGCAGTTCGTGCTCTCGCTGCCCTACGAGCTGCGCCTGCTCGCGGCGTTCAAGCCCGACGCGCTTTCGGCCATCGCCCGCATCTTCGTCGAGGTCGTCTTCGCGAGCTACCGGGACCGAGCCGGGCTGGAGGAGACGAAGCGAGCGCAGTGCGGGGCTGTCACGTTTGTGCAGCGCTTCGGCGGAAGCTTGAATCTGAACGTTCATCTTCACACCGTCTTCCTCGACGGCGTCTTTACCCGCGACGCGCAAGAGCGCGTGCTCTTCCACCCGGCCCGCGAGCCCGACGCCGCGGAGCTCGAGTCAATCGCGCGGGGCGTGCACCGGCGCGTCACGGCGTGGCTCGCCCGCCACGGCTACGTCGACGGCCGGCCGGCCGAGGACCGCTCGAACGAGCCGGCCGAGCCGGGCGCCCTCGAGGCGTGCGCCGCGATCGCCATGCAGCGCGGGGCGTTCGCCAGGCTCTCGACCGACGAGGACCACGGCCCCGACGACGCGCAGGAGCGCGCTGCCGGCA
>PLYU01000238.1 GCA_003153495.1 Myxococcales bacterium
GCGCGGGCGTGGGCGCGGGCGCGGGCGCGGGCGTAGGCGCGGGCTGGGCGAGCGCGGGGACGGGCGCGAAGAGTGCCGAGACGATGAGCGGAACGACGAGAGAGGTCGTGGTCGAGCGCATTCGTGACGTCTTGCCTCACCAAGAATCGCTGGTCAAGGACATACGTCTGTTATATTGAACGTATCAAGGCTCGGCGCTGATCTCCCAACATCTTCGGCGTAACGCCCTCCGTTATCGCAGACGTTTTACCTCCATCTCGCTCGTAGCGACGCGCTCCCGGGCGCGTCGATCCCGGAGAAACCATGACTCGACCGTTCGCCACCTTCGTCCTCTTCACGCTCGTCGCTGCACCGGCCTTCGGGTGCGGCGGCGACGACACAGTCAATCCGTCGAACCCGGACGCCAACGCGGCGACTGCCGCGAAGGACGGCGGCGCGAGCGACGCCTCGAAGGACGGCAGCTCCGGTGACGCGGCGAAGGAAGCGTCGGCCGACGCGTCGAGCGCGTCCGAAGCCGGCGAGCAAGACGCCGTCGGCGACGCACTGGCGACGACGAGCGAGGCGAGCGCCGATGCATCCGCCGAGTAAGCTGGCCGACATGAGCCCGAGCCTCCGGCGCTGCGATCTCCGTCCGCCGAGCCTTGCCCCCGGGGGCTGGTGCGGGTGGCCGGGCGCACGGTTCGCGATCGTCGTGGCGACCTTCCTTCTCCTCGGCTGCAGCCGGCGCGCGGAGGGGGCCCCTTCCGCCGAGGCCCTGCAGGTCGTTCGCATCGGCTACTTCGCGAACCTCACGCACGCCCAGGCCGTGCTCGGCGTCGCGTCGGGGGACTATGCCCGCGCCGTTTCACCGGCGAAGCTGGAGACGAAGGTCTTCAACGCAGGGCCTTCGGTCATCGAGGCCCTGTTCGCGGGAGAGGTCGACATCGCCTACGTCGGGCCCGGCCCGGCCCTCGGTGCCCACGCCAGGAGCCACGGTCAGGGGATCCGCGTCCTCGCCGGCGGCGCGGCGAACGGCGTCGTCGTGGTCGTGCGCAAGGACAGCGGGATCCACGCGCTGGCGGACCTCGCCGGGAAGCGTGTGGCCACGCCGCAGCTCGGGAACACGCAGGACGTCTCGGCCCGGCACTATCTCTCGCAGGTGCTCCACCAGGCCGACCTGAGCACCGTCGTTCCCGTGGACAACGCCGAGCAGGCCGGGATGTTCTCGCGCGGCCAGCTCGACGCCGCGTGGGTGCCGGAGCCGTGGGGGCAGCGGCTCATCTCGGAGGCGGGGGCCACCCTCCTGGCCGAGGAGAAGGACCTCTGGCCGGAAAAGGAGTTCGTGCTGACCGTCGTCGTGACGACCCCGGAGTTCCTCCAGAAGCATCCGGACGCCGTCGAACGGGTGCTGCGGGCGCACCGCATCTGGACGCGCCGCCTGACCGAAGAGCCCCAGAGGTATCTGCCGGACCTGGGCGACGCCCTTTTCGCGCTGAGCGGGAAGCGGCTCGGCCCCGGCATCCTCGGCCCGGCCCTGCAACGCGTGAAGTTCACCGACGCGCCCCACGAGGACACGCTGCGCGCCTATGCGTCGTGGATGAACGATCTTGGCTTCCAGCGCGGGCCGGTCGACCTGAACGATCTCTTTGACACGAAGATTCTGGGCAAGCTACGCAGCGAGGCCCCCTAGGGTCTCGCTCATGAGCACACCGTCCGGAACCAAGCAGGCCGCGACCAGCCTGGCGCTATGGACGTCCGTCCTGGCCGGCTGGGAGCTGGCCTACCGCGTGGTGGGCTGGAAGGCCTGGGTGTTCCCGGCCCCGAGCCACGTCTTCGAGGCTGCGTTCGCCCTCTTCGGGGCGCAGTCCCACTACGCGCTGCCCGTGGCGCTCGCCATCAGCTGCGCACGCCTGGCGACCGGGTTCGTCGTCAGCACCGGGCTCGGCATCGCTCTCGGTGTCGCCCTGTGGCGCTGGCGTGCGCTCGATCGGACGCTAGGCGGGTTCTTCCTCGGGCTGCAGACCCTCCCCAGCGTCTGCTGGGTGCCTCTCTCCGTCCTCACCTTCGGCCTGAACGAGACGGGCATTCTGTTCGTGCTGGTGATGGGAAGCGGGTTCGCCATGGCCATCGCGTTCCGCGACGGCCTCCGCACCATCCCGCCCATCTACGAGAAGGCGGGGATGATGATGGGGGCCCGCGGCTGGGCCCTCTACCGGCACGTCATCGTGCCGGCGAGCATGCCGGCGTTCGTGAGCACCCTCCGCCAGGGGTTCTCGTTCGCCTGGCGGTCGCTCATGGGAGCGGAGCTGCTCTTCATGGTGAAGGGCAAGGGCATCGGGTACCTGCTCTATCAGGGGCGGGAGTTCTCCGACGTCGCCCAGGTCGTGGCGATGATGGCGATCATGGTGCTCGTCGGAATGCTCGTCGATCGGACGGCGTTCGGGCCGCTCGAGCGCCGGGTGCACTCGCGCTTCGGGCTCGTTCGCTCGGGCTGACGCTCAGAAGATGTAGAAGCCGGACAGCTGCACGCGATGGTTGATGGCGTGCGTGCCGTCGACGTACACATCGTTGGAGTTGGCGTACTCGGCGCCGACGCGAATCGCGGGGACGGGGTCGACGAACACGTTCACGTCGAACCAGTCCTCCGCCGCGCGCAGCTTCGCGGGCGCGCCGTAGTAGTGGCTGTTGGCGCTCTGGGCGTGCGAATAGTTCCCGGAGACCCAGAGCTTCCCGTCGACGCCCGGCAGGTAGTACTGGGCTCCGACGAGGTACGTAGTCCACTGGATGCCGTGGAGCTTGCCGGTGGTGTCGTAGGAGACGATGCCGTTGTCGATGTCGGCGCTGTACGTCGGCGCGGCCGCCGCGCCGGCCGGCGTCGGCAGCGTCGGGAAGCCCACGCCGCCGCTCAGGCCCGTGTACATGTCGGCGAAGCCGTAGCCGGTCGCCAGCTCGCCGTTGAGCGACAGCGAGTTGTCCTTGCTCTCCTTCGTCCCGGGAACGACGGGAACGAACGCGTCGACCGCGAGCGCGTCCATGGTCAGGTCGTTGGTGTACTTCGGGCTCGCCGCCCACTGGTCGACCTCGACCCGCCGCAAGAGGCCGGTGACGGCGACCGAGAGGGGCGATATCTGCGTTCCCGTCGAGCCGACCGTCTGCACGCCGGTCCACGAGTCGAGCGCCAGACGCAGGCCGGCCTCTCCGTCCGGAAGCCCGTTGTCGCGCTGGACGGGGCGCACGGCGGCGACGGCCACCTCCACCGTGACCGGATGGGCCTTGATGGTCTTGCTGACGCGAAGCTGCGGCGCCCGCGAGTACACCTCCCCCGGCACGCCCTGGATCTGCACGGTGTTCGGCTGGTAGGACGACTGCCACCCGAAGAGCTGCCAGTACTGGCCCACCAGGACGTCGACGACGGGCGTCTCCACCTTGAAGTTGAAGTGGCGAATCCGCATGTTCGGGCTGGCGAAGAAATTCCCCTCGCTGGTCAGGGGGTTCGGCGAGCTGGAGGGCACCGGGTTGCCGACTGTGGGCTCGGGGCCCTGGAAGTCCATCTCGAGCATCGCGCTCGCGCGAACGCCGTGCGTCTCGGGCGCCTTGAGCCGGAGGCCGATGCGCGAGTTGCGAACCCCGACGGTGAAGCGCGAGTTGTCGCCCGCCGACGTCCCCGCGCGCGCGACCGCGCCGTTTCCGGCCAGGTCGTTGAAGCTGCGCGTCGTGTCCCAGATGTTGTCGGCCTCGACGAAGCCGTAGAGCGTCGTCGCCCACTTGCC
>PLYU01000149.1 GCA_003153495.1 Myxococcales bacterium
ATCACTCTTATCGCGCCGCTGAAGCTCGGGTACTGCGCATTCGCCCTCGACCTGTTCGGCAAGGGTGAGCCGGTGACCGACGGCCTGCGGCGCATCGAGAGATCGTCGGACCGCGTTTCCTGGTGATCGGCTCCACGCGTGGTGGGCCTGCTCGACGAGGCGGCGATAGCACAGGCATTTCTTAGGGTGACCGCGCCGAGGTCTTGAAGGTGGCCGACGGGGCGAAGGTCTTTCCTCATCGACCGGGCCCCTCGGCAAGGTCGGATCAGCGCCGACACGATTTTCTTTCGAGCGGGAGAAGGGATTGAACCCTCGCACTCGACGTCCACCTTGGCCCGGCGCCACCGCATTTCTCCGCACCCGGAGCGGGCACGGTTTGGGCACGGTTTACCCGTCCCGACCGGGCTCCAACGAGCTTTTTGGGCCTCTCAGGGCCGCTTTTTTCCCGTAGATCGCCTGCCTCGCGAAATTGACACGGTAGGGGTCGGAGGTTCGAAGCCCCGGTAGCCCGGAGCTGTGGCCGGTCGCGGAAGGGGCCGTTGCACTCTGGCCTCTGCGCACGACCGGGCGGCCTCGCAGCGCGCCGAAAGTGGTGCTCGGACGGGACATCTCCCCACGAACTTGACTGTTCGGCGATCGCCACGCTTTGATCGCGGATCATGCCGACGCTCCGCAACGCTCTCCGCGACCTCGCCGACTCGTTCGCCAGCTCGGTCCTCCAAGCCATCCGGGACGCCTCTCTTGAGGAACTGCTCGGTGAGTCTGGTGGCGGCGCAAGGCGAGGGCCTGGTCGTCCGCCGAAGTCGGCAGCGGCCCCGACGGCATCGGCAACACGGCGCGGTCGCAAGTCCGGTCGACTCCCTCGGCGCTCCCCGGAGCAGATAGCCAAGGCCCTCGATCAGGTGGTGGCGCTGGTGAAGAGCAAAAAGGACGGCCTCCGCGCCGAGCAGATTCGCGCCGCGCTCAAGATGCAGAGCAAGGAGATGCCGCGCGTGCTCCAGGAGGGCCTGGCGAAGAAGAAGCTCAAGGCCAAGGGGCAGAAGCGCGCGACGACGTACACCGCCGCGTAGACGCGCGCGTAGACGCACGTGACGTGGACGAACGCGGGTCTCGTCACTCCTGGCGCGGGCGGCGCCCCCGCTCGTCGACCAGGGAACGCACGCCCACCGCGGCCAGCCTCCCCGCCCGACCAATCAACCATCATGTAGGTGTCGAAGAGCGGCACGACCGTCATCCTGTCGTCGTTGAGGTCGCTACTTGAGCGCAGCCAACAGATCCCCTGGAAGCGATCCTCCGGATCGGCCGCGTTTCGATCATCGGCCGCTGGCGCCCAGTCCGGCGAGACTACGTGAGATCTAGACTCGGCGACCATGATCGAAGCGCCGCTGTTTCCCACGATCGTCTCCAGCTTGAGCGCCGGCGCGTCGTTGACGCCGTCGCCGGTCATGCCCACGACGTGACCAGCCGCCTGCAGGCTCTTGACGACGAGGAACTTGTCCTCGGGGAACACCTCGGCAAGACCTCCCCCGGCGAGATCAGGCGCCACCTCGGGTGCATCCTTCTGCGCGGCGTCCCGCTTCGGGGCCAGTTTGATGTCGCCCAGGCCGAGCACACGGGCGATCTCGCGCGCGACCGGAAGGGCGTCGCCCGTCAGCATCAGGACCTTGATCCCGAGCGATCGCAACTCGTCGATGAGGCGGCGCGAGTCGGGACGTGGAGCGTCATAGAGCAACGCCAAGCCCAGGAGGCGCAGCGGCCCATCGCCGTCGGCGCGCGCCACCGCCAGCACTCGGACGCCCTTCTGAGCTTGCTCGTCCGCGCGCTTCTCGAGCGCGGCAATCGCCGCGGCGTCCAGGCCTGCGGCCTCGGCGACGGTGCGCAGCGCGCCCTTGACCACGCGGGTCTTCTTGCCACCGATCTCGACGACGGCCTCGGTGTGGCGCGTCTTCGGTGAGAAGGGCTCGAAGGAAACTGTCTTCGCAGACGCATCTGCCAGCTTGCGGTCCTTGGCCGCATGCAGAAATGCGACGTCGATCGGGTCCGCATTGGCGGCGTTCGACGCGAGGGCGCCGGCCCGCACGACGTCGTTCTCCTCAACGCCCGTTTCCGGGAGCGCACGGCTTCCCGCGAAACCGCATCGAGACGGCGACAGACGGCAGCTTGTCACGCTGGCCCACACGTTGCTCGCGGCACGCGCAGACCAACGGCGAAGGAGCTGACCATGAACGTCTCGGACCTGATGACCACCCCCGCAAAGTCCTGCGGCACCAACGACGGCCTTCAGCTCGCCGCGCAGATCATGTGAGAGAACGACTGCGGCAGTGTCCCGGTCGTCGATGGCCACGGACGCGTTGTCCGGATGATCACGGACCGCGACATCTGCATTGGCTGCGTACACGCAGGGCCGGCCGCTCTGGCAGAGCCCGGTGCATCGCACCATGGCGAACCATGTTCACAGCGTCCGGCAGAGCGCTCCGCTGGAGGTCGGCGAAACGCTGATGCGACGAGTGCAGGGCGCCCATTTTAGCCGCGAGGTCATCGACGCTCGGCGAATCCCGTGTACGCGAGGAGGGGGAACCGCGTGAACTCGAAGCGAAAGTCTGACCGCACGCTTCCGGTCGCGAGCATGGCCCAGAACGCGCGCGAGAGGACGGCTGGGGCCGTTCCGAGCAGCTCGCGAACGTCGAGCCCACTGGTGGCGCACATCGCACGGAGCTCCGCCGGCTTCACGAACAGACGCAGCACGTGCATGTCACGCGGAGTGTTCTTGACGAACCACTCGACCCCTTTGATGACAATCAGCCAGGCGAGAGGGTTCCGATTGAACGTGTGGAAGAAGAAGAGCCCGCCCGGCCGAAGCACCCGGGATGCCTCCGCGACGACCGCGGCGGGGTCCTCGACATGTTCGAGGAAGTCCATCGCGCAGACGACGTCGAACGAAGCAGCGGGGTATGGGAGGGCGAGCGCGTCGCCGCGCTCATAACGCACGGTCTGCGTCTCGTCGTGTCGTGCCCCGATGACGAGGCTCTCTCCGGAAGCGTCGATGCCGGTGACTTCGTGCCCCTCCCGTGCGAGCGCGTTTGCCAGGAAGCCGGCGCCACAGCCGATGTCGAGCACCCGGGCACGCTTGCCGACGCTCTTGACGACTCGCGCGGCCACCCATGGGTTGCGGAGGCGCGACTCGGCGCGAAGCAGCGCCACGGGGTCGTCGTCGGCCGAGTACCAGCGGTCGCCGAGTGTGTCGTAGATCGCGTTGTTCACCGGGCGTGCGTCGGTCGCCGCATCCATGAGGGCCTCCATGAAACGTTCCAGTAGAGAAGTTGGTAAGCGCCGAATGTGAGGGTGAGCGCCGCCTGTGCGACGACGAGCGAGCGGAGCCCGTGCATCCACAGGAATGCGACTGCCGCGAGAGCGATCGGGTGAAGGACGAAGAGGACCGCGTGCAGCCAGTGCTCGGCTGGCGAGCAGTCCCTGGCGTGGATCCACTCGTCTTTGGTCACGAAGAGGCATGAGAACGCAGACAAGGCGACGTACGCGAAGAGCCACCGAGTCACGGGCGGCGCGGCAATCGCCACCGCGAAGCACGCGAGGATGGTCAACGTGTCGAGCGGATGCCCGACGCGCTCCCACCGCGAGAGCCCCCGCAGGCGGTGGAAGAGTACTTCGTCGAAGAACATCGCCACTGCCTGAAGCGCGAGCGGCAGCGCAACGAGGGCGATCACGGAGCGCCCTTGCGCATCACATTTCCGCAAAGGGTGAGGCCAGGGCCGAACGCCAGGCTGACGATCGGACGTCCCGGCTCCACCTCTGCCGAGCGGGCGATCTCCATCCAGACGTGGGGTACCGTCGCCGACGACATGTTGCCGTGATCGTTGAGAACGCGGCGGCTCGCCGCGACCTGCCTCTCCTCGAGGGCGAGCACGTCGCGCACGCGGTCCAGGATCTTGGGGCCGCCCGGGTGCACGGCGTACAGCGCGCTCGCGCGCTCTGCTTCGTCGAGCCCGGCGCTCGCGCAAAGGCGCTTCACGAATCCGGCAACCCCGATGGCGAGCCGCTCGGGTACGTCGCGCGCGAGCGTCATGCGCATGCCCCAGTCGGAGCAGATCCAGCTCATCGATTCGCTGGAGTCGGGGACGATCACCTCCGCCTGCGCGAGCAGAGTGAGTGCGGGAGATCGCCCGTCGTACGCCGAAGAGTCGCAGACGACATACCGGATGAAGCCGTCGGCGAAGAGCGACTGGACCACGAGCTGCTCGGCCTCATGTGCCCGAGGATCGAAGTGGAGGGAGCACATCTCGGTGTGCACCACGTCGACGCGGCGCGGACCGCCGGCGCGCAGCGCGTCGTCTGCGAGCGCGAGACCACCCGCGATGCGGAGCGCCGGGGACGCCGCATAGCAGCCCATGTGATTGGCATGCGTCACACGCGTGGCATCCCCCCAGCCCTTGTCCGCGACGAGGAGCTGGGCGGCGCTGGGCGACGCATAGCCTGTACAGGTCACGTGGACGAGATCGGCGGGGGCGACGACCTCTTCGGCGTAGAGGCGCGCGAGCACGCCGCGCGCTCGGTCGTTGAAGACGCGCGTACGCGCGAGCATCCCTTCGCCCTCCGGACGGTTGTCGAGCCGATAGATCTCCATCTCCGCCCAGCGAGTGTGGCTGCAATCGGCGAGCTCGTGGCCGCGCGAGGCAATCTTCTCCGCGCCACACCCGAAGCGGGCGAGACGGCGCGCGAGGTGCTCGCGGAATGCGCTCTCGTCGAAGAGGCGCCCGGCGCCGCGCGCGAGCGTCGCCTCGGCCCGCGCGTGCGCGCTCGCAATCCAGGCGAGACTGTCCGCCTGGGCGATCGTGTGCGCGGGTCTCACCGAGCGAAAATCCGTGAGGAGAAGCGGCCTTGTCATCCGATGTGCGATTGCAATAAGAGAGCCGCCTCACGGGATTCCCTGACGAACGCGAGGACCCGCGTTGCCGTCTCGCCAGGACGCTCGAGGGTGAGGTCGTGTCCCGAGCCCGCGATGATCGTCCGTTTTGCACCGGCGATGCCGCGCGCCAGCGCCAGACCTGCGCCCGGCCCGAGCAGGTGATCGCGATCGCCCGCCAGGACGAGCGTCGGAGCGCGGATCGTCCCCAGCTGCGCACGCGCGTCGTGACGGAGCGCCGCGATCGCGTGCGCCACGAGCGTCAGGCGTGGCGTGGGGATCTGTGCAGCCAGGCCGGCGATTCGCGCCGTCTCCACTGGATGTTCCGCCCGAAACTCGTGCGAGAGAACCCGGAGCACCACGCACCGCTCCGCCTCGCAGCGTTCGCGCGCAAGGCAGCGCGCGAACCCTGAGGCGCGCCGCAGCCCGGCCCGTTCGAAGGCGAATCCGCGCGCGGCCGTGGACGCGAGGACGAGCGACGCCAGGCGAGAAGGCGAGTCGATCGCGAAGCGCGTCGCGACCATGCCGCCTAGCGAGATCCCAAAAAGGGTCGCCTTCTCGATACTCCGCGCGTCAAGCACGGCCCGGGCGTCTCCCGCGAGCGCTGCCGTCGACGTGCGAGCANNGCCGGCTGGCGTCGCCCCTATCCTCCCAGGCGATCCCGCGCGTCGCGCCCCTCATCGGTCCGCCTCGCGCGCCATCGCGTCGAGGGCGTGCTGCATCCGGGTGCGGACCCGCTCGCGCGCCACTCCGGGGTCCTCCTCCTGCGACACACGCTCGGCGGGGAGCACGCGCAAGCGGATCGCGAAGGGGAGTGGCGCGTACGGTAGCCAAGGCCCCGGCGCGATCCCCCATGGCAGCGCGAGGGCAAACGGGAAACGTTCGACGCGCGCCCAGCGCTTCAGGCGGAGGGCCTGGGCGAGGCGCTCTCCTTCGTGGAAAATGTACGCGCTCCGATGGGCGCCATGGGCGACGATCGGAACGACCGGCGCACGCGCTCGCTGCGCTGCGCGGATGAACCCGGCACGCTCGCCCAGGACGACTTCGTCGCGTCGCCTGGCATGCCGGTAGGCCTCGAGGTCGCCGCCCGGGTAGACGAGGAAGCTGGCGCCCTCCCCCAGGATGCGATCGGCGTTCGCGCGCGACGCCCGCACCGCACCGAGCCGCTGGATCGCGCGCCCGAGTGGGGTGAAGTGGCGCATCGGGAAATCGTGCGCGAGCGCGTAGAGCGGCGCCTGCGGCCCGAGGGCCTGCCATAGGGTCGAGAGCGTGCAGGCGAGGTCGGGGCCGACGATTCCGCCGTTGTGGTTCGCCGCGAAGACCGCGGGGCCGGCGGGAACGTTCTCGAGCCCGTCGACGCAGAGACGACAATAGGTGCGGGAGAAGGCCTGCGCCACGGGGAGGACGCGCGCGACGAGCGCCGCGTCACGACGATCGAGACGGTCAGGATCGAAAGGCTTCAAGACGACTCCACTCGCCGAAAGCGGAGCAGAACCGCGGCCCGGCTATCAAGAGCGCGCTCAGGAAGAAGCCGGTTGCCACCCCGAGCACGAGCCTCGACGGAACGAGCACCATGGGACGCCCCAGTGCGAGTTGCATGCCAAGGGAACCGCCGTTCCGGCACGGACGGCGCCGCCAAGGAGTATGTGGCATCGGCAGTATCCCACGCCTGGCGCGCGCATCCCAGGAGCCCGGTCTCCGCGCCTGACCCGGACTCCCGCAATTCGCGAGCGAAGGGGTTGCAACATGCGGAGGCTGCCGCCGAAACGGCGAGTTCTGCATAGGAATCCGCGTGGCCCACGCCTTGCACACAGCGCCCAGCTCACACGAGAGGGATCGACATGAAGACGACCATCATCGCTGTCACCTGCGCCATCGGCTCCTTCGCCTGCGCGGGCTCGAGCAATCCGCCGGCGCAGGCCCCGTCGAGCGCCAACGCCGAGACGCCCGGGGATCCGACCGCGTCCTCGACCACCAGCACCACCTACCGGACCGAGACCACCAGCACCACCGCCTCGAAGCCTGTCGCTCAGGCCGGCGCGACGTCGATGATGGGGGCCGGCTCGAGCCCGCCCGCCACCTCCCCGGCTCCCGCCCCCGCGTTTGACTCCTCCGTCACCGCGAACCCCGGCGCCGGGGATCACACGGGCGGCGCGGACAACACGAGGCTCAACGCCCGGGATCGCAACGGCACGCTCACCCCGATCGATCAGGGCAACAGCAAGGCCGAGATCGGCATCACCGCCTCCATCCGCAGGGGCGTGATGGGCGACCACTCGCTCTCCTTCACGGCGAAGAACGTGAAGATCATCACCGTCGGCACGCGGGTCACTCTCCGCGGCCCGGTGAAGTCGGACGCGGAGCGGACCGAGATCGAGAACGTCGCCCGCCAGACCGCCGGCGTCACCGACGTGGACGACCAGCTCGAAGTGAAGAACTGAAGGCGTTTGACGTAACCAACCTCAACCTAACCAACCTCAACGACAGAAAGAGGAGATCGCCATGAAGAAAGCCGTGATGTGCATCGTTCAGACGCGGGGCCAGGCCGAGGCCGTCGTCGATCAGCTCCACAATGCAGGGTTCAGCACCAACGACATCTCCGTCCTCTTCCCCGACAAGAGCGGCACGAAGGACTTCGCTCACAAGCACAGCACCAAGGCTCCCGAGGGCGCCATCGGCGGAGCGAGCATAGGCGGCGTGGTCGGCGGAACGCTGGGGCTCCTCGCGGGCATCGGCGCGCTGGCGATCCCGGGCCTCGGGCCCTTCATCGCCGCGGGTCCGATCATGGCCGCGCTGAGCGGCATCGCGGCGGGTGCCACCGTGGGCGGCGTCGCGGGCGCGCTCGTCGGGATGGGTATCCCGGAGATCGAGGCGAAGCGCTTCGAGGGCAAGATCAGGGGCGGCAACATGCTGGTGTCCGTGCACGTGGAATCGGGCGACGAGAAAACGCGTGCAGTGGACGTCTTCAAGGCCGCGAAGGCGGACGACATCTGCTCCGTCAACGAGGCCAGTGTTCCCAAGGCGACTCCGTCGCACCCGGTCGTCTGAGGGGGCCCATTCGAAGCCGTAGTCGACGGCGATCGCCGCCGGCACGGCTTCGGCATGGATGGCTACCTGGTAACGACGTGGACGCCTCGGTACCCGCCAGTAACGATTTCCTCGGGAAAAGAACCGCTCCGTACCTCTCAGAAACGCCTGTCGTCACGTTGACACGGTAGGTCCGACATCGCCACCGTTGTCGATCGGTTCGAGCTGTCGGCTGTCCCGGCTATTTCGCTCGTCCGTTGCGACGATCAAGTTTCGGAACACAACGCGGTGCTCGCCTACGGTATCGCCATCGTCGGGCCAATCGCGCTCGGCGCCTATTCGACTCCTCCCGCCGCCGATCGATCGAGCGCGCCTCGTTCTTGTGCGAAAACCACGTGCTCGAGAGGTGCCTCGGCAGCGCCGACGCGTACAGGCAGTCCCGCAGCGCGTTGGTCTCCCGCGTCACGTTGGAGTGATAGAGGCTCGTGCGCAGGAAGACGGCCTGGGCGTGCGACAGCTCGTGGCGCGACAACTCTCCCTCCTGGAGCTCGGACGCCGAGCCGGACACCGGCCTGAACAGCGGGCGCAGCGAGGGACTCAACGGCAAGATCCGAACGATCACCCGACGCAGCTTCGCCTTCCACTCCGCCTCCAGCCTCATCGCCCTCATCCACCTGTGCTGCGGCGGACTCACGCTCTCGCCGGTGCACAGGTGAGCCTCATGCTTCCACTAAACCTGTCGGAGACCCCAAGATTCCTGGTGTAGACGGGGGCGCTTGAATCCGATAGGGACGCGCACACCTCGATTCTCGGGCTTGCGTCACGTCATCGCCTCCCGCTCGTGAGGCGGCCCAGGGTCACTGCTGCTATGCAGCCACGGTCGATGACCGCGTTCCCCCGGTTGCGTGAGCGCCTTGGTCGTTGGCGTCTGTTCGCCCTGCGCGCGGAGCTACGCTTCGCGCCGACCGAGTCGCAGCGCCTTCTTGCGCTGACCATCGTGCTCGGGGCTGCATGCGGTCTCGCCGCGGTCGCGTTTCACTTCGCGATCGCGTTCGGCGAGCGGCTACTCATCTCGCGAGCGATGAGCGCCCCTGGACATTCGTGGATGGTGTGGTCGGTCGTCTCCCCCACACTAGGCGGGCTCGTGTGCGGGGCGCTGCTGCAGTACGTCGTGCCCGGGGCGCGCGGGAGCGGCATCCCGGAGGTAAAGGCTGCTTACGCGTCGCGGCTCGGCGCCATCCCGTGGCGTGACGCCGCCGGAAAGTTCGTCGTCGGTAGCTTGCAGATCGGTTCGGGCGCCTCGCTCGGTCGCGAGGGGCCCACTGTGCACATCTGCGCGGGTATCGCGAACCTGTTCGGCCGGTTCGCGGCCTTGTCGCCCCAGAGCCGGCGGCGTCTGCTGCCGGTCGGTGCGGCGGCGGGGATCGCGGCCGCGTTCAACGCGCCTATGGCGGCGGTGACCTTTACTCTCGAGGAGGTCGTCGGCACGCTCGACCGGACCATTCTCTCGGGCTTCATCGTCGCGGCGGCGCTCGCCGCCGTCATCGAACGGAGCGTGCTCGGGACGCATCCCGTGTTCGACGTCCCACGCCAATTCGGCATGACGGACGCCCGCTCGCTCGTGCTGTTCGCCGGGCTCGGCGTCGCCGCGGCCGGCGTCGGGTGCGTCTTCACCGAGGGTCTGCTGTTTGTGCGAAAGGGACTCCGCAACCTCTCCGCGGTCCCGCCGTGGGCGCGGCCGGCCATCGGCGGTGCCGTCACGGGCGGGTTAATCGTGGTCGCGATGCTCTGGCTGCGAATGGGCGGCATCAACGGGGGCGGGTACGATATCCTCAAGCGCTCTCTGTCCGGTGACCTCAGCGTAAAAGTGATGCTGGTCCTGTGCGCACTGAAGCTCACGGCCACGGTGTTTTCGTACTCCAGCGGAGGTGCGGGCGGCATCTTCGCGCCCGCGCTCTTCATTGGAGCGATGCTCGGCGGTGCGTTCGGGTCTCTCGATCGCACTCTCTTCGGCCATCCCGACAGCACCCTCGGAGCCTTCGCGCTCGTCGGCATGGGTGCGGTCTTCAGCGCTGCGATTCGCGCGCCGATGACGAGCGTCCTCATCATTGTCGAGATGACGTCGGGCTATGGCCTGGTGCTGCCGCTGATGATCGCCAACATGAGCGCGTATGTCCTGGCGCGACGGTGGCGGCCGCTGCCGATCTATGAGGCGCTCCTCGTCCAGGACGGCATTCACTTGCGCGATCACGCTGTCCTCGACGCGCTCCAAGAGCTGAAGCTGGACGAGACGTCCCGGCGCCCGACCGACGCGTTCGTCACCTTCGAGCGTGCCGCTAGTACCTCGAATCTACGGAATG
>PLYU01000031.1 GCA_003153495.1 Myxococcales bacterium
CGCGCTCGAGGCGCTGCGCGACCTGTACGGCGGGCGCCTGCGAAGCTCCTTCCGCGCCCGCGCCGTATCGAACGCCCTCGACGCGATGCGCTGACTACCCGGGTGCCCAGAAGGTGGTGGGCAAGGCGTGGCGATGGGCGAGCGCGAGCCAGTCCATCAGGCCGGCGACGGTGATGTGCACGAAGAACCCCTGGTNNCGGCTTGCCGTAGTGGATCATGCAGTACGGGACGACCATGGCGAAGATGGCGCCGGATCCCAGGCTGCGCCGGAGCGCGCCCAGCCAGAACCCGCGGAAGAACATCTCGAGCGCGAAGAACTGGATGAAGTACATCCCCTCCCAGCACAGGAAGTCGAACCAGGAGCGCGAGCTCGTCTTGTAGAAGGGGTAGTAGGCGCCGAAGTCCGGCTGGGTCGCGACGAGCAGCATCGTCGGCAGGACGATCGCCAGGAACAGGCCGTAGATCCACGCGTGCTGGAAGAAGCCGCGCACCCGCAGCCCCATGTCGAGGATCGAGTCTTCCCGGAAGAAGAGCTTCCAGAGGAAGAACGGCGCGACGTAGCCGCCGACGCGCGCGAACACCCACCAGACGAAGCCGTAAAGCTCGTCGTACTTGGCCACCCTGGCCACCCCGCCGTGCTTGACGTCGAGCCACACCAGGACCGGGCGCAGGTACTGCTCGTAGGGCCCGCGGCCGCCGTAGTACTCCTGCATCGTCAGGATCACGGCGCACATCGCGCCGGCGACGAACGGACGCAGGTCGCTGCGCCCCTCGGCCTTCAGGCGCACGCGCCACTCGGTGGCGTCGTCGTCCAGCTCCCGCCAGGTGCTCCTGAAGAACCACCAGAGCGCCGGGAGGACGACGAGAAGGACGGGGACCGGCAGCAGCGGCTTGGCTGCCGACAGCAGCGAGTCCCAGCTCCCCGGTCCGCCGGAGGGGGTCAGCGGCGACTGTTGCATGGGCGATCGCTCGGCATCGCGGGCATGTCGCGGCAGCGCAGACTAGGATGACGCGCGGCGGATTGCTACATCCGAGAAGCCCCATGAGCCCCATGAGCCCCGAGAAGCCCACGACCGAGCGCGCGAGCGATGGTGACAAGCTGCCGAACTTCGTCCTCGAGGCCGTCCAGCGCGACGTGGCCGAGGGCAAGAGCGGCGGCAAGGTCATGACGCGCTTCCCGCCCGAGCCGAACGGCTACCTGCACGTCGGGCACGCCAAGAGCATCTGCCTGAACTTCGGGATCGCGCAGACCATCCCGGACGCGGTGTGCAACCTGCGCTTCGACGACACGAACCCGAGCACCGAAGAGGCGGAGTTCGTGCGCTCGATCCAGGAGGACCTCCGCTGGCTCGGCTTCGACTGGGGGAAGCGGATGTACTTCGCCTCCGACTACTTCGAGAAGCTGTACGGGCTCGCGGTGGCGCTCATCGAGGCGAACAAGGCGTACGTCGACAGCCAGTCGCTCGAGGAGATGCGCCTGGGGCGCGGAAGCTTCTACAAGCCGGGGCAGGTCAGCCCGCACCGCGACCGCCCGCCGGCCGAGAGCCTCGCGCTGTTCGAGCGGATGCGCGCGGGGGAGCTCGCCGACGGCAGCCACGTCCTGCGGGCGAAGATCGACATGTCGTCGCCCAACCAGAACCTCCGCGACCCGGTGATGTACCGGATCAAACGGGAGCATCACCACCGGACGGGCGACACGTGGTGCATCTACCCGATGTACGACTTCGCGCACGGCTACTCCGACGCCATCGAGGGCGTGACCCACTCGATCTGCACGCTCGAATTCGAGAACCACCGGCCACTCTACGACTGGTTTCTCGACCAGGCGCCCTTCGACCCGCGACCGCAGCAGATCGAGTTCGCCCGGCTGAACTTGACCCATACGGTGCTCTCCAAGCGCAAGCTCCAGCAGCTCGTCGCTGGCAAGCACGTCTCGGGGTGGGACGACCCTCGGATGCCGACCCTCGCGGGCCTGCGGCGGCGCGGGTACACGCCGGAGGCGATCCGCGCATTCTGCGACCGGATCGGCGTCTCGAAGAGGAACAGCTTCGTCGACGTGACCTTGCTCGAGCACGCGGTGCGCGAGGATCTGAACGCGCGCTGCAGGCGCGCGATGGGCGTGCTGCGGCCGCTCCGCGTCGTGCTCGAGAACTACCCGGAGGGCGAGGAGCAGTCGTTCGACGCGCCGTGGTCGCCGGACGACCCGGCGCGCGGCTCGCGTCGGATCCCCTTTTCGCGCGTGGTCTACATCGACGCGGAGGACTTCGCCGAGACGCCGCCGAAGGGCTGGTTCCGGCTGTCGCCGGGCGCGGAGGTGCGCCTGCGCTACGCGTGCATCATCAGGTGCGAGCGCGTCGTCAAGGACGAGCAGGGCAAGGTCGTCGAGCTGCGCTGCTCCTGGGACCCGGACTCGCTGGGCGGCAATGCGAAGGACGGGCGCAAGATCAAGGGAACGCTGCACTGGGTGTCGGAGAAGCGCGCGGTGCCCGCCGAGGTCAGGCTCTACGACCGCCTGTTCGCGGCCGAGCACCCGGGCGAAGAGGGGGACGACTTCCTCGAGGAGATCAACCCGGCGTCGTGCGAGGTCGTGACGGGCGCGCGCCTCGAGCCGGCCCTCGCGGGCGCCCCCGCGGGAGACCGCGTCCAGCTGGAGCGCGTCGGCTACTTCTGCGTCGACCCGGACTCCAAGCCCGGCGCCATCGTGCTCAATCGCACCATCGGCCTTCGCGATTCGTGGGGCGCGAAGCAGAAGAAGTAGAAGAACGCGGGCGCGGGCGTGGGCGCCATTACCGTGTGTCCGCCGCTTGCTCGGCTTACCGAGCGTATCGTCGTGCTCACGCGGTTCAAGGACGCTGCGCGCCGCGCCAAAGCGCGGCGGTGCCAGGGCGGGGCCAGCAGCGTCGTGCTCAACATCGCCGAGGGCAGCGGGTCGTTCGGGCGCGTGCGGACGGCCCGGTATCGCACGGCGCTCGGCTCGGCGAGGGAGAGCCTGTCGTGCCTGCTCACCGCGGAGGCCTTCGGCTACGTCGAACCGATGCCGCAGGCGCTTACGGCTGTGATGAATCGCGTCATCGGCACGCTCGTTCGCGTCGCTTCGTGAGATGTGGATGGAACACGGCGCAGCGAGGCCGCGGCGTTCGTGTTCTCCATGGCCGGGCGGCGCCAATAGTCGAAGACGGAGGGGCGCCGACCTTTCGCCCCTCCGTCTCCGTCGTTGCTACGCGGGCTTCGTGCCGGCCGGCGCCGGCTGCGTCGAAGCAGTCGTCGCAGGCTGCGGCGACGGCGCTGCCGTCGTCGCCTTGACCTGCTTTTTCTGCTTTTTGCCCATCGTGTGGCGCAAGGCTCGAGTCGCGGCGGTCTTGTCGACCGCTGCGGCCTTCGTCTTGGCAGCCACCTTCCCCGGCTTCGGCGGTACGAAGCCGAAGTCGGCCAGCAGGTCCACCGCACCGCTCCCGTGGGTCGCGATGAGGTAGGCCTTGAGAGCCGCAAGCAAGGCGAGTGCTTTCGCCTTGGCTGCGCTCCCGTTCTTCACGGCGATCTGCCAAGAGGCCTTGGCAGGGTCCACCGCGTTCGCGGAATCGATCGCGGCCTTGAGGGTCGCGTCGATGTCCGCCGGCTTCCAGGCGGTTCCGCGAAGGTTGACCGTGGGCACGTTCGCGAAGTGCTTGGCGACGCCCGCCATCGCTTGGTTGCAGCGAGCTTGGGTCGTCGGCTTGTCAGGGTGACTGGACATGGCGCTTTTCTCCTTTCCGAGGGCCGACGACCCGGGCAGCGCTCCGATGGCTACACCGAGGCGAGATTGCCGGACGGCGCCGTGCACCGATGCCCGGCGCGCCCGTCGACTTCCCTCACCCGGTAACCGCGCAAGTCGGCACTTGGTACTCGAGATTTGTTGCCAGGATGGACCCAAGAACTTGCAACCATTGGCGAACTTTCTTTTCGACGGACCCGGAAATGCGACGACGACCTGTCCCATCGGACGCTATCCGGGCCGCTACCCGCGCTGGCTGGCCGCCCGCCGGGCTCACCAAGGCGATGACCTCGTACGGGCATGGCCTTGCCCTTGCCGGGGCAGCCCACCCGCCACGATCGCCAGGGCCATGACCTCACGCGGGCATGGCCTTGCCCTTGCCGGGGCAACCCACCCGCCGCGATACACCAGGGCCATGACCTCACACCGGCATGGCCTTGCCCTTGCCGGGGCAACCCACCCGCCGCGATCACCAGGGCCATGACCTCACACGGGCATGGCCTTGCCCTTGCCGGGGCAGCCCACCCGCCACGCGGACCGGGGCCCCCATTCTCCCCGCGCAGGCCGTGCAGGGGGTACCCCACTCGGTCTCTTCAGTGCCCGTACCCGGCCCCAACGATGTTGGCCTGAACGGCCTCGTCCGTCGCGGTAGAGGCGTAGCCCGTGGTCATGACGCCCTCGTAGAAGTTCCCCTGGGCCGTGCTGCTATTGTCGCCGCCGACGCCGAGCACGATGCCGCCCTGCTTTTGCATCGGGGAGTAGCCACTGGGACGCGCGCCGTCCCACATGGTCGTCAGGCTCCCCGACTGCGCGTTCCCCCCCTTGATCGTGAAGGGGCCGCCGCTCGTCGACTGCGCCGAGTTGCCTTTGAGCATCGCCGTGGCGAAGGGATACGCGAGAGACAGGTCGTTGTTGTTGGTCGCGCCCGACTGCCCCGTCGTATTGAATACGCCGACCTCGAGATCGGCCATGACCCAGGGGCCGTTCTTGTATCCCTTGTCCCACCAGTTGCAATTCCCGAAATAGATGGCCTCCATCGAGCCAAACCCGCCGGCGCCGGCCTTCATCTCGGCGTTTCCGAAGTCGAAGCAGCACGACCCGTTGAAGTACGTGCCATCGGTCACCATGTACTCGGTCTCGGGATCGTCGCCCGTCGCGGTCCCGTGCGTGCTGGTGTTTCGGTATCCGACCTGGCCCGGAGACGTCCAGCTCGGAGCCGGCGTCACGTGGACGCCGTAGGCCCTGTGGCCGCCGATCATGATGGGGAGGGCGTCGGCCACGGCTTCCATATCAGGATTGGGGCCGTAGGTAGCGCTCCCGCCCGGCGCCTTAGTAAGGTCGTTCCCTTTGCCGGACTGATCGAAGATGATCGAGATCGTGCAAGTGGTCCCGGAGCAGAAGGAGTCCTGTGCGGCGGCGTGGGCCACGCCTCCCGGAGATAGGGGCCCGATGTTCTGCGTCATGTGGTTGTCCGCGCGCCGGACTTGATAGAGGTTGCCGCTGTACGTCCCGTACATGGCCCTCACGGTGCTGAACGCCGCGACGCAGGGGGTTGCGCCTGCCCCGTACAGGTCGCAGGGCCCCGTCGGCGGGGGGCCGGCTTCGGCGGTGCTACCCGCCTCCGCGTCGCCGCCCCCGGCGTCGGCTCCGCCGCTCGACCCGGTGCCGCTGCTCGAGCCCGAGGTGCTACTCGAACCGGAGCTCCCGCTCGAAGTGGAGCCCGCGTCGGAGCCTCCGCTCGACCCCGAGCCACCCGAGCTGGTCGTGCCCTGATTGGCGGGGCCGCCGGAGCTCGAGGACGAGCAGGCGGCGGCGAGTGCGACGGTGCCGAGGGCGAGCGCCACGAGAGGGAGGAGTCGCTGTCGACGCCGGCGGCGGAGGATGCCCACGAGGACGCCTGCCACGGCGAGAACGCCCATCGGGGTCTGACCTCCGCGCGGCAGCACGCCAAAGGAGCACCCCGTGCCCGCCGAAGATCCGGGAGCGCTCGCCGACTGGCCCGCATCGCCCGAACCAGGGCCGTCGCTCGACGAGCCTGCCCCGGCTCCGCTGCTGGACGAGCCGGTCGCCCCACCTTCCTCCAGCCCAACGCCGCTGTCCTTGGGACCCAGGCTCGCGTCCCCCGCATCGCTCCCCGGAGCGGCGGCGTCGGACGATCCCGCGTCCGCCGCGCAGACCTGCGAAACCTGCGGATCCACGGGGCCGGTGTCGTCGAGAGCCATGAAGGGAATGACGTAGGTCGCGTCCTCGCTCGCATCCGTGTTGTGGGGTCCGCCCTGCTCCGTGAACGCGTCGAGTAGGGTGAAGCCGCAGGAGTCTTGCCACATCTCGCGCGTCCACATGTGCCCGTTGAAGGTCAGCATGGTGGTCGACGTCGGCGTCAGGCTCAGGCCGAGGACGTCGGTCCACTCCTTGATGGCCTCGATCTGATTCTGGTAGTTGACCGTGGTGTCGGCGTTCCCGTGCCAGAGCTGGACGCGCGGACGATGTCCCGAGTACCCCGGGTACGTCGCGCCCACGATGGCTCCCCACTGCTGCGCCGTGTGGTCGACGTAGCCGCCGGAGCAGGTCCAGCATCCTCCCACCGGGACGCCCGAGAACTCCGAGCCTCCCTTGAACACGTCGGGATATACGGCGAGCAGGGCCTCGGTGAACATCGCCCCGCACGACTGCCCCGTCGCGTAGACGCGGTTCGCGTTGGCGCCGCGGTGGGCGACCTCGTACTTCACCATCTCGGCGATCGCCTGCGTCTCGCCGCCGCCGTCGTGCGTGAGGCTCTGCGTGGAGCTGATGTCCCAGCAGCCGCCGATGTCCCTCTGCGGAAAGACCATGATGAAGCCGTACTGGTCCGCCGCGGCGACGAGGCCGCCTCCCTGCGCGACGCCGAACATGCCTGCCGCGGTCGCGCCGTACCAGTGCGATACGACGAGGACCGGCGGATGCGCTGCCAGCTTGGCCGGCACGTACTCGTACATCGAGACGTAGCTCGGGAGGTTGGCGGTGGCATACCCCGCGGCCCCCGCGTCGGCGCCGCCGACGGGACCCGTGAGCGAGGCCGCGCGCGCCGAAGTCGAGGCGAGCGTGATCGCGATCGCGATCGCGATCGCCGCCGAGATGGCAATGGGCACGGTCAGTACTGGCTTCATGGCTTCCCCACAATGTCGTAACGGTTTGCGCGCCGAGCATCGCCGAGAAACGGGCGCCCGAGGGCGCGAAGGGTGCCCGCTACGGACTTCCCACGAACGTCGTCACGCTCTGCGCAGGGAGCGTCACAGTCACGCGCGAATTGGCCACGGCGACGGCCGTCAGCTGGCCGAGGCTCTTGTCCGCCGACGTCTCGTACGGCGTGAGCGAGCACGGCGCCTTGCCTGAGATGTACAGCGGCACGCGGGTCGAGGACGTGTTGCTGTTGATCGCGACGATCGCGAGCGCGTTGTTCTTCGGATTGATGTACGCGCTGACGAGCAGGCCTTTGGGAGCCGTCCCGGACGTGCTCACGCGCGTGTAGCCGGGCCGCACGAAGCGTGAGAAGTTGCCCATGACCCAGAGACGTTTGGTCCACACCTTCGTGCCCGTGTCGTAGAGGCAGCCGCCGCTGTTCCCGCCTTCGTACAGCCACCAGAGGTGCCAGGCGTTGAGGTTGAGCTTCGTGAGGTCACTATGCATCGACTCGGCCATCAGGAGTGCGCTCGCGATCCCATCGCCGGAGGGGTCGCCGGGTGCGGTTCCCGTGTCGACCTCCGTCTCCCAGTATTCCTTGCCTGCAGCCGCGATCGCCGGCTCGGGAGGCGAGGGCAACCCGTATTCGTGGCTCGCAAAGATGTCCACCGCGTTCCAGGCGGTCGTGTTGTTTTGAATGGCCGTGAAGTAGCCCGGGAATCCGTATCCATTCTCCGTCTCGGGCGCCATGAGCTTCACGCCCAAAGAGGCCATGGCGGGGCCCAGGTAGGTGATCCATGTGGCCAATTGCGCAGGCGAGTAGGAGGTGGTTTGGTTTATCCCGCAGCTGTCCGGCTCGTTCCCGGCGGACACGGCGTAGATCGGCACCCCGGCGGACTTCGCGCTCTGCACCCAACTGACGAGGTCATTGGCCAAAGAGGTTGGGTTCGTGAGCACGGGCATGCTGCCGGTGCAGCCGTTGGGGTTGGTCTCGGTGGTGGTGGCGGGGCCGCCTGTAGAACCCCCAGAACCCGTCCCCCACGGAGTCATCCACACCGTGACACCATGGCTCACTGCCGCCTTGGCAATCGTGAGCCCATCGCCGTACCGGATGCGGAGCAAGGTCAAGCCGGCCCCCGTCGTGGTGGACCAGAGATAGTCTGGGTCCGACGCGTTGGCGAAGTCCCCCGCCCAGGCGGTGGACACGCCGAAGCCCGTGATGTGCTGCTCGAGGGTCGAGACGTTGACCGCGACATCCGACGATTGCGCCGCTCCGCCGCCGCAACCCGGGCCGCCTGCCTCGCCGTCCGCGCCTGCCTCGCTCCCGGAGCTTCCGGAGCTCCCGGAGGCACCGGAGCTAGTGCCCGAACCGGAGCCGGATGCCGTGCCCGAGCTCGAACCAGACCCGGAGCCCGAGCTGCCCCCTGACGAGGCGGAGCCGGTGTCTGCTCCCGCTTCGGCCGTTTCGTTCGTCCCGCCGCCGGACGACGACCCGCATGCGACCATGACGATGACGAGAGCCGGTAGACCGAGACTGGAAGGATTGCGCATGGGAGCTCCGGACAGCAGGTCTTATGCCCAACTCTGGCCGCACGGTACCATAATGGAGCACCACAGAACCGTCAACGGCTGGGTGGGGTCGCCGCGCTGCTGTCGAGCCCCGCGGTCAAACGCGCAAGACCCGCACACCGGTGACCGAGCTCAGGGCGTCGAAGTCTCGATCGAGGGTGAGCACGGACAGCTCGTGCTCGAGGGCAAGGGCGCCGATCAGGCAGTCGATGGTCGCCCGCACGGTCTTGCCGGCCCTCCGGCACCGGCGGTAGAGCAGCGCGGCATGCGCATAGGTCTCGGGGTAGACCGGCTCGACGCTACGGCAGCCGGTCAGGAGGCGATGCACCTCACGAGCCTGCGTCTCGCTGCGACATCCCTGCAGGACCTCCTCCACGATCACGCCGGCGACCGAGATTGGACGGCCGTCTTGCAGGGCCTCGCTGACCATCCGGTCGGCCTGCGAGCCGGTGCCCCGAAGGAACTCGACCCAGGCCGAGGTGTCGACGATCACGCGTCGTCACGCTGCACTGCGACGACGACGAGGGGCGCGCATCTCGGCCACGTCCCCCTCCCAGCCGGAGCCGTGAAGCCGGGCGGCGAGGCGACGTTGCTCCTCGCGAGCGACCAGATCCTGCAGCGCGCGAGCCACCAGGTCCCTCGTGGTGCGGAGGCCAGTGAGATGGCGTGCACGCGCCAGGAGCTTGTCGTCGAGCACGACGTTGGTGCGCTTCATACACCTTCTGTACACACCCGAGGCGCAGCGCGCAAGGCGACGCGGCCGCCGCGCCTTCGATCGCGCACGCTCGCGAAGAAGCAGGCGACTGAAACCTCTTCACCCCCTCTCCGCCGATTCTGCCGCGGCGCGGAGGCGCGCGAGCGATCGCGTCTTGCCCAGCGTCGCGATGACGTCGAACAGGCCGGGGCTCGCTGTGCGGCCGGTGAGCGCAACGCGAGCCGGTTGGGCCACGTCCTTGATCTGGCGCCCCGCGGCGGCCAGCCACGCATGGGTCGCCGCCTCGAGCGCGGGCGCCGTCCACGGGTCGGCCTTCTCGAGTACAGTGGCCAGATCGCGCAGGTGCCCGGCGTTGGCCTTGACCAGGAACTTCGCCGCGGCGGCGGCGTCCAGCAGCGGGGGGTCGCGGAACACGAAGTCGAGCCGGTCGGCGGCGTCGACGAAGGTGGTCGCCCGCTCGCGGATCATCGGGATCGCCTCCTTCACCCGCCCGGGCTCGACCCCCTCGAGGCTGCGCGCGTAGAGGAAGGGCACGACCTGCGCGACGTACACGTCGTCGCTCGTGAGCCGCGGCGATTTCAGGTGCTCGTGATTGATGGCCAGAAACTTCTTCGGATCGAACTTCCCGTCGCTCTTGTTGCAGTGCTCCCAGTCGAAGGCTTGCACGATCTCGTCGAGCGAGAACACCTCCTGATCGCCGTGGGACCACCCGAACCGCGCGAGGTAGTTGAGCACCGCATGCGGCGCGTAGCCCTGGGCGCGGTACTCGGCGGCGCTCACGGCGCCGTGCCGCTTGCTCAGCTTCTCGCCGGTCTGGGCGAGCATCATCGGCAAGTGGGCGAACGCGGGCGGCGGGCAGCCGAGTGCCTCGTAGAGCAGTATCTGCGGGGGCGTATTGATCATGTGGTCGCGTCCGCGGGCGACGAGCGTGATCTCCATGGTGATGTCGTCGACCACCGCGCCGAAGTTGTAGAGGGGAACGCCGTCGGAGCGGACGAGCACGAAGTCCTGCTGCGCGGCGTTGGGCGTCGCGACGGCGCCGAAGACCTTGTCGACGTACGAGACGCTCCCGCCCTCGGGCATCCTGAAGCGCACGACGTACGGCAAGTCAGGCTCGTCCTTGCGATCGCGGCATGTGCCCGGGTACCTGAAGCTGGCCTTCGGGTCGCGCGCCTTGAGCGCGGCGCGCTGCGCCTCGAGCTCCTCCCTGGTGCAGTAGCAGCGGTAGGCCTTGCCGTCGCGGATCAGGCGCTCGGCGTGCTCCCGGTACAGGGCGCGCCGCTCCATCTGCGTGTACGGGCCGTGCGCGCCGCCCACCTCGGGCCCCTCGTCCCACTCGAGCCCCAGCCATTTGAGCGCGTCGAGGATCACTCGCACGCTCTCGGCTGTGCTCCGCTCCTGGTCGGTGTCCTCGATGCGCAGCACGAAGACGCCCCTGGTCTTTCGCGCCCAGAGCCAGTTGAACAGCGCGGTTCGCACGCCGCCGATGTGGAGGTACCCGGTGGGCGACGGGGCGAAGCGGACGCGTGTCGTCATGGCGCGATGAGTAGCAGACGGGCGAAGGCCCCTGCCAGCCACCCCACAGGCTATCCTGCCTCGCCCGGGAGGTCCTCGAGGTGAGCGCCAGCGAGCACCCCATGGTCGGAAAGACGACGCGCACGTTGCTCGTCATGCTGGCGGCCCTGGCGATGCCGTACGCCAGCCCCAGGCTCGGAGCGCTGCGCATCGTGCGTGCGCCGTGGGACCCTGCCGCCCCCGGAGCCGAGGGCCCCGCGGCGGAGGCGCCTGCCTCGCCGCCGGTCCCTCCGGCCGCCGGCGAGCAGGCGCTGCCCGCCTCGGAGAACGCGCCGACGGTCAACAATGCCCTGTCCGCCGAGCCCGGGCCGACACTCCCGAACATCGATCCGGGCGTGCGAGCGACGCTCCGGACCGTCTCGATCGAGGACGCGACGGGTCACGCCCTCGACCCCTTCTTCGCCCGCCTCGGGCGCACGGACCGGAGGGAGGCGGGAGCGGTCACGCGCATTCTGCACTACGGGGACTCGACGATCGCCAGCGACTACGTGTCGGGCACGATGCGTCGCCGGCTTCAGGCACGCTTCGGCGACACGGGACACGGCTTCATCCTGATCGCGAACCCCTGGGAGTGGTACTTCCACAACGACGTCCTGCACGCGTCCGACGGCGAGTGGACGGCCAGCCGCCTCGCCGGGCCGACCGCCCCGGACGGGCGGTACGGCCTGGGAGGGGTCTCGTTCACCAGCTACGGCGGCGGCGTCGCCTGGTTCGGCGCGGCGACGCGCGGCGAGTACGGCCGCAAGGTGTCTCGCTTCGACGTCTACTACCTGGAGCAGCCGGGCGGAGGCGACGTCGAGCTGACCCTGCGCGGCGCGCCCGCCGAGCGCTTCTCGACCCGCGGCGACGCGAAGGTCTCCCGCGTCCACTCCCTGCACGCGCCGGACGGCGACTCGCGGCTCACGCTGCGCGCGATGGGCGGCGGCCCGGTCCGCCTGTTCGGAGTGGCGCTCGAGCGCGACCAGCCCGGCGTCGTCTACGACGCCCTCGGCTCGCACGCCGCGATGGCCGTCTACTGGCAGCGGCAGGACCGCGCACACTGGAGGGAGCAGCTCGCGCTGCGCGATCCGGCGCTCGTGGTCTTCCAATACGGCACCAACGAAAGCGACCTGGCGAAGCTCGACCGCGACGCGTACGAGCGCGCGCTCGGCGACCTCGTCGACGAGCTCCGCGAGGCCGCGGCCGGAGCCTCGGTGCTGGTCGTCACTCCGCTCGATCGCGCCGAGTACAGGGGCGGCAGGGTGGCCACCAAGCCGGTGATCCTCGACCTCGTGGCGATCCAGCGCCGCGTGGCGCTGACCCACGGCGTCGCCTTCTGGAGCACGTTCGAGGCGATGGGCGGCGAGGGCTCGATGGCGCGGTGGACGAAGACGCGCCCCCAGCTCGCCGGCGGCGACCTCACTCACCCGACCCCCCTCGGCGCCGAGGTCATCGGCGACATGCTCAGCGACGCGCTGGTCGCGGCGTACGAGAAGTGGGAGAGAGAGATTTCACAGGAAGATCAGAAGATCGGGAAGGAGAAGCCTTTCTGATCTTCTGATCTTTCTGTGATCTATCTCGACGCGACGTCCCAGGTCTTCGGGGCGCTGGTGGGCGGCAGGCCCTGCTCGACGCGCCACTCGTCGTAGGCGCGGAGGAGGTCGGCAGCGAACGAAGTCCCGAGCTGGGCGTAGCCGGTGCGCGTCAGGTGGATGCGGTCGCGTGCGGCCCGCGGCTCGGGCTCGGACGCCCAGGCCATGATGGCCCCGGGGCCGCCCATCGCGGCGAGCTGGTCGTAGAACGCGCACCCGGCCGCCTGGGCGACGCGGCGCTGGATGGACACGATCTCCTGCAGGCGCGACCACGGGGCCCATTCGCCGCCGCCGACGCGCCGGGCGGCGTCCGGGGGCCCGAGCAGCAGACATGACGCGCTGGGCGTCGCGCGCGCGATGCGGCCGAGCAGATCGACCAGACCACGCTCGTACTCGACGTCGCCGAGGTGCGGTTCGAGCGACTCGTTGGTGCCGTAGGCGAGCACGACGAGCTCGGGCGCCCTGTGACGGAGCTGCTCGGCGAAGTGCTCCTCGGTCCAGCGCAGGGGCGTGAAGACCTGCGCGCCGTTGATCCCGAGCGAGTCGACGACCACGCCGATGCGCTCCCGGTCGAGCACCATGCCGAAGACGCGAACCTCCCCGTCGCCGACGGCGCGGATCTCCACCTCGTGGTGCGCCTCGGGCACGTCGAACGCGTGGAAGCCGGAGCCCGGCTGCGACGCGCGCGTCGTGACGCGGCCCGCGCGCGCGCCGTCGATGAGGACGTCGAAGCTGCCGGCGCGCGGCTGCTGCCAGTAGTCGATCTCGACGCGGGACGCGCGCGGGGCGACGTCCGTCCACGCGCGCGCGCCCGACGCGCTGGCGCAGATGCCGACGCCGAGCAGGCCGTAGCAGCCGTCCCCGGGGACGCGGCCTTCCCTGCCGTGGGTCCTCGCGACGTCGAAGCTCGTGGTCATCCCGCCGTGGACGCCGTCCTGGCCGTAGTGAACCCAGGGTTGCCCGATCGAGACGAAGCCCCGGCCGCCGTCACCGAAGCGGGCCTGGAGCAGGCGGCGGAATACCCCGGCGCCGAGGTCGGCGGCCGTGTGCGAGTCGCCGTACTGGAGGATGCGGACGTCGTCGCGAGCGCGCCCGTCGTCGAGCGACGCGAAAGAGGTGAAGAGGTGAGAGAGGCGGGAGGGCGCCTCGAGGTGGCCGACGGGGGGGGAGTCGGTCGGGGTCGGGGTCGGGGTCGAGGTCGGGGTCGAGGTCGGGGTCGCGGTCGCGGTCGCGGTCGCGGTCGCGGTCGCGGTCGCGGTCGCGGTCGCCGGCGCCATCGCCAGCTCGGAGAGCGGCCCCCGCGGCGGCGTGCCCGTACCCTCGCCGCAGCCTCCCGCTACGAGAACGCAGGGAAGAAGCCAGCGGGGATGCACAGTGCAAATCGTGACACGTCGGAGCGAGGCGACGCAAATAGGCGACGCAAAATGCCGCGAAACGGCGCGGGCCAGGCGCCCTTCAGGCTCGGGCTGCGAGCTCGGCGCGCCGGGCGGTCGCGACGTACGCCAGCCCCTTCGCGTTGAGCTCGACGTCCTGCTCGAGCAGCGCCCTCTCCGCGGCTCCGAAGCGCGGCGCCTCCTCGGCGATGGCGCCCCACCAGGCGGACCGGAGGCATGCCTCCATGTCCTGCATCGACTCGTCGCCCTGCGCGGCCTCCTCGACCCACTGGCCCGCGCGGTCGACGAAGCGCCGGACCTGGGCGGCGATCGCCAGGGCGCCCTCGTGGGCGCCGAAGTGCGTCGGGCACACGAAGCGCTCGCCGAGAGAGAGCACCTTGTCCAGGCTCTTGCGGGCGAGGTCCGCGTTGAACCCGGTCGGGCTGGTCGACGGCATCGCGAAGAGCCCATGGGCCTGCAGGCCCGGATACACGAGGCCGAAGGTGTCGCCGGTGTAGACCGTCTCGGTCGCCGGGTCGTCGATGACCATGTGGTGGTACGCGTGCCCCGACGTGTGCCAGGCAGTGAGCGTGGCGCCGCCGAGGTCGAAGGTCTCGCCGTCGACCAGCTCGCGCACCCGCTCTCGCGGAACCGGCGTGACGTGGCCGTAGAGCCTGCGAAAGCGCTCTTCGCCGTAGACCTCCGTCGCACCCCGGACCAGGTTGGCCGGGTCGATCAGGTTCTTCGCTGCGCGCGGATGCGCGAGGAGCGTCGCCCTCGGACACGCTGCGAGGAGCGCGCCCGCTCCGGCCGCGTGGTCGAGGTGGGCGTGCGTCACGACGACCCATCGCACGTCCTCGGGTCGCTTTCCCCCGGCCGCGAGGGCGGCGAGGAGCCGCGGCAGAGCGTGGGCCGTGTGCGCCTCGACGAACGCGCACTCCTCGCCGGCGACGCGGAGATAACAGGCGGTGACCTGCGGCGCGACGTCGGCGTCGATGGTGAAGCGCGCGTGCCGGGTCATGCCGGGAGCGTAGCCCTGGCCGGGCGGGCGCGCTCAGTACTGTCCGGGGAACGCGCCGGAGCTCGGGATCGTCGTCGGCAGAGTCGGATCGTTCGCGGGATCGGCCAGATCGGTGACCGGGCCGAACTGCGGGTCGCAGGCGGGATCGCCCGGCGTCGAGTCGCTCATCGAAGAGCCCTTCGCGGTCGCGCCGGTCGAGTCCTCCTCCTTCACCATCCAGTACCCGTTGTCCGCGACGGACGTCGCCCCGCCGTCGTCGCCCGCCGCCGCCTTCGCGGACACGCTGCGGCACGCGACGCCGACCCAGCTGTCGCCCGCCGGGAACTGCCCGCCCGTGGCGCGCGAGTCGGCGCGGGCCGCGACCTTCCCCTGCGTGACGTACCAGCGCGCGTAGGTGAGCGTGTCGGCGCCGAGCTGCTGCGGATTGGCGGGGCAGAAGAAGACCGCGGAGGCGTCGTAGATCATCGCGCCGCCCACTCCGGGCTCGCCCAGGAAGTACACGTTGCCGCTGCGCGGGCCGTGCGGGTCGCCGAACACCGGCACGAAGTGGGTCAGCGTGTAGGTGACCATCCGCTTCCTGTCGGCGCCGCTCGACGACGTCCGCTCGTAGCTCACGGCAAGCTGCCCGGCGGCCTTGTCGACCGTACCGGCGGGGAGGACCGTGTGAAGCGCGTCGAAGTCGAAGCTCATCGACTTCTTCAAGTCGTCCGGGTTCGAGCGGTCGACGGTGCCCGTAGCGACGCTGACGTACGTGCTGCTGCCCTGCGGCGCCAGCGACAGGTCCATCGAGAAGACCCCCGGCGCGCTCTTCGTCAGCTTCACCTGCACCGAGACGCCTTGCGCAGACGAGTAGACCCACTCGTGCGTAGTCGCGGTCTTCACGTGCGGCCTGAGGAGCAGCAGCAGGTCGACGTCGCGCACGAACAGGTACACGTGGTAGTTGAGCGCCCGGGAGTACTGGACGGAGCGCTCGAAGAGGTGGGGGTGGCACGTCGGGTCGGCGAGACTGCCGGTCGTGATCGAGGCGCTGGTGACGGGGGCCTCCTCGCCCGGCGCGACCGCGTTGTTGGCGATCGTCAGCTCTTCGGCCGCAGACTGGAACTCGGGATCGGCGGCGGCGGCGTCGCTGGTGCGGAGCGCGCAACCCAGATCGGCCGCACCGCCGAGTGACAGGAGAGCCATGACCACGCTGGCGCTACGAATCGACATACGAGCCTCCGCATGAAGGGCGGGCCCTCTGCCCGCGCCGGGATGAACAGAGCAACCGACGTGCCGGGACGCGGCGTTCACGAAATTCCAGAGCGACCGCGAAGTTACGGACCGAAAGGGGGCCCCCTGGACGGAACCACGTCCGGACCGGGGCGCCGAGCGGGTCCGGCGAGCCACGCAGCAGGTGCGCCCTGATGTACCCTCTCCCGATGGACCGGGGCGCATCGACGCGGACGCGCGAGCTTCACTGGGTCGTGCGCGGAGGCACCGCCCGCATGGCCGACGGCGCGCCCGTCCCGATCGACGTGGACCCCGTCGTGGTGGGCCGCGACCCGAACGCGCAGATCGTCGTCGCCGACCCCGAGGTGAGCGCGATGCACTGCGAGCTGCGCGCGACGAACAAGGGGATCGCGCTGCACGATCTGGGCAGCACCAACGGCACGTTCGTCGGCTCCCTGCGGGTGAGCGAGGCGCTCGTGACCGCCCGGACCGAGGTCGTGATCGGACGCGCGACGCTCGTGATCGAGCCGAGCGGAGCGTCGAGGAAGGTCGACGTCGGGTACAGCGACCGGTTCGGCCCCCTGGTCGGTCGCTCACCCAGGATGCGAAGGGTCTTCTCGGTGCTCGAGCGGATCGCCCCGACGCCGCTGGGCGTGCTGCTGCTCGGCGAGACCGGTACCGGCAAGGAGCTCGCCGCGAAGGCCATCCATGAGGCCAGCCCACGGAAGGGCAAGCCGTTCGTCGTCGTCGACTGCGGCTCGATCCCCGCCGCGCTCGCCGAGAGCCTGCTCTTCGGGCACGAGAAGGGCTCGTTCACCGGCGCCACGGAGCGCCGCGCGGGCGCGCTGCTCGAGGCCGACGGGGGGACGCTGTTCCTCGACGAGCTGGGCGAGCTGCCGGTCGACCTCCAGCCGAAGCTGCTCCGCGCGCTGAGCGAGCGTCAGGTGAGGCGCGTCGGCGCGTCGGCCTTCGAGCCCATCGACGTGCGCGTCGTCGCCGCGACGCGGCGCAACCTGAGCGTCGAGATGAACGAGGGCCGCTTCCGGTCGGACCTGTTCTTCCGCATCGCCCAGGTCAAGGTCGAGCTGCCGGCGCTCCGCGAGCGCGAGCAGGACATCCCGGCGCTCGTGGAGGACGTGTGCGGCCGGGCCGGCAGGGCCGAGCACGCCGCGGCCGTGGTCGCGTGGATCGAGCAGCGCATGGCGTCGCACGACTGGCCAGGTAACGTCCGCGAGCTCGTGAACGTCGCGTCGGTCGCGGTCACCCTGGTCGACCAGCCCGGCGCGATCGACGACGTGCTCACCCTCTCGCGCGAGCAGCTCGATTCGCCACGGCAGGCGGTCAGCGCCTTCGCGGACGCGAAGCGGACGGCGGTGACGGCGTTCGAGCGCGAGTACTTCACCAACCTCGCCGCGAGCGCGCACGGGAACGTGAGCGAGATGGCGCGGCAAGCCGGGATGGAGCGGCACCACGTCCGCGCGTACCTGCGCAAGTACGGGATCGAGCGCGGCTGAGGGGCCGGTTCACGGACCGCAGTGCGCACCCTGCACGGCGTTGCCCTCACGGCAGGACTGACCCGCACCGAGGCTGCTGCAATCGAACGTCGTGAGCGAGCCGTCCACGCACAGCGTGATGGCGCTGCCGCTGCAGGCATTCGCTTTCGAGCCGAAATGCGAGCAGGACGCGCCCGCCGGTTCGCAGTAGGGCGTGCCCGCGGGGCTCGTCTTGCACGTCCCGCCCGCGGGCGTACAGCCGTACTCGGACTGCACCGTCGACCGGCAGAGGCGGACGGCGCCGTCCTTGCAATCCCACGCCTGCAGGGTCGACAGGCAGAAGTCCTGGCAGCGAGGGAGGTTGGCCGGGCCTATCCCGCACAGCCGGCCGGTGACGCTGCAGTCGTAGGTGTAGTTCGTGCCCGTCGTGGGCTCGCAGTCGTAGATCGTGTTGCCGGCGCACACCGAGCCCTTGCCGCAGCGGTCGGTGTGGTTGCACGACGCGACGACGCCGGCGGCCCCACCCTCGGACGCCGCCGTCACGACGCAGGTGGCCGAGGCGTCTCCGAACAGCGGGCTCTCGCAGCTCGTCTGGAAGACCGCGCCCCCCGAGCACCGCGTCGGCGCGCCGCTCACGCACGCTTCGGGGCGAGGGCAGCCGGCGTCGAAGACCTCCCGCACGAACGGGATGCTCGCGGCGTCGCCGCAGCTCGAGGCGCCCGCGATCTGGGCGAGCATCGCGCGCTGGGTCGCGAGGCCCGGTCGACCCGGATCGATGGGACCCGCCAGCACGTCCACGCAGAGGGAGTAGTTCGCCGGGTCCGCGTCGCCCGAGAAGGCGAGGCCGATCGACTGGGTGATCGACTCGGGGAGCCCGCTGCACTGGAAGACCAGGGAGCAGACCATCGCCGCCTGCCCAAGCGGAAGATACGCGGTATACCCGGGCTGCGCCGCGTCGCCGGCGTCCGGCGAGCCGCCGGCATCGACGGACGCCCCGGGGGGCAGGCCGAGCCCGTTGAAGACGGTACACGCGCCGCCGCCGAGCGCCACGGCGACTCCGATCGCGGAGGCGCCCATCGCAAGCGCGGAGCACGATCGCCGCGACGAGGCGGTCATGGCGGCGACGATACCATCCGTCAGCGAGCGACGCCGTAGGGGTTCGACTGGAGGCCGTCGGGGGGAGGCGGCCTGGGAGGGGCGGTGATGGGTGGTTGAGGGGAATGGCCGACGGGGGGGTGCGCGGGCTTAGTTGGGGG
>PLYU01000374.1 GCA_003153495.1 Myxococcales bacterium
AGCGTACCGTCGTGCTCGCGCGGTTCAAGGACGCTACGCGCCGCCGCCGGGAGGCGGCGGTGCTTCGCGGGCTGCGCCCGCTCGCATCCTTGAGCCGCGCTGCGCGCGACGGTGGAGGGGTGGGGCCTTCGCGCGTGGGGCGCGGGGCGGGAGGTTGATGCCATGCTGAGGATTCACGAGGACATGCTCGAGGCCATTCGAATGATGCGAGGGATGATCGCGGCGATCGAGAAGCGCGATGCTGATCTCACAAGGCAGCTGAGAAGGGCTGCCAGCAGCGTGGTGCTCAACATCGCCGAAGGCGGCGGGTCGTTCGGGCGCGTGCGTACGGCGCGCTATCGCACGGCGCTCGGCTCGGCGAGAGAGAGCCTCTCGTGCTTGCGCACCGCCGAGGCCTTCGGCTACGTCGAGCCCATGCCGCACGCGCTCGTCGCGGTGATGAATCGCGTCATCGGCACGCTGGTGCGCGTGGCGGCGTGACCGCCAGGCGAAGGACGGCGCCGCGAGCTGCGGCGCTCGTCCTCCCCCGCCCGGAGCTAGACGGCCACCTTCACGAGCGTCGCCCGCACCTTGTCGAGCGCGTCGAGCAGCTTCGCGTCGACCTGCTCGACGTACCCGAGCGCCACCGACACGTCGAGGCACGCCCCCGTCTCCTGCGAGGACCCGAGCGCGTTCCGGTACCGCTCGCGCCTCGTGCCCCCGCTCGACCCGCTCCCCTCGCCCACGTTCAGCGCCATGCTGCTCGCCGCGCGCCTCAGCTGCCGCGCCAGGTCCCGGTCATGCATCTCGATCTCCGCCACCACCGGCCGCAGCATCCGGAGCACGTCCATGATCGTCGTGTAGATCCTGAGCATCTTGTCCATCCTTTCGCCCTCTCGCCGAAGGCACCGCCCCGAGGGCGCCGAGCGCAGACCGGGTCAAGGATGCGGGCGCAGACCGCGAAGCACCGCCGCCTCCTGGCGGCGGCGCGCCAGCGTCCTTGACGCGGTCGAGCACGGCGCCACGATCGAGAAGCCGAGGAGAGAGCGCACGCGTGGGGCGGGCGCGGGCGATTCCTCGCCGGGCCGCCCGCGGCCTGGTACGACGCGAGACGTGACCATGACAACCCCGATCGCCATTGGCGGCCTCGCTCACATCGGCATCCGCGTGCACGACCTCGACCGCTCGATGCGCTTCTATGCGCTGCTCGGGTTCACCAGGACGGTCGGCCCCGTGGGCCCGGAGCCCGTCGCCATCCTCGATCACCCGTCGGGCGTGGAGATCAATCTCATCCTGAACGCGCCCCGCGCGGACGAGCCGAACGTCTTGATGGACGTCCCCGCGAAGCATCCGGGCATCACCCACATCGCCCTGCTCTGCGCGGACATCCACGCCGCGAAGGCGCGCCTCGAGGCCGCCGGCATCGCGATCTCCGGCGGGCCTGTGCGCTTCACCCCCACGGCCCAGGGGATCTTCGTGCGGGATCCGGACCGGAACGTGATCGAGCTTCACCAGCGCGGCTAGAACAACAGGCGCCGCGCCGGGGTGGGGGCAGACGGCCGGGCACGCTCGGGCGCCCCCGCCGTAGCGGGCCGGGGGCCGCCGCGTGTGCTCTCGCCGCGCGGCGGCCCCCTTCCCTCGTCGTCACCGCGGGCTACGCGGTGTGCGGCGTCGCGCCAGCCGTCGCGCCGGGGCTCGTCGCTCCGGCGGTCGGGGTGGCGGGCGTCGCCGTGCTGGGCTTCGTCGCAACGACGGGCGTCACGGTGATGCCTGTCACATCACCCTTGATGTCCTTCTTTTGCTTCGATCCCAGCGTGTTCCGCGCAACGCGGGTTGCCCTGCGCTTCGCGGCGGCGGCCGTCTTGGCTTCGACCGTCATCGGTGCGCGCGCCTTCGGAAACACTCCGAAGTCCGCGAGCACATCCGGCGCGCTGCCGTAGACCGCCTTCACGTACGTCACCAGCGCACCCATGAAGGTGCGTAGCGCCGGCATGTCGGCGGCTTCGGCCGCGAGCTTGACTCGGGTCGAGGCCTTGGCGGCTTCCACGTTGTTGCGGAGCGTCACGAGCTTCTGCAGCTTGCTCGTGATCTCCGTCGCCGTGTACGAGCCCCCCGCGAACGTCACTTGCGCGCCGTTCCCGAGGTGCTTGCTCGTCCCCGCGATCAGCTTCGTCGCGAGGGCGACCACCGTACCCTTTGTCTTCGTCTTCGTTGCCATGACCTGCTTTCTCCTTTCCGGAGGCGAAGCGACCCGTGCCCAACGCTGTCTGATGCGTGCCGGAGCCGAGACTGGCCGAGCGACGCCGGGCCCCAGTGCCCGGCTGCGCTCATCGACTGACCTCCAACCGGGTAACCGCGCAAGTCGGCATTTGGTACTTACGATTTCTGGCGGGTGCAGACGTAAGCGCGCGAAAACGCTCGCGAACTATTTTTTCGGAGACCGCGCGCTTGCATTCCTTGCGCGCGATTCGCGATCAGGCCCATCGGTTTCGCTCGCGCGCGCGGCAGTTCGCGGGACGCGAGGTGCCGTGCCGCCGAGCGGCGCGACGCTCGCGGGGACGCGTGCACCCGTCCCGCTCGCGCCCGCGTCCGTCCCCGGAACCGACGCGCCTGTCCCGCTCACGCCCGCGCCCATCCCCGGAACCGACGCGCCCGTTCTGCTCACGCCCGCGCCCGTCCCCCGAACCGACGCACCCGTTCCGCCCACGCCCGCGCCCGTCTCCCGAACCGACGCACCCGTCCCGCCCACGCCCGCACCCGTCCCCGTGACGCACGCGCCCGTCCCGCCTGCACGCGCCGCGACCATTGCGACGCGGCGCCCCGCACGACGGGCAGCCCCGGTGACTACCGCTGCGGCGGGTTGCCCTTCTTGGCGAGCAGGTCGCCGAAGGTGAACCGCGCCTCGGCCTTCAGCTGGTGGCGGTACTGCTGGTAGGCGTTGCGCTCCTGGTCCTCGCTGAGGGCCTTGATCGACAGCCTGACCTCTCCGCGGCGGGGGTCGATCTCGATCACCTTCGCCTCGATCTCCTGGTCCACCTTGAAGACCTTGCGAAGCTCCGTGCCCCTCTGCGTGCCCGTCGCCGCGGCGGTCACGTAACCGCGCGCGTGCCGACCCGTCACGCCCAGGACCCGCACCAGCAGGCCCCCGCTCTCGATGGTGACGACCTTCGCCTTCACCGGCTTGTGCGGCGTGACCTTCTGGGGCGCCTCGGCGGTGGCGTCGCCCTGCAGCGCGGGATGGAGGGCGATCTTGCGGAGCCCCGGGTCGACGTGCGCCACGACGACCTCGAGCGCGTCGCCCACCTTGACGACCTCGCTGGGGTCCTCGATGCGCTTCAGCGAGAGGTCCTGCGCGTGGATCAGGCCGTCGACGCCCGGCTCGAGCTCAATGAAGGCCCCGAAGGGCTGCAGCCTCGCGACCTTGCCCGGGTGACGGGTGCCCGCGGCGTACTTCTGCGCCACGGCCTGCCAGGGATCCGGAATGGTCGCCTTGCGCGAGAGCCAGACCTTCCCCCTCTCGTCGATCTTGGTGACCTTGACACGCGTGGTCTCGCCCGCCTTGAAGACGTCGCCCGGCCCGTCGGCACGGTTGTGGCTCATCTCCTGGAGCGGTACGAGCCCCTCGATTCCGCCGACGTCGACGAAGGCGCC
The DNA here is from genome assembly GCA_003153495.1 of Myxococcales bacterium. Classification (GTDB taxonomy): domain Bacteria; phylum Myxococcota_A; class Polyangia; order Polyangiales; family Polyangiaceae; genus Palsa-1150. Next base: position 3,631 of record PLYU01000374.1, read on the forward strand.
GAACTGGACGACGCTGCGAACGGTCCCTTCGATCTCCTCGCCGACCTTCAGCCTGGTCAGCGCCTCGGACCGGGCCTTCTTGGCCTCTTCCTCGAGCATCGACCTGCGCGTCAGGACGACGTCGCGCCCCCGCTTGGCGTACTCGGTGACGTGGAACGGCAACCGCTCCGCGACCAGGTGCGAGAGGTCCGCGCCGAGCCTCAGGTCGACGTGCGAGCCCGGCGCGAACGCCCGCAGCCCGTCGACGTCGACCTCGACGCCGCCCTTGATGACGCCGGTGACGAGCCCCAGGATGGTCGTCTTCTCGTTGAAGGCCTTCTCCACGAGCGCCTTCGCCTTCTCGGCGCGGTGCGGGTGGTGCGTGAGGACGACCAGCCCGCCCCGGGCCCCGTCGTTGTGCACGACCGCGATGAAGTCGGCCCCGACCTCGAGGACGACGCGAGGCACCTTGGGCTCCCTCGGCGGCTCCTCGGCCGACGCCGCCTCGCCGGAGACGACGGTGACTGGCGCGGCCTCGGCCTGGACCGAGGGCTCGACGGAAGGCTCGGCCGCCGGCGGCGTCACGACCTCGGCTGCGGCCTCGGCTTGCCCTTCCTGGGCCTCCGCCGGAGTCGAAGCGTCGGCCTCCTGCGGGGCTGCGGGCGGCTCTGCCGCCGGGGCACGGTGGGGACCCGCGGTCTCGTCCTCGTCGGGCAGCAGCATCTCGCGGCGATCGAAGATCGCGTGCGCCTTGCCGGGGATGTCGACGATGATCGCCTCGTCGGTGATCGCGAGGATCTTGCCGAACACGATGTCGCCCGCGTTGGTCGGCGGGCGCTCGCGCGGCGCCGACTTCTTCTGCGGCTTCTTGTCTCTCTTCTTCTCGTGCTCGCGCCGCTCGGTCGTCTCGCCGGCCGCCCCCTGGGCGCCCTCGGCGGTCTGATCGGACCCGGCCTCGTCGGCCCCTTCGGCGGCGACGGCCTCTCCGGGCGCCGCTGCGCCGCCCTTCTTCCTGCGCCGGCGACGCCGCCGCTTCTTCTCCCCTTGCTCGCCGTGCTGCTCGCCGTGAGCCTCGACCTTCTCGGCAGGGGCTCCGCCTTCGGACGCGTCGCTGGACGCGTCACCGGACGCCACCACCGGCTCGCCGGCGGGCACCTCCGGCGCGTGGCCGTTGCTCGTCGGCTCTGCATGTGCGGGTGCCCCTTCCGCGGGAGGCTGCGGAGTGGTCGCGCCGACGGAAGCGTCCGGCGTCGGGGTCGTCGAAGGGGGCGTCTCGGGGGTGCTCATGGCGAACGGGCGCGAGAGCCTAGCGCAAACCGTGCCGCTTTTCCCGTCAACTCGCGGAAACAGTCAGGTGGAGGCCCGACCCCCTCTGGGAGCGCTGCGGAACGCCGAACCGGCCGACCAGGTCGGCGCCGAGCCCGTGGGCCGCGAGACGGTTCTGGTAGTAGAGGATGAGGCGCGTGTCGGCGAGGACGAGATCCGCTCCCCGAGGCTCCAGCACCGGCGTCGTGTGATACCCGCTGAAGGCGCGGAGCGCTTCGTCGAGGATGTCCCGGCCGCTCGCGCGGGCCAGGTGCGGCCCGAGGACGATCCGCCCGGCCGCCTCGAGGTCGCGCGCGCGGTCGCGCAGGTGCTCGACGCTCTCGGCGAGCTGAGAGCGCGGGACCGTGACGTCGTCATGTGTCCGGAGCATCGCGAAGATATCGCCGCCGAGGCCCTCGCGCAGTCGCTCGAACGCGCACGCGGCGACCAGATGCGTCGACAGCACGACGGTGTCGCGCTGGTAGGCCGCGACGATCGATTCGCCCAGCTCCCGGGTGTACTGCGCCTCGCGCGTCGGGTCGTAGCCGATCCGGCCGTCGGCGTCGGTCAGGTACGAGAGCGGGCTGACCGCGTGCCCCCTCGCGTCGTAGGAGATGCCCTCATCGTCGACGCGGTTGCCGAAGCAGTCGAGCGGCTGCGAGAACCGGATGACGCAGCCGGCGTCGAGCCCGAGCAGCTTGCGCATGAAAGCGGCGATTCGCCCGGGGCGCGTCGACTCGTCGTCCTCGATGATGTAGCGGTGCTTTCCCTCGTCCTGGAGGAAGTCGTCGATCAGCGTCTCGGCTTCCAGCGTGAGCAGGTAGTTGATCGTCGCCGGCACGAAGAACACCTTGCGGCGACCTGCCGTCCGCGCCATGGCCTCGACGCCCGTGCCCGCGAGCCCCAGCTTGAGCTTGCGCTCCACCGCGCCCGACCGCGAGCGTGTCCCGCCGGGGAAGAACAGGGAGTGGTACCCCCGCTCGATGATCACGCACGAGTATGCCTTGAGCACCTCCTTGTAGAGGGTGTGCTTGAGGCGCCGGTCGACGCGGTACGCGCCGAGGTTGTGCATGAAGAACGAGAGGAACGGGTTCGTGAAGAGGTTCTTTCCGGCGCCGTAGCTGGCGGGCGGTAGCCCCACGCGCTCGAGCGCGAAGCCGAACACGACCGAATCGAGGTGGGACATGTGCGTCGGGACGAAGATGAGCGTGCCCTTCTCGGCCAGGGAGCGGATCGCACCGATGGGGCCCTGCACGACGACCCGCCCGTCGAGAGCACGAAGATCGAACGCGCCGCCGAGGTGACGCACGGTCTGCAGGGGCGACATGAGCATGCCGATGAGGGGGGCGATGGTCCGCGACGCGAGCCTGTAGACGCGCGGGTCGAAGTTCCCGACGACGTCGCGCACGTGAAGCTCGGCGAGCTCGCGCAGGCGCACCGTGCACTCGGCGTCGCTCATCCGCGCCAGCTCCCGAGCCAGCGCCCGCCACTGGGCGAGCGAGACGACGTCGTCGGCGCCGCTCGACTGCTGCCGTCTCACCTCGAGGAAGGCGGCCTCGCTCAGCACGAGTCGCGGGTCGGGCAAGCTCCCGCAGACGCGCTGGACGACCTCGTCGATGATGTCTCCGCGGGCCCGGTTGAAGCCGAAGATGGGGGGCTGCATACCTCAGAATTGTACGCCCACTCGGACCGATAGTTCGTTCAGAGTGTGGCTTGAATCACGCGCGGTGTCGTCGACGCCCTTCGCGAGGACCTGCCCGGGCGCGACCGCGCGCTGCGTCGACGTCTGGACCGGGCCACCGGCCGAGCTGGCCGTGAGGGGCGCGCTGTCGGGGAACAGATACAGCGAGTAGTTGAAGCCGACCCTCAGATGCCGGGTGGCCCAGTAGTTGATCCCGAATTCGACGGTGTCCACATCGATGTCGCCGTTGGGGGTCTTGGGATCGACCGCACCGCCGCGCGAGGCGCCGTCGTACGTCAGGTGGAGCTGCTCGAACTTGGCGAGCACCTGCACGCCTTGCTCGGGGGCCTTCTGGGGCTTCGACAGGTCGACGTGGATGGGCCTCCCGTAGCTCGGGTAGCCGATGAGCTCGTGGTCGCCGCTGATCCAGTAGCCGGCCTGCGCGTACCAGCCGTAGCCCTTCAGACTGCCGGTGCGCTCGGTGAACGGCGAGAGCTGCATGCCGTCGACGGCTTCGCGCGTGTCGTTGACGTTGTAGATGAGCTCCCCGGTGAAGTCGAAGTTGCCGGCGGGAACGAAGACATCGCCCGCAAGGCCCCACTGCGCGTTGCTCGGGATGATGTGAAGCGTGCGGTTGAAGGAGTCCTTGTACGTCGGCTTCCAGAAGGCATAGCCGTCCTGCGTCGTCAGCGAGGGCAGGTCGTAGCCGACGGCAGAGGAGTCGCGCGAGCCATACTTGGCCGAGAACCCGATCTGCGCCCACCGGGTGGGAGACCGGGTGGCCAGCGCGAACGGACGCACCACGACGCGCCCCGCGAAGTCGTACCGCGAGTCGACGTTCACGCGGTTTGGGCCGTCGCCGTTGACCACGGCGGCCGAGTAGTAGATGGCCCGGTCGGGAGACTCGCCCCAGAACATCGCTCCGATGTCGCGCTGCAGGGGCGCGCCGATGTTGCGCACGGCGAGCGAGCGCTCGAGAAAGGGCGTGGTGTTGTCGCTGATGCGGTTCTCGAGCGTGAAGGGCAGATAGAACTGCCCGACCTCGAGGTTGGCCCACGGCGACGGGCCGTAGTTGACGAAGACGTCCGTGGGGATCGGCTTGACCGTCGCGGCCTCGACCGGGTTCTGCTTGATCGTCGAGCAGCCGACGACGCTCGTCGTCGGGTCGACCGTGCACGTCGGCGAGCCTTGGGTGGCGGCGGCGTTGTCTATCGAGGTCCCCGACGCGAACTCGGCCCCGATCTGCCACTGCCAGGTCTCGTAGAACTCTCCGGCGAGCTCGAGGCGCGCACGGCGTAGGAAGAACCCGTCGCTTATCCCGCTGCCGGGCGGGAGCTTCGAGGTCCCGGGACCGACCTGGTCGATCCAGTCGGCGTGGGCGCGACCCATGATGTAGAGGCGGAAGACCTCGTCGGGGCTGTGGATGTAGAAGGTGCCGTTGCGGTAGCCGGCGGAGCGGTAGGAGTCGGCGGGCGACGCGTCGGAGATCGAGGCCGAGGGGAGGACGGTCGGAGGCGC
>PLYU01000362.1:0-786 GCA_003153495.1 Myxococcales bacterium
AGTTGCCCGCGTGCTCGGCCGCGCGCAGGTACGCCGCGTGCGGATCGTAGAGCCGCTTGTCGTGCCCCGAGCGCTGCGTGACCGCGAAGTACTTGATACCGGTGAAGGTCCGGATGCCCTCGGGGTGGATGTACGGCGCGACGTAGTCGTGCGGCAGATCGAACCCGATGTCGCGGTAGAAGTCGCGGTAGGCCGGGTCACCGGGGTAGCCCGCCTCGGCGCTCCACACCTGCTTCGAGCTCTCGATGTCGCGCCCGAACGCCGCGACGCCCGAGCGGCAGTAGACTGGCGCGTGCACCCCGTAGAGCGGGCGCGGGTCGGCGAACAGTAGCCCGTGGGTGTCGACGAAGAAGTACCGGATCCCCTCCTCGCGCAGCAGCTCGTCGACCCCGGGCACGTAGCCGCACTCGCCGAGCCACATCCCCTGCGAGCGCCGCCCGAAGAGGCGCTCGTAGAGCGACGCAGCCGTGCGCACCTGCGCGCGAAACGCCGCCCAGTTCCGGTCGAGCAGCGGCAAGAATGGGTGGGTCGCGGTGCACGTGATGATCTCCAGCCGCCCGGCATCCTGCAGGGCGCGGAAGCCGCGCACCAGATCGCCGTCGTCCCGGCGCCACCGGTCGCGGGTCTCGTGGAACCGGTGGCGGTACATCTTCGCGAGCTCGTGCGCGCTCCGGTCCTCGCGCCAGGTCCGGTCGACCTCCTTCTCGGACAGCTCGATCAGTGTGTCGATCTTCCTCGCGTAGCGTTCCTTGAGAAGATCGTCGGTCATCATCGACAGGAGCGACG
>PLYU01000362.1:905-9585 GCA_003153495.1 Myxococcales bacterium
CCGAGGCCGCTGGCGCCGGCGCCTTGCCAGGCGCTTCCGCCGACCGACGCTCCCGCCGCCGCCCACCAGCTCGCGCCGAGCCACGACCGCTCCGAAGCGCCGAGGTGCCACGCCTCGCTCGCGCCGCGCTCCCGGATCACGTGCTGCTCCGACGCCCCGAGGACGAAGTGCTCGCGTACGTACCCCGAGCGGGTCACCCACCCGGCCTCGGCCCCCCAGCGCTCGATCATCGGCGTCGTCGCACGCACCCAGTAAACCGACCAGGCGCCGAGCACGCGCGAGCGCGGCTCGGGCTCGCTGCGGATGGTCACTCGCCACGGCCCGTACACGGCGAACCCGGCCCCCTGCGCTCGCAGGTGGACGGGCGCCTCGCCGAGCAGCTCGACCTCGACGCGGTCCTCGTCGAACAGGCCGGCCGGGAAGGGCCCGTCGTGCCAGTCGCCGCCGGCGCGCTCGCCGGGCGAGCCGAGCCACCGGGTGAACCGCAGCCCGCCGCGCCACTCGGCGCGCCACTCGTCGAGGTGCCACCAGCGCTCGATGTGGGCCGGTGGCTCCACTGTCCGGTGCGGGGCTCCGCCGGACGACGGGCGCCCTTCCTGCGTCGCGGACGCGGCCTGCGGCGTCGACGGCGCGTACGCGGCGCGCCAGACGTCCACGTACCCGGCCCCGGCGCGGCCCGGGAGGGGCGGCTCGGGGCCGCTGTAGCGAGAGCGGTAAGGTGCCGCCGCCGGGGGCGCGTCGCGGGACGCGACCGACATCCACTGGAGATGGGTGCTCGGGGAGGGCGCGTTGCGCGGGAAGTCGGCGCCGCCCGAGCGAGCGACCGGCTGGAAGCACCCTTCGCGGGTCTTCACGCCGATCTCGACGTGGATCGTGCGCCCGGGCCTGCGGATCATCAGGAAGTACTCGCGATCGGTGCGGTCGACGGGGATGTCGAAGTAGTCGTTCGCGTTCGTCCCATCGAAGGCCCGGCCGGTCGTGTCGTAGACGCGGAGGCTGCACCACCCCTCGGCCCCGGCGGGCCCCAGGCGCCCGCGCGCGGAGGCGAGGCCGGGGTCGGTGATCTCCCAGTACAGGTACGCCGACTCCGGATCGCGCACCATCACGGTGATGCGGTCCTCGCCGTAGCCCCAGGGCAGCTCGCCGGCGTCGACGGCAGGGACCGGACCGCCCAGCGCGAACTTCGACGCCTCGACGCGCTCGTCGTCGGCCGGAGTGTCGTCTCGATCCTGGCTGGTCATGTCGACTCCGTTCCGCGATCCAGGCGCACGATAGAACGCTCTGACCCGGAAGGATCGTCATGAATGGCCGCGCCCGGTAAATACGGCTCTTCATCGAATCCGGGGAAGCGGATCGTGCGCAAGCGGCCCGTAGCTGAAGCGGCAAATACTGGCGAACGCTCTTCAGGTCGCCGGGCACGCGACCGAGCGCGTGGCCGGCGCCTCACTCTTCCGGCTGAACCTCCAGCATGTTCGGCGCGATGTTGAGCGCCATGCTGGCGTTGACGCTCCCGGCCAGCGAGAACGTCGACAGAGTGTGGTCGCCGTTGAGGTCGCCGTTGGCCGTCGAGGTGAACGAGGCGCTGATCGAGCCGCCGCCGGTCGACTCGTACCAGTACTGGAAGTACTGGGGCTGATCCATCGAGAAATTCAGGCACGCGAACCCTGAGTTGCCGACCGCGTCCGCGTTCCAGTCCGCGGGTGACGACTGGTACTTCGCGCCGGCGATCGAGGTGGCGTTCGCGGGAACGGGCAAGCTCGCTCTGAGGCACAGCTGGCGCGATCGCACGGCGGACTGGTTGAGGGCCAGGACGGCGCTCGTCATGGACTCCCGCTCGAAGGCGGTCAGCGCGTCCTGCGCCATCTGGCCGAGCGCGTTGCGCGCCTCGGCCGTCTTCGCGTTGGCGAGGTACTTTCGCACCCCGTAGACGGCGAGCACTGCCAGGATCCCGACGATCGCCACCACGATCATGAGCTCGATCAGGGTGAATCCAGGCTGTCGCCTTCTCCCCGTCGCCATCATGAGCCTCCTCCGCGCCGGTTGCCCTCCCTTACGTTAGCCGAGAGCGTTCTCAGCGGCAGCAAATCGCATTGATCGACGAGCACGGCGATGTGGACTACAGTGACGAGCCCGAGTGCAGACGAGGCCCTGGCCCCTGGGGGGCCCCCCTGGCGCAAGTCGACAGATCACCAATGGAAATCGTTCTTAGCGACCCCACCTTCAGGCCGCGCGAGAAGCTAGGCCCCGGCGAGAGGGTGGCGCTCCGCTTCATCAACGACCGGCGAGACCTGCCGTTCCTCTCTCTGATGGCCGTCCTCACGGTCACGGTGGTCACCACCGGCGCGGCCATGTACGTCCCCGGCGCGTTCAGCTGGTGGCTCGCGGCGGCGCACCTCGCGCTCGTCGTCCACTTCCTGGGACCGTTCATCCTGATGCTCCACAACACGAGCCACCGCAGGCTGTTCAAGCGGCCGTGGGGGTGGTGCAACCAGATCATCCCGTGGGTGCTCGGGCCGTTCTTCGGCGAGACGCCGGAGACGTACTTCGCGCACCACGTGGGGATGCACCACGCGGAGAACAACCTCGAGGCCGACCTCAGCTCGACCTTGCCGTACCGGCGCGACAGCGTCGCGGGCTTCGCGCGTTACTTCCTCGGCTTCTTCTTCGGCGGCTTGCTCCAGCTGACTCGCTACTTCGCGCGGAAGAAGCGCTACCGCCTGATGATCCGCTGCCTCGCCGGAGAGCTGTCGTATTTCGGCATGGTGATCGCGCTCGGCGCCTGGAGCTGGCGCGCCACCGTCGCGGTCTTCGTGGTGCCGTTCGTCGTCACGCGCTTCGCGATGATGGCCGGCAACTGGGGGCAGCACGCGTTCGTCGACGAGGCGTCCCCAGCGAACAACTACCGGAACAGCATCACGTGCATCAACAGCAGCTACAACCGGCGCTGCTTCAACGACGGCTACCACATCGGGCACCACGTGAAGGCGACGCGGCACTGGACGGAGATGCCGGAGGACTTCCTCGGCAACATCGAGACGTACGGCGCCGAGAGGGCCATCGTCTTCACGGGAATCGACTTCTTCGGCGTCTGGCTCTGCCTGATGCTCAAGCGCTACGACTGGCTCGCCCGCCGCTTCGTGCACCTGAGCGACGCGCCCCGCTCGGACGAAGAGGTGGTCGCGTTGCTCCGCAGCCGGACGCAGTGGACGACGTGAGCGGCGCCCCGCCCGCGGCTCCGGGCTCGACGGTACGCGTTCTCGGGGTCGACGTTCACTGGGTCGAGGTCGGCAGCGGGCCGCCGCTGGTGCTCCTGCACGGGCTCTGCGACTCTCACCGCACGTGGTCGACGGTAGCCGGCGCGCTCGCGCGCTCGCGCCGCGTGCTGATGCCCGACCTCGCCGGCCACGGCCTGTCGTCGCGGCCCGACGCCAGCTACTCCCTGCATTGGCACGCGGACGTGGTCGGGGCGTGGCTGGAGCGCCTCGGCCTCGACGAGGCGGATCTCGTCGGCCACTCGTTCGGCGGGGGCGTGGCGCAGTGGCTGCTGCTCGAGCATCGCGCGCGCGTCCGGCGGCTCGCCCTGGTGGCCGCCGGGGGGCTCGGCCGCCAGGTGGGCATGGCGCTGCGCTTCGCGTCGGTCCCGTTCGTGGTCGAACGGTTCGGTCAGCCGTTCATGGCGCGCGGCACGCACCTGGCGCTCAACGCGGCCGGCGGAGCCTACACGCCCGACGAGATCGCGGAGCTCTCGCGGATGAACGCCATCCCCGGGACGGCTCGCGCGTTCGCGCGCAGCGTTCGCGACGTCATCAGCCTGCGCGGGCAGCACCGCCACTTCCTCGATCGCGCGCACGAGGTGGCCGAGCTGCCTCCGGTCGCGCTCTTCTGGGGCGAGGCCGACCCGATCATCCCGATCGCGCACGCGGTCGAGGCCGCGGCGGTCGTCCAGGGGGCGAGGCTCACGCGCTTCCCGCGGGTCGGGCACTTTCCTCACCGGCAAGAGCCGGAGCGCTTCGTGCGCGAGCTCGAGGCGTTCCTCGACGAGCCCCGTGCCGTGGCGGCGCGCATCCGCGCCGGCGCCGCTTGCGCGCTCACCGCGTGAGCGACCGGGCCGTCTTCTTCACGGACTTCGCCACCGCGTCGACCCCCTCGGTGCGCCCCGCGCTGCCTCGCGCTTGGCCACGCCGCGACGGTCGTACGGGTACGCGAACGCCGTGATCGCGGGGTCGAATGACGAGCCCGCCGGAGGGGGGCGCGTGAAACGTCAGCGAAACAAATCTCGCCGGCCCTGCGCCCCGACATTCGTTTCGACGGGAGCAAAAAACATGCGTGCGACCATTCGTCGAAACGTAGTCGAAACCCCGAGATTCTAGGCTCTTGTCTGCAGGAGGGAGTCTAGATGTCTTCCGAGAACGTTCATCTGCTCGCGCTCGCAGCCGTCCTCTGCACCCTCAACGTGTTCCTGGGCGGGCCGGTGGCTCGCGGAATCGCGAGGTTCTTCGCGCGCATCTCTGCGCCAAAGGCGCCGGAGATCCAGGAGCGCGCCGACGCGTGACGGAGTGAGGGGAAACGCTCGGTCAGCCGCCCTTCTTCTTCCGGTCGATCTTGTCTCTCAGCGCCTCGAGCGCATCGTCGTAGTCCTTCGTCGCCGCGACGCTGGAGGTCTCGCCCCCCTTCGCCGCCGCCTGCGCCTGCACCGCCGCGGCGTCCGCGTCGGCCTTGCGCCTCCCCGCCTCGATGATCCGCGCGTCGCTCGCCTTCTTCTCGGCGTCGGTGCGACCCGGCTGCGACTGATACGCCTTCTCGTCCTGCATGAACCGGTCGAGCGTGGTCTGCACGGCCCCCCTGTCGGCCAGCAGGCGCGTCACGCGCTCGCGAGCCACGACGAGCTCGACGTGCACCAGGTAGCTCGCGTGCGCCACGTCGTCGGCGAGCTTCTCGAGCGCCGCGGCGTTCTGGGGGCCGAGCGCGGTGCGGTTGCGCTCGAGCAGCAGGCACGCGTCGTTGCTCGCGCGCAGGCGCTTCTGGAGCTCCTTGTCCATCGACTCGTTGAGCGCCGACACCGCCGGGCCGCCCACGTCCAGGTTGGTGCAGTCCGACGCGCACGTGGCCTGCTTGAGCGCGTACTGGGCGCTGCCCGCCACCTTCGCGTCGACGGCTCCCTTCGCATCCCCCCAGAAACCGTGGACCGAGTCGACCTCGCCCTGGGTGCCGGCGAAGTCGGCACTCTTCCCCGAAGTATCCGCCTCGTCGACCACCGCGCGCACCAGGTCCCAGTCCGGCTTCTTGAGGTCGTCGAGGTGCGCGCCGAAGCCCGCCGCGAGCTTGTGCTCCTGGTCCTGCGCCTCGCCGATGGCCCGCGCGGCGGCCCCGAGCTCGTCGGCGTATCTCAGGGCGTACACGGGCTGGCCCGCGGACGAGACGAGCACCGGGCCCTGCGGGGGCGGGGCGCAGGCTGCGAGGAGGACGGCGGTGACGAAGAGAACGGGGACGCGCATGGCGTGCATGGATCCCCTCGCGCGGGGCACAAGTCAACCGCGGTGGCTCGGGAACGTGGTCAGAAGCGGAGCGTGAGGGCGGCCCCTCGCGGCAGCGCGTCGCCTCCGAGCCCCGCGACCGCGGGCAGGCCCGTCTCGCCGACACGACGCAGCGTGAGCGGCTCGACGGTGAGATGCGCCTCGTCGTGCTGGAGCGCAAGGATCGTGGCCGTGATCGCCGACGCGAGGATGAGGCCGACGCCGCCGGCGAGCAGGGGCGCGTTCGCGCTGTCGCGCCCGTGGCACAAGCCCCCCGGGTCGCAGACGTCCTCGCGCGGCGCGGAGGCGACGAGCATGACGATGCCGCCGGTGAGGCCCACGACGCCTACCGCCAGCCCCGCCGCGCGCAGCCCGCTCCGGTCCCTGTAGGAGGCGCGGAGGGTCGACGGGCCGCTGACGACGACGCTCTCGCGCACCGGCACGGGCGGTCCCCCGTCCTTCGCGAGCGCCAGGCGGTACTCGCCCGGGGCGAAGCGCGTGAAGCAAGGGCGGTCACATACGCGGGAGTAGACCGGCGCGTACCCTCGCTCGTACCACCACCCGTGGTAGAACCACTCGAGCCGCGCGACGGGAACCTCGCCCGAGAGGCTGAGGAGGCTGAGGTCGGGCTCGGCCGGCTCGAAGCGGACCTCGTGCGCAGCCTCCCCCTGCGGCGACGGCGGAAGCGGCTCTCCTCCGGCGGTCGGCGCCTGCAGCGGAGGCGGGGGCGGCGGGGCGTACGCCGGGGGCGGTAGCGGAGGCAGCCCCTGGGCCGCGGCCAGACCCGCCGTCGCGAGGGGCGCCAGCGCGAGCGCTGCAGCGGCGAGCGTCTTCGGCGATCGAGACATGAGCGGCCCCCGGTTCACGGCGAGAACGACTCGATGATGCTAGCTCCGCCGAAGACCACGATCGAGCCAACGGGCGACCAGACGGCGCGCGCGCTCCTGTGCATGACCTTGGTCGGGACCTCGATCGCCGAGGTCGTCGTGAGCCGGAGCGCGTGCGTCTGCCCGGAGGCCAGCTCGCTCCCCACGACGAACGCGCCCGCCGGGTCGAGCGTGAAGGCCTGCGCGAACGCGAGCGGGACGGGAAGCGCCGCCCACGCGACGGGCGCGCACTGCGAGGCGCACGCGAGGTCGACGGCGCGCGCTCCGGAGTCCTCGCCCGCAGGCCCCACGCCCCCGGCGAGGAGCACGTGCTGGGTGTCGAGCGCCGAGGCGCCCGCGCCGAACGACGGGTCCGGCGGGTAGGCCAGGGCGACGCCGGAGGTGCTGCCCGGCTGGATGACCTCCACGCCCGCGCCGGACGTGCTCCCGCCCGCCACGACGAGCCCGCGCGCGGCGACCCACGTGGCCGCCGCTCGGACGCGCGGGACCGTCAGCGCGAGCCAAGACGGGTTTCCGAACGGATACTTCGCGTTGCTCGTGTCCCCCGGGTCGATCTTGAGCACCACGGCCGTGGCCGGGCCCGAAGTGCGCGTCGCCCCGACGACGTACAGCGCGCCGCTGCCGTCGGCGACGGTCGCGCCTCCGGCCACGTCGGCGAAGGAGCCGCCCGGCGGCAAAACGATGTCCCCGTGGGCGTTTCTCGCGAAGTCGAAGTACGTCCCGCCGGCGCGATCGATCAGCCACGCCACCGTTCCCGCGAACGCGATCGACTCGGGCGCGCGCGGGAGCGAGGGCGGCGAAGGGAGCGGGGCGAACTGGGCGAAGTCGTAGAGCTGCGTCGCGGCCGCGAGCGAGCCGTCGCTGCCGCCGCCGACGAACAGATACTGCCCCTGCACCACCGAAAGGAGGGGGCCTTGCCGCGAGTCCGAGAGCGGACCGGGCATCCTGGCCAGCTCGCCCGTCCGCTGGACGAAGATGGGGATCGTCGCCCCGGAGAGCCCGCCGTAGACGACGGGCAACGAGGTGCCGAAGACGAGCTTGCGGCCGCTCGCGTCGAGGCCCGACACCGCGAGGGTCGCGACGGCGTTGGCGTCCCTGGTGCCGAGGTCGATCGTGGTGGCCGGGAGCGTCGCCGTCGCGAGGACGGTGTCGTTGCCGGACGGGTCGAGCGCGTCGACCCGCAGGGTCGTCGGGGCGGGGCTCCGCGTGAACGTGTCGGTCTCTCCGCCCGTGACGAGCTGGATGGTGCCGCTGTCCGCCGACGAGCACGCGACGAAGACGAAGAGCGGAGAGAGCGAGAGCAGCCGGCCGGCGAGCTCGGTCGTCATGGCGCGGCGGCGCTCATCCGGCCTGAGGTGCATCCGGCGGCGGAGCGTCGGGGCCGCCTCCCTCCGCGTCGCCCGCAGCCGAGTCGCCATCCACGCCCCCATCGCCCAGCACGCACGGCGAGTCGGGGTTGACGCAGGGCGGGAAGTCGCTGGGCGTGACGGTGCACGCGAGGAGCGACGTCGCGGGGAGCACGAAGGCGAGGGCGTAGCGGAGCACGGGCGGCGGAACCCTAGCAGCGCCCGGTTACTGGATCGACCCCGGCGGCGGCGGCGGCGCCTGGTTGTCCGGCGATACAGGCGGAGCATTTGCGTGGCCCGAATTGACGCAACCTTGGCACGCCCGGAGTGGCGGCCGACGCCAGAGTGAGGCGCAACTGGAGGCGACAAGTGCACCCTATGTCGAACAGTCGCAGGTGGTGGGCAGGAGCGTTCTTTGCGGGCTGGGCGATGGCCAGCTGCACAGCCGCCCCGGGTACCAGCTCACGCACTCGATCGGCAGGTTCTCCTGGCTCCCAGCCGTGTTCGTCCCGCACCCCTACGAGGCCGCCGTCCCGGTTGCCGGACATGCTCGGGGCGGTGCCGCGCGGCCCTGAGCTGGCGGCCCGCGGGAGCGGGAGCTGGACGCCAGGGTTCGGCGTGCGGAGCTGGCCCTGGTGGCGATGATGCCCCCGACTCTACTCGTCACGGGCTTCCGAGACTCGTCGGTCAAGGTTCTCGCTGAGCGTCTGGGCGTCTTTCGTGTCCTGTTCAAGCCAATCGAGATTGACCAGGTGCTCGGGATAGTTCTGGAAGCAGCGCAGAAGGGACCGGGACCTCGACGCCCGCCGCCCCCTTCGCGCCCGCGCCTCGTCGACCGCCAAACACGCTCGAATCGCGGTAGCTAGCCCTACTTTCGCAAAGAGGCCGAGTGTTTGAGCACGAGAGTGCGCCGTGACGTTGGGCAGCTAGTGGA
>PLYU01000060.1 GCA_003153495.1 Myxococcales bacterium
GGCCTGGACTGACCCTTCGGACAAACGTTAAGCCGAGAACGAGCTCCCGCAGCCGCACGACCCCTTCGAGTTCGGGTTGTTGAACTTGAACCCGGCGCCGTGCAGGCCCTCGACGTAGTCGATCTCGCAGTTCTCCAGGTACTGGTAGCTCATCGGGTCGATGAAGAGCTTCACGCCGTTGGACTCGAACTGCTCGTCCATGTCGCCGACCTTGTCCTCGAAGTAGAGGTCGTAGCTGAACCCGGCGCAGCCTCCGCCGACGACCCGCAGCCTCAGACCCTGACCCGCGAGGGCCTCGGCGTCCGCGATCTCTTTGACCTTCTGAGCGGCTTTTTCGGTGATGGTGATCATCGCCACTAACTATAGGTGCAGCGTAGGCGGTTCGCCAGGGGCACCGGGGGCCGTCACGGCGGTGACCCCCCCCGCGGCGCACGCGGCGACGAACGTGCCCGCGACGAGCGGCGCCAGCCCGGCGACCGCCGGACCCGCCCATGTGGTCGCGCCGCCGCGGGGAGGCGGGCACACGTCCGTCAGGACGTCGACCGTCGCCCCGCCGGACGCCATGGCGACGGCGACCCCGACGCCCCCCTCGGCTGTGGCGAACGCGACGGTCCCGGCCGGGTCCACGAGCAGCGGCAGCCGTCTCGCCGGGGATGCCACCGGAGCTCCGGCGTCCCCGGCCGGCGCCGGGTAGCGCGCGAGGACCAGGCGGCCGAGCTCGCGGCCCGATGGGTCGAGGGCCACCGCGAGCTCGCTGACCGGTCCCAGCGCGAGCACGTAGGCCGTGCCGCGCCCGACCGCGGGGAGGCCTAGCCACGTGGCTCCTTGCGCGACCGCGCGCGTCGTCGTCGCATGGCGCACGAGATCGAGCGCGGCGAGGCGCGTGCCGCCACCCACGACCGCCAGCAGGGTATGCCCGTCCGCCAGGACCGCGCCCACGTCGGGGCTCGCGCCGAAGCTGCCGGCCCGGGTGAGCTCCGACGAGCCCGGCGCCCAGGTCCACACGGCCCCGCTCACCGTGACGGCGACGACCTTGCCGAGCGCCGACAGCAGCGGAGCGCTCGCCGCCTCGGGCAGGCTCGCTCGCGCCCGCTCGTTCCCGTCCGGGTCCAGCGCCACCAGCGCTTGCGGGGTGGCCACCACGACGCCGCCGTCGTCGAGGGGAAGGGGAGCAGGGCCCATGCCCTCGGCGGGACCGATCGAAAAGCGCCACCTCACGTGTCCTCCGCGGACCGCCACGGCCTCGCCCGCCGCGTCGACGAAGACCACTGTGTCGTCCGACAGGAGCGCCGCCGCGCCCGCGCGCGCACCGCCCGTCGTCACGCGCCACCGCTCGGCGCCGTCGCGCGACAGCGCGAGGAGCTCTCCGTGCGTCCCGATCACGTAGGCCCCGCCGCGCGCGTCGACGAGAGGCGCGCGCTCGAGAGGCACGCCGAGCTGCGCCTGCCACGCCACGCGCGGTCTGCCGGCGGGGAATGCCGTCGCGCTCCGGTCGGCGCGCGCTGCGTCGAGCCGGTCCGCCCGCGAGCCCCCCGGCGGAGCGCCCACGACGATCGTCCGGGGCCTCTCCGCGTCGAGCGTCTGTGCCCCCGCGAGCCCGGCGAGCGCGGCGGTGATCGCCGCGGCTCCCCCCACGGGCAGCCACCGTCGCGACGTCATCGCTTCGGCACGAGAACGAAGTCGGCCTCCACCTCGGGCACCGCATCGCCGGCGGCCGTCGGGAAGGCGCGGGCGATGACGCCCCACGCGCGCAGCGACCTGCCGCGCGCGAGCGGGAGGTCCCGACCGATGACGACCCGCACGAGGCAGGGCCCCTTCGCGCACCCGCGCTTGTCGTCGACCAGCGCCAGAGTGCGATGGCCGGACCCGCGCAACTCGATCACCTCGCCCTCGACGACCATCGGCTGCCCGACGCTCGCGGCGAGGTTCTTCGCGGCGACGTCGTAGCCGACCGTCTTCTGCCGCTCGAAGACCTTCGCCTCGTCCTTCAGGCTCGCTACGCGCTTGATCGAGACGCGCACTGTGCGAGCGGTGAGCGAGGCGGTCTCCGCCCGTACGGCCACCGTGCGCTCTCCGGGCGCGGGGAGGTCGATCGGCGTCTCGAACGCGCCGTCCGGACCGGGCGTGACTGGGGCCCCGTCGACCGTCACGCTCGCCCCGCGGGCAGCGCGGCCGGCGAGGAGTACCTGCGGCTCCTCGACGACGGCGTGCGCCCCCGGCGCGTCGACGCGGAGGGGCGCGATCGACACCCGCGCGCTCACCGTGCCGCGCTCCGCGGGGCGTCCCATGGCCGTGACGACGTAGCCCACGTCGGCCGTGACCACGCGGGACTCGTCGGCCGGCCCTTCGGTCGCGGCGGTCTCGTCGAGCGAGTACGTCCCGACCCCCGACGCGTCGAGCGGCACCGGCTGGCCGTCGACCACGACATCGCTCCCGGCGAGCGCCTGCACGTGGATCGTGATGCTCGGCTTCGGCCCGCTCATCGTGCTGACGTCGGCGCGAACGCGGTACGCCACGGGAACCGTCACGTTCACCGTCTCCGTGCGCCCGGCGCCTGGATGCTGGACCTGCAGAGCGAGCGGGTTGTCGCCGATGCGCAGCGGCGTAGCGAGAGGAAGATCGCTCTCGCCGCCGGCGAAGGTCGACTGGCTCCCGCCGAGCGCGACGACCATGCCGTCCTTGCAGCTCTGCGGCTCGCAGCTCAGGTGCAGGACGTCCCGACCCTCCGGCGAGACGCGCGCCTGCGCCAGGATCGGGGCAGCGGAGCGCCAGAGGAGGGCGATCACGATGCCCCCGATGACGACGAGGCTCCCCGTCACGAGCGCGACCGCCGCCAGCGGAACGCCCGGCTTGCGCACGATGTGAGGCGGCGACGGCGGAGCCACGTCCGCCAGGGGCGCGGGCGGGGGAACGAGGGCCACCGGCAGCTGCGCCGTCTGGGCCAGGTTCGCCGGCGGGGCGGGCCTGGCGGGGGCCGCCTGGGTCGGCGGCGCCCCCGGCTCTTCGCCTTCCTTCAGCGGCGCGATCCCGGGGATCGCGACCCCCATCATCGTCTTCTTGAGGCTCGCGCTCGGGGCGGGGACGGCGGCCGGACGCTCGGAAATCGACGCGTCGACCGACAGGCCGAGCATGGTCCTCTGCTCGGCCCTCGGCGCGGGCGCACCTGTTACCGGCGGCCCGTCGAGCGCGCCGGACTCCGGAGCGAAGCCGAGCAGCGTGGCCTTCGGCGAAGGTCCGGACGCTTCCCCGCACTTGCCGCAGAACCGGGCCCTGTCCGGGAGCGGTTGCCCGCACTTCACGCACGTTCGCGCCTTGTTCATCGGGCTTGCCAGGAGTGTCGATCATATACGAGCGGACGCGAAATCGGGGAGTAAGGACACGGATTCCGTTTTCCCCCTGGGGGGCATTCGCCCTCTGGCGATTGAGGCCTCCTCCGGCTAGAGACACGGCACCATGGGAGATCGCATCGTGCACTGCCGGCTGCTCAAGAAGGACCTCCCGGGCCTGGACCGCCCGCCGTACAGAAACGAGCTCGGCAAGAAGCTCTACGAGCAGGTATCGAAGGAAGCCTGGCAGAAGTGGCTGACGGATTCGGTGCGCTTCATCAACACGTATCGCGTCGACCTCGTCACGCCGGAGGGGCAGAAGTTCATGCTCAAGCAGTGCGCGGTGTACTTCGGCTTCGAGGAGGGCGAGCTCGCGCAGACAGCGTGGACGCCGACCGAAGAGCCGGCGGAGAAGAAGTGACTCGCGCTCGCGGCCCCGACGTGGCAGCCGCGGAATCCCGGGTAATCGCGCAATGATCGAACCGACCCCTGGTCCGGCGATGTCGCTGGGCATCGACGGCTTCACCTACGCAGACCTCTACGACCCCGCGCGCCTGCGCGACCTGAGCGAGGCCTTCGAGCGCTGGTTCGCGGCCGAGTCCCCCGAGAGCCACGCCCGCTTCGCGGCGTACCGGGCCTGCCTCGGGCAGGGCATGACGGCGGTCGCCTGCAGCGAGGCCCTCCTCGCGGGCGCGCCGTACGTGGGGCGGTTCGTCGGCAAGCTCTTCGCGGTCGAGAAGGAGCTCGAGGCCTTCCGCGAGTCCGTGCGGCTCGACGACCCGCTGTGGCGCTTCAGGAAAGACTTCGCGAAGAAGAGGGTGCTGCGGCCGGAGGCCGGCAAGTCCTGGACGCGAGGGGCCGACGCTGCGCGCGAGGTGGCGAAGGCGGCCCTCCAGGCGATGACCGCCGCGCCCATCGGGGGGACCACCGACGAGGAGCTCACGATCGCCTCTGCCGCGCTCCCGCTCCTCGAGGCCGACGACGTGGCCCGCAAGGCGGCCAGGGCCGGCGGCGCCCAGTGGACCGACGAGCTGCGGCAGCGCGCGAAGAAGGTGCTCGCGACGCTGCGGCCGCTCGCGCCCGACGCGGTCCCGGCCGGCGTGGAGGACGACGCGGCGCTCGGTCGAGCCGTGGGGCTCGCGCTGGACGCGCTCGAGGCCTGGCTGGCGGCGCGGCGGCGGGACGAGCACGACGCCGTGCGCCGGTGGCCGACGATGCGCGTGGCGAAGACGCTCGACTACGCCCACCTCGTGGAGGTCGAGCGGCCCGACCCGCTGGTGCCCGAGCTGTTCGTCGGGCCGCACCACGAACGCCGCCAGCGCCTGGGCTTCTCGCTGACCGACTCGCGGATGAGCGCGCGCGAGGTCGAGCAGGAGATCGACTACTGCATGCTCTGCCACGACCGCGAGAAGGACTCGTGCAGCAAGGGCCTGGTCGACTCCAAGACGGGCGCCCTGAAGAAGAATCCCCTCGGCGTGGCCCTCGCGGGGTGCCCGCTCGAGGAGAAGATCAGCGAGATGCACGCCATGCGGCAGGTGGGCGAGCTGCTCGCGGCGATGGCGATCGTCGCGATCGACAACCCGATGTGCCCCGGGACGGGCCACCGCATCTGCAACGACTGCATGAAGGCCTGCATCTTCCAGAAGCAGGAGCCGGTGAACATCCCGCAGGTGGAGACGCGGGTGCTCACCGAGACCCTCGGGCTCCCGTGGGGCCTGGAGATCTACCAGCTGCTGACGCGCTGGAACCCGCTGCACGTCCGGCGCCCCGCGATGCGGCCTCACAACGGCAGGAACGTCCTGGTCGTCGGGCTCGGGCCCGCGGGGTACACGCTCGCCCATCACCTGGCGTGCGAGGGGTTCGGCGTCGTGGCGGTCGACGGCCTCAAGCTGGAGCCTCTCGACCGCGGCCTGGTGGGAGAGAAGGGCCAGGCTCCCGCGCCGATCCGGGACGCCTCGACGCTGTTCTCGGAGCTCAGCGAGCGCAAGCTGCACGGCTTCGGCGGCGTGAGTGAGTACGGCATCACCGTCCGGTGGGACAAGAATTTCCTCACGGTCGTGCAGCTGACGCTCGCGCGCAACCGGCACATCCGGATGTACGGCGGCGTGCGGTTCGGCGGGACGCTGACGCTCGACGACGCCTGGGCCCTCGGCTTCGATCACGTGGCGATCTCGGCGGGCGCGGGGCGGCCGACGATCATCGAGATGAAGAACAACCTGTCGCGCGGCATCCGCAAGGCCAGCGACTTCCTGATGGCCCTGCAGCTCACCGGCGCCTTCAAGCACACCAGCATCGCGAACCTTCAGGTCAGCCTTCCGGCGGTGGTCATCGGCGGCGGCCTGACCGCCATCGACACGGCCACCGAGCTGCTCGCCTACTACCAGGTCCAGATCGAGAAGGAGCTGGAGCGCTGGGAGATGCTGCTCGCCAGCGGCCACTCTCAGGCGGATCTCCGCGCGCGCTTCGACGACGAGGAGTGGGAAGCGCTCGAGCGTCACCTGGGCCACGGTCGCGAGCTGCGCGCCGAGAAGGCGCGCGCCGCGGCGGAGGGAGGCGAGCCGCAGGTCCAGAAGCTCCTCGATGCCTGGGGCGGCGTGACTCTCGTGTACAGAAAGGGGCTCGCCGACTCCCCCGCGTACCGTCTCAACCACGAGGAGGTCATCAAGAGCCTCGAGGAGGGCGTACGTTACGTGGAGCACCTGTCGCCGCTGGAGGCCGTGCTCGACGAGCGCGGGCACGTCCAGGCCATCCGCTTCGCGCGCGCCGGCGGGGCCGACCCGCCGATCGTCGAGCTGCCCGCGCGCACCGTCTGCGTCGCGGCCGGGACCGGCCCGAACGTGATCTACGAGAAGGAGTACCCGGGCACCTTCGAGCTGGACGACAGGAAGCAGTACTTCCGCCCGCACGTGGCCAGGGTGGACGCCGCGGGGCGCGTGACCCTGGAGCGCGCCGCGAGGGCGGTGGATGGCTTCTTCACGAGCTACCTGAAGGACGGCCACACGGTGTCGTTCTACGGGGACAATCATCCGCACTACGCGGGCAGCGTCGTGAAGGCCATGGCTAGCGCGAAGGACGGCCACCCCCACGTCGCGGCCCTGTTCCCGCAGGCGCTGGACCCGGCCTCGCAGCCCGAGCGCGACGCGAAGCTGCAGCGGCTCTTCGCGCACCTCGACCGCGAGCTGGTGGCGACGGTGCACCAGGTGAACCGCCTGACCACGAACATCGTCGAGATCGTGGTGCACGCGCCGATGGCGGCGCGCAAATTCCAGCCGGGCCAGTTCTACCGCCTCCAGAACTTCGAGACGTTCGCGCCGCTCGTCTCGATGGAGCGCGACAGCCCGTCGGGCGGCAAGCTGCGGGGGCAGGCGCGGCTGGCGATGGAGGGGCTCGCCCTCACGGGAGCCTGGGTCGACACCGAGAAGGGGTTGCTCGGGACGATCGTGCTCGAGATGGGCGGCAGCTCGCGCCTCTGCGCAGCGCTCGCCCCCGGGGAGCCCATCGTGCTGATGGGCCCCACCGGGCAGCCGACCGAGATCGTCAAGAAGGAGACGGTTCTTCTCTGCGGCGGCGGTCTGGGAAACGCCGTCCTCTTCTCCATCGCCCGCGCCTTCAAGACGCTCGGAGGTCACGTCCTCTACTTCGCCGGGTACAAGCGAGGCGAGGACCTCTTCAAGCGCGAGGACATCGAGCGCTGGACCGACCAGATCGTCTGGTGCACCGACACCGGGAACGAAATCTCCCCGGCGCGCCCGCAGGACCGGCACTTCCGGGGGAACATCGTGCAGGCGATGCGCGCCTACGGGAGCGGGGAGCTGGGCGGACCGCCGACGATCGAGCTACGCCAGGTCTCGCGCATCATCGCCATCGGCAGCGACGGCATGATGAACGCCGTGCGCGAGGCGCGACACGGCGTGCTCGCCCCCCTGCTCGACCCGAGGCACCTGGCCATCGGCAGCATCAACTCGCCGATGCAGTGCATGATGAAAGAGGTCTGCGCGCAGTGCCTCCAGAAGCTGCGCGACCCGCGCACCGGCGAGGAGCGGGTGGTCTTCACGTGCTTCAATCAGGACCAGGAGCTGGACGCGGTCGACTTCCGCAACCTGCGGGCGCGACTGCGCGCCAACTCGATGCAGGAGAAGCTCGGCAGCCTGTGGCTCGACGAGGTGCTCGAGTCGGCCCCGGACGTCATCCGCGTGTGAGAGTGCCCGCTCTCGACAGCGCCCTGGCGGTCTTTTAGTGGAAGCACCGCGTGGGGGAGGTTGCCGAAATCCGATGCAGGACCGCGAGCATGTGCAATCGGTAGCTGGTTCTTCGAGCACGCTGTTCGAGGTACGTGCACGGGCGGGAGGACGAGGACGAGCACGCCCTGTCGAGCACGGGCACGAGCACGCAACCGCCGGGACCCGGCGACCGATGGGTGGGCATGGATGGCTCTTGCGGTTCGGGTGACCGAACGGATGCCTCGCGGGAAAGCCGACCTGCGCGACCAGCTGCGGCGTGCCAGCACCTCGATCCCGCTTGAATATCGCCGAAGGTTCCGGCAAGACCGGCGCCGCTGATCGGGCGCGTTTTCATGCCATCGCGCGAGGCTCCGCCCTCGATGCTCAGCAAGATGTGCCGCTGATGCCCCCTCGTGTCCGTTCTCGTGCTCCTGCTCGACAGGCCGTGCTCGTCCTCGTCCTCCCGCCCGTGCACGTACCTCGAACGGCGTGCTCCTGCTCGGAGGCCAAGGCCGTTCTGCTTCCACTATTGCCGCTGGCGGCCATCCCCTCGGGCGTGCAACATGGGCGCCTCGCAATGAGCACCCGCTGGCACATCGGCGCAATGCAGCTGAGGGGCGCGATCGCCCCGTACGCGAAGCGCTTCGACTTCCTCGAAGTGCGCGTGACCGTTCCCTCGCGCGAGGACGGCGCCGACGCGGTGGCGACGCCCTCTCTCGCGACGCTCCGCCGCTGGCGCAAGTCCGTCCCCCCGAGCTTCGACTTCGCCGTCGTGGCCGGGCCGCACGCCGGACGCGTCAAGCCGGGCGCTATGCTCGATCGGGAGTTCGACGCCGCGCGCGCTGCGATCGACGCCCTGCACGCCCGGTGCTTCGTCCTCCGGACGCCGCCCGAGGTGACGCCTGCGGCCATCTGGCGCGACCGCATCGCCAAGCTCTTGACCCGGCTGCCCCGGGACGTCACCCACTTCGTCTGGGAGCCCAGCGGGATCTGGGAGCTGGAGGACGCCACGGCCCAGGCCAAAGCATGGAACGTGGTGCTCGCGGTCGATCCCGTCCGCGAGCACGTGCCGCCCGGACCGGTCGCCTACCTGCGCCTCCGCTCGCTGGGCGAGACCCGATCGTTCGGACCGGTGACGCTCGAGCGCATCGCCAATGCCGTGACGTCCGCGCGAGAGGTCTTCGCCATCATCGAGACGGATTCGGCCGCGGTGGAGGCCAAGCGCCTCCGGCGGCTCGGGCGCGCGGCGCGGGCGAGCGCCGTCGGAGGCGGTGCGAGGTTGGTTCGCCCGCGCGGCGGTGGCATCGTCGTCCGGGACGACGAGCAGGAATGAAGGCGGCTGCGGCGTCGGAAGCGCATGTCGCGCAGGCGGCACGCGAGGCCCTTTCGCGCGGCAACGCGGTCGACGCCGTCGTGGCCGGGGTCCTTGCGGCCGCGGCGCTCGAGCCGGGGGTCCTGCTCGGCCCCGTCCAGCTCCTGGCCGGCGGGACGGGCGCGGGCCTGCTCGCGATCGACGGCCGCGTGTGTCAGCCGGGGCAAGGAGCGCCGCGCCCCCGG
>PLYU01000063.1 GCA_003153495.1 Myxococcales bacterium
GCGCGACGGGCTGGGGTGCCGCCGGGCGTGTCGAAGGCTGGCGTGCTGCGGGCCGCTGCGGCGCGGGCTCCGCGCGGACCAGGCGTGTCAGCGCGTGCAGGCTGCCCAGCGCACCCGCGACCGCCTCGATCGCGGCGATGACGGCGGGATGCGTCGGCGGCTGAGCCTGGAGCTGCCCGAGGGCGCTCTGCACGCTCGTCAGCGCCGCCTGCGCATGGCTCGCGGCGTCGGCGCCTCCCGCGCGCTCGATCTGGTGGAGCGCCCCCATCGCCTGCGCGATCGGGGCGGCGAGCTCGAGCAGGTGACTCGGCACGTTCGCGTCCCCCTGCAAGGCCTGGAGGCCCTGCGCGAGCGATTCGCGGGCGGTTCGCGCTAGCGTGACGGGATCGGACACGGTTTGCTCTCCTCGCCGGGGATCGAACCGTAGCCGGGGGCGGCGCGCAACGAGAAAGCGCGCCCGGCCTCCTCAAGCCGTTCGACTCGCCACCACCAGGTCGGCCAGGTCGCGCCGGGAAAGCGCCGCGCGACCCTCCTCGTCGGTCCCCTCCAGCAGCTCGACGGCCCCGTCCCTCGCCCGCACCACGGCCACGCCGTCATCGCGCACGGCCGCCTCGCCGGGCGCGAGAGCCCGCGGGAAGTCGCCGGTGCGTCGCACGCGGGTGAGGACGACGATCGTCTCGCCGATCTCCGTCCACGCTCCCGGCCACGGGGCCGCGGCGCGCACTCGCCGCTCGATGCGCTCCGCCGTCCACGCCCAGCGAATGGCGAGGTCCTCGTCGCTCGGCTCGGGAGCTCTGGTCGCGAGGGACTCGTCCTGGGCAACGGGCGCCGGCGGACGCCCGTCGGCGTACGCTCGCACGACGTCGCGCAGCAGCGAGAGGCTCGGGCGGTCGAGGGCGCGGGCCAGGCGCCACGCGTTCCACCCCGCGCCGACGCGCAGCTCGCGCTGCGCCAGGATCGGGCCGGTGTCGTACTCGACGTCGAGCGCGTGCGCGGTGACCCCGGCCACGTCGTCGCCGGCGTCGATCGTCCAGAAGAAAGGGTCCGCCCCCCGGTGGCGCGGCAGGAGCGAGGGGTGCACCCCGACGGACGGGGCGAGGCCCAGGATGCGGGCCGGCAGCTTGGTCGTCCAGAACCAGCTGACGACCAGGTCCGGCCGGGCGTCGCGCGCTCGTTCGAAGGTGCCGTCGGCGTTCACGTCCGGCGTGAGCTCGGTCTTGCCAGGCGCCACGCGCGTCCGGAGCCGGCGCCATCCGGGCGCGGGCCGGCAGGCGGCGGCGTACGCGATCTCGTGCCCGTCGCGCGCGAGAAGGACGGCCGCGATCGGCAGCCCGAAGAAGGCCAGCCGCACGCGCTACGAAGGGGTGACCGGCGGCATGACGAGGCCGGGCGTCGGCTCTTCTCCCGACTGGCGCAGCAGGGCAGTGCGCACGGCGTGCTCGACGAGCTGCCAGAGCTGCTGCCGGTCGGTGACGCGCCCGAGGAACCCGATCGGGATCCGGAAGCCGCCCTTGTCGCGCCGGCCGCCGCCGAAGGGGCGCCCCTTCTCGTCGGTGCCGAAGGCCTGCTCCAGCCACACCGCCGGGTCGACGCTCGGCGAGTGCGTCCGCAAGGACCCCTCGATGTACTTGTCGCTGATGATGCCGTAGACGACGCACGTGTCGATGTCCTCGCGCCGGACGAGGAAGTCGGCCGCCTGCGAGATCGTGTCTCGCTCGGCCTCGCTCACGAAGCCGACGCCCGCCATGGCGAAGTTGCGGCGCACGACCATCGCTTGCAGGGCCCGCGCGATGACGTCCATCGCCGTCGGCGCGATGAGCCGGCGCGACAGGTCCTGCAGGAGGTCGCGGTCGCACACCTCGATGATCTGTCCGGCGGCGCGGAAGTCGCCGGCGCGCGCGAGCATGAAGTCGTCGGTATCCGTCGACAGGCCGTGCATGATCGCCGTCGCGATGCGCCGGTCCTCCTCCACGTCCGGATCGAGCGTGCAGAGCTCCTGCAGGTACTCCGCGAAGATCGTGGCGGTGGCGCCGACGTCGAGGCGCATGTCGACGAACCGCGCCTTGGGCGGGGACACGGGGCGGTGGTGATCCACGATGGTGAGCACCTCGAGGTCGGCGGCGTCGGTCAGGTCCGTGTCGACCTCGTGCGCGTCGACGAGCGCCAGGTAGTCCACGCGGCCGAGCTCCTTCACGCTCTTGATCTTGCGCAGCTCCAGGCCGAGCAGCTTCACGAGAGCGCGGTTCTCGCGGTGGCTCAGCTCGTGGCAGTACGAGATCGTCGTCTGCGCGACGCCGAGCCGCTGTCCGATGTGTGCCTGCGCGATCGCGCAGGCGATCCCGTCGGGGTCGGGGTGCCCGCGAAGCGCGATGAGCACGTGCTTGCCCTTCGCCAGAGACAGCGCCTCACCGAACCCCCGGGCTCGTGACTCGTTGGCCGGATGGCTCGTCACGGCCAAACGTCTCGCCGGTTCCATCATCGTGGGGCGAATTGTGGTCACGTTTGCACCCACAAATCCAGGTTGCGCGGATATGGTCGCGGCGCGGTCCGGATGAGCCCCGGCTCGCGCTGGAGCAACACGCATGGATGATGCCAACCACCTTATGCGCGCGAAAGCGCGACACAAAGTGGTAGGGCTGGCCGCGCGCTGGCGAGCCTTCTGGCTGCGGTCTCTGCGGTCGCTCCTGACGCCGCTGGCGATCGCGCTGCCGCCCCTCCTGTGGGTCGCCGAGGCCACGCGCCGCGCGTCGCTCACTCCGCTCGGGCGTGACCAGGGCATTTTCCAGTACGTCGCCTGGGCGCTCGCGCACGGGGCCGTCGACTACCGCGACGTGCGCGACGTCAACGGGCCGCTCACCCACCTCGTTCACTTCGTGCTCCTCCGCCTCGGCGGCGCCGACGAGCACCGCTTCCGCGTCCTCGACCTCGCCGTGACCGGCGCGACGTTCGCGTTCGTGGGCGGCTGCGTCCCGGGGCTGCGGGCTCGCTCCGCGCCCCACTGGCTCGAGCGCGTCGCGTGGGGCGCCGCGGGCTGGGTCGTGCTGAGCGGCCAGTACCTCCTCTACGGCTTCTGGGATCTCGCCCAGCGAGAGAGCTTCTTCGACTGGTTCATGCTGCCGAGCGTCGCTCTGCAGCTCGTGGCGCAGGCGCCCCGCGCCGGGGCGGACGCGCCCCGCAGGCAGGCTCGCCTCCTCGCGGTCGCCGGCGCGCTGAGCCTCGTCCCCTGGTTCGGCAAGCCGACCTACGCTCTGTTCACGCTCGCGCAGGTCGCGGCGCTGCTCGCCGACCGCGGCCTCCTCCTCCCGCGCCGCAGGGCGCTGACGGCGTTCGCCCTCGGCGGCGCCGCCGGCGCGGCCACGCAGGTGGCCTTTCTGGTCGCCTTCGGAGACCCCGGCGCGTATCTGCGGATCCAGCTCGGCGAGGTCCCGGCGATGTACCGGTTCATCTGGCCGCGCGCCGCGGCCGACATCCTGTCCGACCCCTGGTCGGCCAGTCAGGCGGCGTTCGCCTTCTGCGGCGCGGCCGTGCTGCTCGCGCTGGTGCTGCTCGGCGAGATGCCTGCGCGCGCGATCGCCCTGGCTCTCCTGCCGGTGTGCGCGCTGGGGAGCGTCGTCATCCAGCGGAAGGGGTTCCCCTACCACTTTCATCCCGTCACCGCGGGCGTGCACTTGCAGTGGCTCGCCTTCGCCTCCTGGCTCGCCGAGCGGACGCGCGTGGCCTCCAGGCGTCGGGCGCTCGCGCGCTTGCTCCCGATCGCGGCCGGCGGCGTCATCGCGCTGCGCGTCGCGACCGCGATGCAGGACTCGCCTCACATCCGCGCCGTATGGCTGCTCTGGGGGGCTTCCACGCCCGGCGAGCGGACGACGAGCGAGTACTTCGCTCACTTCCCCGAGCGCGACTTCTTCCCCCTGGAGCTGCGCCAGGCGGCCGCGTTCCTGCGCGAGCACACGGTGGCCGATGACCGGGTGCAGCTCTACGGGATGGACCCGTACCTGCTCTTCCTCGCGGGGCGCCTGAGCGCCACCCCCTACGTCTACGCGTACGACCTGAACGCCGACGCCGCCCTCGGCGGAGGCACCGGGGGCCACCCGAGCGAGGCCCAGGCCGCGCGCATCCGCGAGATGCGAGACGCCCACGAGGCCGACCTGCTCGCCCGCATCGAGGCGCGGCCGCCGGCAGCCTTCGTCTTCCTCGACGGGTCGCCGCTGATCAGCGAGGCCGACGCCTGGGACGACTTCGAGGAGCACTGCTCGTCCGCCGCCGCGTGGGTGAGCGCGCACTACCGCGAGAGCGCCGTTTTCGGCCATGATCACGTATGGTTACGAAGTGATGCGACTCCTTCTGCCGAGGTGCCCCGGCCGGAGGCGCCTTAAGCTAAGGTTAGTCCCCCCTGAGGGGACTGACATGGACGAAGACACAGCACCGGCCGCCATCGATCCGCCGCAGGGCACGCCGGAGCAGAGCGTGATGTGGGCGGCCGCGTCCGCCGCGCCGCTGTCGTCCAGCGCCGGGGCCTCGATTCCGGCGCCACCTCCGTCCGCGGGGCAGGTCGCGCCGGAGCCGGTCGACGTCCGTTCGAGCTCGCTCTACCTCAACCGTGAGCTGTCGTGGCTCGAGTTCAACGCGCGCGTGCTCGCGGAGGCGGAGAGCGAGAACGTCCCGCTCCTCGAGCGACTCAAGTTCCACGCGATCGTGGCGAGCAACCTGGACGAGTTCTTCATGGTGCGCCTGGCCGGCCTGAAGCAGCAGCTGACCGGCGAGGTCGACGAGATGGGGCCCGACGGGATGACCGTCAGCGAGCAGCTGGGCGCAGTGGCCGCGCGGGTGCACGAGCTGGTCGCCGCGCACTCGCAGAGCATGACCGCCTTGCTGACGAAGCTCGCCGACACGGGCATCCTCTTCGTGAAGCCGGCGGAGCTCCAGGCGGACGTCCTGGCCGACCTCGACTCGCGCTTCCACAACGAGGTCTTTCCGATCCTGACGCCGATCGCGATCGATCCCGGTCACCCGTTCCCCCAGGTCAGAAACCGCAGCCTGAACCTCGGCGTCATGCTCACGCGCGAGGGGACCCTCGAGCCCGGGTTCGGCGTCGTGCAGGTGCCGTCGATGCTCCCGCGCCTGCTGCCGGTCAGCGGGGTCAAGACGCCCGGCGGGCAGCCCGCGCCGCGAGCCTTCGTGCTGCTCGAGGACCTCATCGCGCGGCACGTGTCGACCATCTTCCCCGGGGCGCGCATCAAGGGGCTGTACGTCTTCCGTGTCACCCGCAACTTCGACATCGAGGTGGACGAGGAGGAGGCGGAGGATCTCCTCCAGTCGATCCAGCAAGAGCTCCGCCGTCGCGAGCGCGGCAACGCCGTGCGCCTCGAGGTCGCGGGCGACCCGCCCGCCGGGTCGCTGGCCAAGCTGGTGAAGGCCCTCAAGCTCGACCCCGAGAAGGACGTCTACCCGGTCCAGGGCATGCTCAACGTGGCCGACCTCATGGCCATCTCGCGCGAGGACGTTCGCGCGCTTCGCGACGAGCCGTTCATACCGCATGCGGTCCCCCCGCTTCGCGACGCGGACGACGTGTTCGCCGTGCTGCGCGAGCAGGACGTGCTGCTCCACCATCCCTACGAGTCGTTCGACGGCGTGCTCGACCTCATCGCCCGCGCGGCCGACGACCCCGACGTGCTCGCGATCAAGCAGACGCTCTACCGCGCCGGGGGCGACTCGCCGATCGTGAAGGCCCTGGTGAGGGCCGCCGAGAGCGGCAAGCAGGTGACCGCGATCGTCGAACTGAAGGCCCGGTTCGACGAGGAGTCGAACATCGTCTGGGCGCGTATGCTCGAGCATGCCGGGGCGCACGTGGTCTACGGTCTCCTGGGGCTGAAGACCCACGCCAAGTGCCTCCTCATCGTGCGCCGCGAGAAGGGCAAGCTGCGGCGGTACGTGCACCTCTCGACGGGCAACTACAACTCGACGACGGCGCGCCTCTACACCGACCTGTCGCTCTTCACGTCGCGCCCGGACGTCTGCGAGGACGTCTCGAGCCTGTTCAACCTGCTCACCGGGTACAGCGCGCCGCCCAAGTGGAACAAGCTCATCGTCGCCCCCCTCGGCCTGCACGAGGCGGTGCTCGGGCTCGTGGCGCGAGAGGCGGAGCACGCCCGCGCCGGCCGGCCTGCGAGGATCGTCGCCAAGATGAACGCGCTGGTCGACGCCGACGTCATCGAGGCCCTCTACCGGGCCTCGCAGGCGGGCGTGCCCATCACGCTGCTCGTCCGCGGCATCTGCTGCCTGCGCCCGGGCGTCCCGCAGGTCAGCGAGACGATCGAGGTGCGCGCGCTGGTGGACCGGTTCCTCGAGCACGGGCGCGCGTTCCACTTCGCCAACGGCGGGAAGGACGAGGTCTACGTCACGAGCGCAGACTGGATGCCGCGCAACTTCCACCGCCGCGTCGAGGCGATGATCCCGGTCGACGACCCCCTCATCCGCGCGCGCCTCATCGAGATCCTCCAGATCCAGTGCGCCGACAACGCGAAGACCTGGCTGCTCAAGTCCGACGGCAAGTACGAGCGCGTGCAGCCCAAGCCGGGCGTGCCCGTCGTACGGTCGCAGACGAAGTTCATCGAGATGACGCGCGACAGGCTGAAGGCCGCGGAGGCCGGCGCTACCGGCGGGCGCTTCTCGCTCGGCCGGCTGGCGCGGGCCCGCGGCAAGGCCGACGAGAAGTCACCCGACGGGCGGCGAGCCCGCCGCGAGGCGCGCGAAGCGAAGAAGTCCTCGTAGCCCTCCGGCGCCCATGAGCGACCCTTCCCCGCGCCGCGGTCAATACCCCCCGATCGAGCCCTATCGCACGGGCAGGCTGCACGTCTCCGACATGCACGAGCTTTACTTCGAGGAGAGCGGCAACCCTGCGGGCAAGCCGGTGGTCTTCCTGCACGGCGGCCCGGGGTTCGGCACCGAGCCGGGCCACCGCCGCTTCTTCGACCCCGCCGCCTACCGCATCGTCCTCTTCGATCAGCGCGGGTGCGGAAAGAGCACGCCGCACGCGTCGCTCGACGCCAACACGACCTGGCACCTCGTCGACGACATCGAGAAGCTGCGCGAAGAGCTGGGGATCGAGCGGTGGCTGGTCTTCGGCGGCTCGTGGGGGAGCACTCTCGCGCTGGCCTACGCGCAGACCCACCCGGGGCGAGTGACCGAGCTTTTGCTGCGGGGGATCTTCCTCGTTCGCAAGCAGGAGATCGACTGGTTTTACCAGCGCGGCACGTGCGCCATCTTCCCGGACGCATGGGAGGCCTACGTGGAGCCGATCCCGCCGGACGAGCGCGGTGACCTGCTCCGGGCGTTCTACGGGCGCCTGACGGACCCGGAGCCGGCGGTCCGCCTGCGGGCGGCGAGGGCGTGGAGCGCCTGGGAGGGCTCGACGAGCACGCTCTTGCGCAACCAGGCGCTGGTCGACCGGACGGCGGGTGACGAGCTCGCCGTCGCCCTCGCCCGCATCGAGTGCCACTACTTCGTGCACGGCGCGTGGCTCGACCCGCCCCGCGATCTTCTCTCGAACGTGGCCAAGATCCGCCACATCCCCTGCGTCATCGTCCAGGGGCGCTACGACGTCGTCTGCCCGATGGAGTCGGCCTGGGCGCTTCATCGTGCCTGGCCCGAGGCGATCTTCCGCGTCGTCTCCGACGCAGGACACTCCGCCACCGAGCCCGGCACGCTCCACGAGCTCGTCGAGGCGACCGACCGCTTCCGGCGATGACCGAGCCGCGCGCCGTCGTCATCCCCTTCGGCGTGCCGGACGACTGGCGAGGCCTGGGGCTCGGGCTGGCCGCGCTGGTCCACGCGTTCACCCGCGTCGAGGGCGGCGGCGTGGCGCTCGCGCAGCTGCACCCCCGCGAGGCGGGCGGCGGAGCCGGCGCGCCCGGTTCGCTCATCGAGGCGTTCGTGTCTCCCTCGGCGTGGCGCGACCTCGCGGGTCGAGGCGACGCGCCGGCGCGGGTCGACGTGGTCCTGACGGGCGCGTTCGAGCCGCCCGTCGACGGACACGGGACCCTCGACCTTCTCGCGTTCGACGCCAACGACGGCCGGACGCGGGCGCGGGCGGTGGTGCCGATGGACGGGGCGCGCGCCGGGGCCTCGCTCGTCGCAGCGTTCGAGCAGCTCTGGTCGCGCCTCGGGGGCGAGATCGGCGCTCTCCAGGGGCTGCGCGACCTCGGGTGGGAGCCGCTCGAGAGCGTGCTGCGCGCCGAGCGCTGCGCCATGCACGACCCGTCGCGCGGCGGCCCCCACGATCGGCTCGCTGCGATGCTCCACCTGGGGCGAGCGATCGGTGACGCCCCGGAGGCCCTCTACCCGGCCGAGCGCCTGGTGAGCATCGCGATCGAGACGGGGGCCCGGCAGCCGTTCGATCGCAAGCTCGCGGCCGGGGCCGTTCGCGCGCTCGAGCGGGCAGCGCAAGACGCGCCGGCGCGGCCGGACCTCGTCGAGGCGCTGGGTGCGCTGCTGCTCCGCCTGGACCAGCCACGCGAGGCCGAGCGCAGGATGAACGAGGCCATCGCTCGAGCGCCGCGGCGCGCGCGACCCTACGCGCTCCTCGCGTCGGCCCTGCGCGCGCAGGGGAACCTCGACGGAGCGCTCTCGGTCCTCGAGGCGGGCCTCTCCGAGGCCGAGCGCGACCCTCTCCTCTACGCGGAGAAGGGCACCGTCCTCGCTGCGCGCGGCGATCTGCCCGCCGCTCGGGCGGCCTGGCGCGACGCCCTCGCGCGCGATCCGGTGCACCCCGTGGCGTTCGGGAGCCTCGCCTCGCTGGCCGTGCGCACGCGCGACGGCGCCGCCGCGCAGTCGC
>PLYU01000061.1 GCA_003153495.1 Myxococcales bacterium
CAGCGAAAGCCGAGCGGCGCGGGCGCCTCGAAGGGGGGCACCGGCCGCGGCAAGACGCGGGCGCCGGTGCCCGCGCCCCAGCACACGCGCAGCTCGCCCACGTCCGCGCACGAGTCGCCGACGTCATCGGACGCCGCGGTCCACCAGATCCCCTCGTGGGCTCTCGTGTCGGCGCGCGAGCGCGACCTGCACGCCGGCGCGGTCAGGACGAGCACCGCGCCGCCGACGAGCGAGCACGCGCGACGCGTCATCCGCTCACACCAAGAGGGGCTCGCCTTCGGCCACGCCGGGAGAGCGCGATCACCAGCGCGAGGACGGCGGCCGCCAGCCACTGGCCGTCGCCCGCGGACCCCGGGAGGGCCGTCGCGCAGCCGTAGAAGAACGGCGGCGACGCGGTGTCGACGCACTTCTCGACTCCGCCCGACGAGACCTTGCCCGTCAGGTCGCGCGCGATCGCGGCGAAGCACACGTGCCCGACCGCGTGGTCGACCGCGCTCGAGACGCGCACCGTCTGTCCGGCGGCCGGGATGCGCTGCAGGAGCACTTGCTCGCGCGCGCCCGGCGCGAGCCTCGGGCCGGCGGTGCGGAAGACGAGGAGCGTCAGCGAGTCACGACCGCCGTCGTCCGCGGCTTCGCCGAGGCTCAGGTCGAACGCGTACCGCTCGTCGATCGAGCCGCTGCACGCGTCCCTCTCGCGCGTCACGTCCCACGCGAGCCCGGTGATGCCGTCGAACGTCGGCGGGTCGACGTCGGGGCTCGCCGCAGCGCGCAGGTGCTGGTCGAGCCCGGTGCCGAGGTTGGCCGTGTCGAGCCCGCGCAGCCCGGGCCAGTGGATCACGTAGGAGTCGCCGGCCACCAGCGGCGCCGGCGGGGCGACGCTCAGCATCGCCTCGGCAGCGTCGAACGTGGCGGCGACGGGCTGCGTGTCGACGCCCACGTGCTCGAGCTGGACCGGCTCTCCCAGGTACTGCGCGACCGACGCGTAGCGCGCGAACAGCGTCGCGTTGGTCGGCACGTCCCGAGCGCCGTCCGGCGGTATCGTCTCGAGCAGGTCGGGCGTCGTGCAGGAGTCCGCCCGCGCGTCGCGCCCGCCGACGGCGAAGGACGCGGAGAGGACCGCCGCCGCGGCGCACCAGGAGCGCCGGCCCCGCCGGGAGCTCAGTGGCACACCACGCCGCTGCACTGGCCAACCTGCTCGTTCGTGTCGCCGTTGTGATTCAGGTCGAAGGTGTCCTTGCAGCAGTACCCGTGGTCGAGGCAGCACTGCTCGAGCGCCGGCGAGCTGTGGCTCTGGTCGGCGATCGACGCGCACTCCGGCGGCGGCGACGCCTCCACGCAGTACCCGAACCCCTGCCCGTCGGCGGTGCACGTCTGCGTGCCCCAGTAGTTGCAGTACGCGAGGAGACACACGCGCCGGCTGCCTGGGACGCACACCGAGCAGCGCTGCGGGCAGTCGCTGTAAGCGCCCGCCACGCAGTACTTGTATCCGCCGCCGGGGCACGGGATGGGCGGCGCGCCGGCGCAAGGGTCGACGGCGGGGGGCGCGGGCGCGGGCGCGACCGCCTCGGCGGCCACGTCCGGAGTCGAGGCCTCCGCGACGGCGAGCGGAGAGCCGGCGTCGGCGAGGTCGACGGCGTCGAGCGTGTCGAGCTCCGAGCGACCGCAGGCCCACGCGACCCCTGCGACGAGGAGGCCCGCCATGCACCGGCGTAAACAGGCGGAAGCGCGCACGGGGAGCATCAGATCCTCGCCACGAGTGAACGGGCGTAGCTTATCATCGAGGCCTGCTGACGCGTAAACCGTGGTCCCTCGCGGCACGTCGAGCCGCCTCGTTCGCCCTCACGTGCCTCGCGGTCGCGGCACCCGCGGCAGCCGGGGCCGACGAGCCGCAAGGCGCGCAGCCATCCGCGGACAGGGCGGCCGACGCGCACGCCGACCGCGTCGTCTTCTTGCCGACCGCGTTCGTCCACCCCGCCGGGACGGTGTACCTCTCCAGCTACGACGTCCTGGTCCTGCAGGCCGGCTACGCGGTCACCGAGGGGACGCAGGTGACGCTGACGGCGTCTCCGCCTCTCGAGGGCACGATCGTTCCGGTCGACCTGAGCCTGAAGACCGCGCTCGTCCGCGAGGGCCCCGTCCGCGTGGCCGCGACCGGCTCGGTGAGCGGCATCTGGGGGCTCGACCAGGGCAACTTCGTGCTCGGCCGAGTCGGCGCGACCGCGCAGCTCTGCTTCGAGCCGACGTGTCGCTCGAGCGCGACCATGGGCGCGAACGTCGCGCTGGCGGGCGCCGACTCGATCGCGATGACGGGCGTCGGCCTGGTGTGGCGTGCCGCGCCCTGGCTGTCTCTCCTGCTCGAGGGCGACACCCTCGTCCCGCTGTCGCTCGCCGCCGGCAAGGCAAGCGGTATCGGTATCTTCCCGGGCGTGCGGCTGCCTCACCGCAACTGGTCGCTCGATTTCGCGCTCGGGAGAGCCTCCGGGGTGAAGCCCAGCATCCCGCTGCTCGTGTTCACCTGCCGGTTCCTGCGCTGAGCGCTCCGTGGACTTCCCGCATGCGAGTATGGAGCACAGACGGGCCCCCGCAAACTGGCTTCCTTCGAGGCCCCCGTGTGACGATCGGTCCAGCGCATGAACACGCTCTTCCTCGGTGACAACCTGGACGTCCTCAGGAGGCACGTCGGCGACGCCTCGGTCGACCTCGTCTACCTCGACCCTCCGTTCCAGAGCGGCCGCGACTACAGCATCGCCTTCGAGCCCCGCAGCGGGAAGCCGGAGCGCGAACGCGCGAAGGCGTTCAAGGACACGTGGAAGTGGGGCCCGGAGGCCGCGGCGGCGTACGCGCACGCCGAGCAGGGCACCGGCGGGAGCACGGTGCGAGCGCTCCGGGCCATCCTCGGCGAGAGCGACATCATGGCCTACCTCTGCATGATGGCGCCGCGCCTGGTCGAGCTTCGCCGCGTGCTCGAGCCGACCGGCAGCCTTTACCTTCACTGCGACCCGACGGCGAGCCACTACCTGAAGGTGCTGCTCGACGGAATCTTCGGCCCGGCGTGCTTCAGAAACGAGATCATCTGGCGCTACAGGCGGTGGCCGGCGCGGGCGCGGCGCTTCCAGCGCATGCACGACGTCCTGCTCTTCTACACGGCGAGCGCCGGGCACGAGCACACGTTCAACACGCTACTGGGGTACGAGAAGCTCTCGGAGTCCACGCTCAAGGCGTTCGGGACGAAGCGGCAGCGCGCGGATTTCTCGTCGGGGCACCGCAAGCCCGGGGTCGACGACGTCGAGACCCAGGGGCCTCCTCTCTCGGACGTGTGGGAGGTGGGCGTCATCGCGGCCATCGGAAGGGAGCGGACGGGCTACCCCACGCAGAAGCCGGAGGCGCTCCTCGAGCGCGTCATCCGGGCCAGCAGCAACGAGGGCGACGTCGTGCTCGACCCCTTCTGCGGGTGCGGGACGTCGATCGCCGTCGCCGAGCGCCTCGGCAGGCGATGGATCGGCATCGACGTCTCGCCTGTCGCTACGGGAATCGTGCGTGACCGGATGAGCGGCGCGCGCTTCGAGCTGCGAGGCGATCCCCCGGCCGGCCACGAGCCTGCGCCGCGCGCCGGGCCCGCGTCGACGCGCCCGCGGGCGCGCGCGCTTCAGAGGGCGTGAGCCTACATCTGCGCACCCCAGGCGCGCTGCCCGCAGCACACTCGCGTCGCTCGTCGTTGTGGGCGATACTCCAAGGGGTGAGCGTCCCCGCCCCGCAACCTTCGCCGCTCGCGCCCGGCGTGAAGCTCGATCGTTACGAGCTGCTCTGCCCGATCGCCGAGGGCGGCATGGCGAGCGTGTGGATCGCGCGGCAGACCGGCAAGCACGGGTTCGAGAAGCTCGTGGCGGTCAAGACCGTGCTCCCGAAGTTCGCCTCGGACGAGCGATTCCAGAGCATGTTCATAGACGAGGCGCGCATCGCGTCCCGGATCGAGCACGCCAACGTCGCGCAGATCCTCGACGTCGGCGAGCAGCTGGACACGACCTACCTGGTCATGGAGTACGTCGACGGCGAAGCGCTCGCGACGTTGCAGCGAGCGCTGAAGAAGAAGGGCGCGCGCATGCCGCCCGGCGTCTTGCTCCGGATCATGGCCGACATCTGCGGCGGGCTGCACGCCGCCCACGAGCTCCGCGACGCCAGCGGGCAGCTGCTCGGCGTCGTTCACCGCGACGTCTCCCCCCAGAACGTGCTCTGCAGCATGAAGGGCGTCGCCAAGCTCATCGACTTCGGCGTCGCCAAGGCGCGCGATCGGATCGCCGGAGACACGAACGCCGGCACGGTCAAAGGCAAGGTCCGCTACATGGCGCCGGAGCAGGCTCTCGGGCACAACATCGACCGGCGAGCGGACATCTGGGGCATCGGCGCCATTCTCTATCACCTGCTCTCCGGCAAGCCGCCCTACGACGGCGACAACGACGTGCAGACCCTGCTGGTGCTCACGAGCGGGCGCCCGCCGGTCCCGCTTCCCATGAGCGTGCCCCGGCCGATCGCGGCCGTCGTGAAGCGCGCGCTCTCGCCGTCTCCGGACGGGCGCTTCGCGACCGCCGCCGAGATGCAGCTCGCCCTCGAGGATGCGATGGTCGAGACCAAGCTGTCGACGACCCCGCAGGTCGTCGCGGCTTTCCTGGCCGAGCACATCGCCGATCGAGCGCAGAGGCGGAAGGACGCCATCGCGCTCGGGCTCAAGGCGGCGACGGATCGCGAGAAGTACGCCGAGCTGATGCGCTCGAACCTGAGGACGACCGGGGCGTTCTCGCCGTCGAAAACCGGCGTGTCGTACAGCGTCGCGCCCCCCGGGGTGGGCGACCAGCCTTCGCTCACGAGTGTGCCGGGGACCGGGACCGAGACAGGCAGCCGCTCGGGCACGTCGGCGCCGGGCACGACCGCCCCGGGGGGATCCGCGCCGGGCGGCTCGGTACCGGGGATCTCCGCGCCGGGCACGTCGGGGCACGGGATGTCGCCCTCGGGCGCCTCCGCAGTATCCGGAGGCACGCTCGGTTCGGCTGCGCTCGAGCTGGGAGCGAAGCGGCATCTGAGTCGGCGGACGATGGCGATCGCCGGCGTCGCAGCCGCCCTCGTCGCCGCAGGCGTGCTCTTGCTGACGGTCGGGGCGAAGCAAGAGCCCGCCGCGAGCGCCGCGGCGAAAGCGAGCACGCCCGTGTCCACCGTGGCTAGCCCACCGGCGCCTCCCTCGACGGCGGCAAGACCTGCGGCGACGGCGAGCCCGACCCCGCCGGTCGCGACCGCACCGGCGCCGTCGGCCCCGACGATCGCGTTCGACAAGCTGCCGCCCGCCACTTCTGCGGCCCCCACCGCTCCGATCGCACGCCCTCCCGTGCTCGCGGCCCCCCCGCAGGCGGCCATACGACCCCCGACGAAACCGGCCCCCAAGGCCACGCAAAGGATCGACGATGGCTTCTAGACGTTTCCGCCTGACTTTGGCCACGGCGACCGCCGTCGCGCTGCTGTCGACGCACGCCGCATGGGGCGACGCGACCGCGGCGGACCGCGAGACGGCACGCTCGCTCATGCAAGAGGGTCGCGGGCTGCGCGATCAGGGCGACGTCAAGGGCGCGCTCAAGAAGTTCCAGTCGGCCAACGAGATCATGCACGTGCCGACGACCTACCTGGAGGTCGCGCAGACCCAGGTGGCCCTCGGGCAGCTCATCGCGGCGCGCGACACCATCGCCGAGCTCCGCAAGGCGGGCGCGCAGGGGAACGAGCCGGACGCCTTCAAGCGGGCGCGCGACAAGGCCGACGAGCTGGACGCAGGGCTCGAGGTCCGGATTCCGTCGCTGACGGTCGTCGTGAGCGGCGGGCCCGAAGGCGTGACGCCCTCGCTCACGATCGACGGCGCGCAGGTTCCGCAGGCCGCGGCGACCGTCCCGCGCAAGGTCGACCCCGGGCACCACGTCGTGGTCGCGAAGGCGGGCGGCGGCGAGGGGACGAAAGAGGTCGACCTGGGCGAGGGCGAGCAGAAGCAGGTCGAGGTGGTGCTCAGCAGCGGGTCCACCGGCGGCGGCGGCGAGGGCGAAGAGACGCCGAAGGAGCAAGCGCCGGAGGGCGCCGTGTCGGACAACACGTCGCACGGCCCGACCGCGGTCACCTGGGCGGGCATCGGGGTGGGCGGCGCCGGCATCATCGTCGGCGCGATCACCGGCCTGATGTCGATGTCCAAGACGTCGTCGCTCCAGAACGAGTGCCCCGGCAAGAGGTGCACGTCGCAGGGGGCGGTCAACGACCTGAACTCGGCCAACTCGCTCGCGACGATCTCCACGGTGGGGTTCGTGGTCGGCGGGGTCGGCGGGGGCGTCGCGCTCGCGTCGATCCTGATGGGCCACTCGGCGGAGCCGGCGCCCAAGCCGGCGACGACCGATCAGTCCGAGCCCGAGGCGAGGCCGGCGTCCGAGCCGGAGACGAGCCTGCGAGTGTCCCCGTGGATCGGGCTGGGGTCGGCGGGGGTGAGCGGCTCTTTCTAGCCCCCCCGCTGTTGACGCAAGGGGGGCCTGGTCGTCACGGCTCGAAGGTCATGCGCGCGAACGTGTAGGGCCGCGCGCGAGCCAGGCTGGCTTCGTCGCGCGCGTCCGCTTCGTCGACGAGGACGGCGGCGATGCCCAGCTTGCCGTCCGCCTCGAACGCCTGCTGCACGACGCAGACGGTCTGGCCCGCGAAGCAGGGCCTGCGATAGGCGATGTCCATGGTGCGCCCGAGGACGGCCGCCCCGCGCCCGAGGGCGACCAGCCGCCGCAGAGCGGCCTCCTCGAAGAGCCTCAGGTAGGCGAGCGAGTTGACGTGCATGTTGCCGTCAGTGTGCACGAGGCCGAAGGGGAAGGGCACCGGGTCCGCGCGCGGCGCGGGGTCGAGCGGCGTCGCGCCGGGCGGCAGGGTGGCGATCGACGCGGGCGCCGGCGGCGCGGGGCGGGTCTCGCGGACCTCGGGGGCGCCCGGGAAGTCCAGGCTCGTCACGCGGCGCTCTCCCGGGGCCGCGAACGGGCGCGTGAACACGTGCTCGGCCGTCACGCGCCCGGCGACGGCGCGCTCGCCCTCGTTCGGCGTGCGCTCGTACGTCCGCCCGACGGGCGCGTAGAGCTCGGCGTACATGTCGAGCATGAAGCGCCCGTCCTCCGAGCGCGCGATCCGGTAGGTTCCCTCGGCCTCGAACGGCGCGTTCGACGAGAAGGGGCCCGGGGTGCCCTCGAGGACGAACCGCGTGATGATGGGGAGGACCCCGCCCTCGCGGAACCGGCGCGCGACCCCGTCGGTCAGGATCATGCCGCGCCAGAACGTCGGCCCGAGCGCGTTGGGGAGGGACTCGAGCACCAGGCGCCCGTCCTGGGTGACGTCCTCGAAGCGCAGGGGGACGGGCGCGGTCGCGCGGGGGCCATCGAAGGGAAATGAAGTACGGTTCGCCACGAGCGAAGCGTAGGGCCGGTCCCGGCGGGCGGCGAGGTTTCCTTGCCTCCGGCGAGCGCTGACCGGTACCTTTACGTTCGAATCGCCACCGACCCGATGACCCTGTCCTCCAAACAGATCGCCGGGATGCTCGCGATCGCCGCGGCCGCATTCGGGGCGTCCACGTTCCTGACGCGGGAGTCCGCGGCGTACGTGGTCGCGCTCATCGGCATCATCGCGGTCCTGTTCTCGGGGCTGGGCCCGGCGCGCGCGCAGATCGCTCGCTACGAGGTCATGCTCGAGGAGGGCGCCAGGCGGCTCGAGGGCAACGTCGGCTCTCTCATCGCGTCGGCCGAGGAGACGTCCCGCCTCATCCGGGACCTGACGACGGCGATCGGCGAGATCGCCACGCACCTCGAGACCCTCACCCAGAGCGCGGAGGAGTCGTCGAGCTCGATCCTCGAGATGACGGCCACCCACGACGAGGTGGCCGAGAACGTCGGAGACCTGGCGGGTAGCGTGCGCGAGACGGTGAGCTCGATCGAGGAGATGGCGTACTCGATCAAGGAGGTCGCCAAGAACGTCGACGCCCTCTCGCTGACGGCGGAGGAGACGAGCAGCTCGATGAACGAGATGGACGTCTCGATCGACCAGGTGCAGGGCAACGCCAACGAGACGGCGCGCCTGTCCGAGGAGGTCACGCTCGACGCGGAGAAGGGCGCCGAGGCCATCCTCAAGACGATCAGCGAGATTTACCGCATCAAGGAGAGCTCGCAGGAGGCCGTGAGCGTGATCCTGAACCTGGGGTCGCGGATCGAGGCCATCGGTCAGATCGTCAACGTCATCGACGACGTCGCCGAGCAGACGAACCTCCTCGCGCTCAACGCGGCCATCATCGCGGCGCAGGCCGGAGAGCAGGGCAAGGGCTTCGCCGTCGTCGCCGACGAGATCAAGGACCTGGCCGAGCGCGCCGGCGCGAGCACGCGCGAGATCACGGATCTCATCAAGACGGTGCAGGCGGAGAGCAAGAACGCCATCACCGCCGTCGAGCGCGGCGCGCACAACGTCGATCGCGGCGTCGAGGTGTCCAACGAGGCCGAGCGCGCGCTCAAGAAGATCCTCGAGAGCTCGCAGAAGAGCACGAACATGGTGCGGGCGATCGCCCAGGCCACGGTCGAGCAGGCCAAGGGCAGCAAACAGGTCACCGACGCCATCGGCCGCATCGCCGAGACGGTGCAGCAGATCGCCGCGGCCACCGCCGAGCAGGCGCGCGGGTCGGAGCTCATCATGAAGAGCGCCGAGAAGATGCGGATCATCACCCAGCACGTCGAGCGCAGCTCGCAGGAGCAGGCGCGCGGCGNNCATCGAGAACATCTCGAGCATGGTCGGTCAGCTGAACGCGAGCCACAAGGTGCAGGCGAGGAGCAGCCAGCAGCTGCTGCTGTCGGCGGGGAAGATCGAGGGCAGCGCGAGCGCGCAGCAGCAGAGCCTGAAGGACCTGGTGGGGGCGCTGGACCGGTTGAGGCGGACGGCTGAGTAGGGCCGCGGGCGCGGGCG
>PLYU01000059.1 GCA_003153495.1 Myxococcales bacterium
GCGGCCTTCAGCAAGGTGCTGGCCGGCCTCATGGCGCGGGCGGTGGGATCGTGAGCCGGCCTCGCCCGATCGCTTCGCGCCCCGCGGCGAGGCCGGGTACTCCAGCCCAGGAAGGTCACTGGCAGTAGTACTTGCCCCCGTTGAGCGTGCACGTCCCCGAGCAGCAGTCCGAGGTCGAGGAGCAGGGCGCCATCAGCTCCTGGCAGCACGTCCCCGTCATGGCTGCGGCGGCGAGCGAGCGTGCAGGATGTGTCGCGGAACGCGCTTGTCGCATGGATACGACAGTATCACGCGGCTCCCGGGGAAGGCGCGGCGTCGAGGGGCCAGGACGGCGCGGGAACGGCCGCTCCCGGGGGCGCGCGCGCGCCGGCTGCCCTGCATGTTGCTCGTGACCTCGCGCCGGTAGTCGTCGTCGCTCTTCGGCGGCGTCGCGCCCGAGCAGCCGGCCAGCACGGCAGTCGCCGCGAGCCATCCGAGCGCCGCCCTCATCTCGCCAGGCCTCGCCACCAGGCCGCCGGGCGCTCGACGCGCTCCGGCTCCACCGGCGCGCCCAGCAGAGGGGTCACCAGCCGCACGCCCTCCGACTCCGCGCGCCTGAACAGGGTCTCGGCCGGGTCGTCCCAGGCGTGCAGCGCCAGGCTGAACGTGCCCCAGTGCACGGGCAAGAGCGCCCCCCCGCCGAGGAGCGCGAGCGCCGCGAGCGCGTTGTCCGGGCCGAGGTGAATGTCGCCCCAGCTGG
The DNA here is from genome assembly GCA_003153495.1 of Myxococcales bacterium. Classification (GTDB taxonomy): domain Bacteria; phylum Myxococcota_A; class Polyangia; order Polyangiales; family Polyangiaceae; genus Palsa-1150. Next base: position 740 of record PLYU01000059.1, read on the forward strand.
GATGGAACGCCCCCACCTCGAGCATCACGAGGTCGAACGGCCCCGCTCTCCGCCCGATGTCCGCCAGCTCGTCGGTGAGACCCGTGTCGCCGCTGAAGAACGCGCGGTGTCGGGCGCCGCGGATGCACCACGAGGACCAGAGGGTGGCGTTCCGATCGCCCAGGCCGCGCCCGGAGAAGTGCTGCGCGGGCGCGGCCGTGAACGAGAGCCTGCCGCCGGGCAGCTCGTGCGTCTCCCACCAGTCGAGCTCCGTGATGCGCTCGGGCGGGACGCCCCACGCCTCCAGCCGGGCCCCGACCCCCAGCGACGTGACGAACGGAACCTCGAGCCGGAGCAGGTCGCGGACGCTCTCACGACAGAGGTGATCGTAGTGGTCGTGGGAGATCAGGACCGCGTCGAGCGCGGGGAGCTGGGCGATCGACGCGGGCGGGGCGTGAAAGCGCCTCGGCCCGGCGAACGAGAGCGGGGACGCGCGCTCGCCGAACACCGGATCGGTGAGCACGCGGGCCCCGTCGATCTCCAGCAGGACCGTGCTGTGTCCGAGCCAGGTCGTGCGAAGGCCGGTCTCGGGGCTCGACGCCCAGGTGGGCAGCGGGCTCACGAGCGGAAGCGGGGCGGGGGGGGTGCGACCCTCGCCGCCGAAGAAGTACTCACCCAGGACGGGCAGCGGATTGCCCTTGATGCCGGGCCCCTTGCGATGCGTATTGCGGAATCGACCGGCGCGGAACCGCGGAGACGAGATGACTCGCTCCCGGCGCAGCCCCGCCGGACGATGGCCGAACGGAGTGCGGCGTTCATACAGGTCGTCCATCGTCAGACAGCTTAGCGGGCTTGCCCTGCGGCCTCCACCGTGTCACCCCGCGCAGAAGTTGTAGCCGCACGACCAGTGCCCGATGGTCGCGTCGTACGCGCAGTACCCCGCGGGCCCGCCCGCCGTGGGGTTCGCATTGCAGTCGCTGTCGTTCTCGCACTCGTCCGCGCACGAGTGGCAGTAGTAGCCCACGACACCGTAGAAAGGCCCGCAGCCGAAGTCCACCGTCGGGGAGCACGCGCCGCCGGGCCCGCAATCGGAGTCGGAGCGGCAGTTGGCCGGGACGCACGAGTTGCCGTAGCTCTGGTGCGCCCAGGCGAAGGTGCTGCCCCGGCAGCTGCACACGCCGCCGTCGACGCAGTCGCTGTCGACGAGGCACTGGTCGAGGCTGCCCCCGTCGAAGCCCGGCGGGGCGCCGCCGTCGGCCGGGCTCGCCGTGCACGCGACGGCCTGCTGGCGGTGCTTCGCCGCTGCCGCCGAGGGAGCGCAGCCGTCACCGCTGCCCGCGTCCGCGGGACCGCCCTCCGCCGAGCCGGCGTCCGAGCTGGCATCGCGGTGAGGCCCACCGTCGGCCGGCGCGTTGCCGTCCGGTCCCGCGTCGGGGGTGGGAGCCTGCGCGTCGGCGTCCCCTCCACCGTCCGCCCGGACGTCCGGGCTCGAGTCGGGCGGGCCCGACATCGCATCGGTGGTGCTGCCGCCACAAGCGACGGCCCCCACGACGGAAGCAAGGACGACCGCAACGAGCGAAGGCTGTCGGAAGCTCATGATGCACTCATTCAAGCACCCCGCGTGCCGGTCGTAACATGGTCTCTGCGCCGCGGGTTCACAACGAAGAGGTTAGAGGGCGCTTGTGGCCAAGACGAGACGTGATCCGTCACCGCGTCCCACGCCGGATCGCGTCCGACCAGCGTTCGGCCCACTCGACCAGCGGGTGGGACCGCGCGAGGAGCTCGCGCCCGAGCGGCGACAACGTGTACCCCCCGGGGGCCTCGAGCCCGACGAGGCCAGCCTCGCGGAGTTCCTTGATCCGCTCGTTGAGGACGGTCGGGCTCACATCGTCGCAAGCGTCGCGCAGAGCACGCGACGTGAGCGGGCCATCCCGCAGCTCCCAGATGACCCGGAGAGCCCAGCGCCTGCCGAGCAGGTCCAGCAGCGCCATGACGGGCTTGCCGGTGCGCGAGCCGCGAACAGGAGTGCCTGTTTTCGGGAAGCGAGCCAATCTTCGTCCTTGCTATTGAAACCGTAGCACGGTGGCGCTATCCAATCCGTAGCATAGCCCAACGAGGGAGACCGCGATGACCGAAGCCCGCCTCAAGCCGATGAATCCACCCTATGCGGCCGCCACTCGAGCCGCCTTCGCGCGCGTCATGCCGGACGGCGTGCCGCCGCTGCACCTCTTTCGCACGCTCGCGGTCAACGAGCGGGTCTTTCTCCGGTTCATGGCGAGCGGCCTCCTGGACCGGGGCTCGATCACTCCGCGCGAACGGGAGCTCGTCATCGACCGAACGTGCTTCTGCTGCGGCTCCGAATACGAGTGGGGAGTGCATATCGCGTTCTTCGGCCCACAGGTGGCCCTGACGCCCGACGAGATCCGCGACCTGTGCGCAGCGGACCCGGATTCGACGGCTTTCAACTCCCGAGAGCGTCTCCTCCTCAGGCTCTGCGACGAGCTGCATGCGACGGCGACCGTCGGCGACGTCCTTTGGAGCGCGCTTGCCGCCGAGTGGTCGCCCGAGCAACTCGTGGAGCTCGTGGCGCTCTGCGGTCACTACCACACGGTCGCGTTCGCGACGAACGCCCTTCGCCTGCCGCTGGAGCCGTTCGGCGCCCGTTTTGGCGTGCCCGCGGCGACCGCCGAGGAGACTCCATGATGATCGCCCAAATCGTCTTCGATCGCTTCACCGATCTCGACGTGTTCCTGACGTGGGACCTGCTGAACCGCGTCCGCCGGCCGGACTGGACGGTGAAGCTCCTGGGAACCGACGATCGCCACACCAGCCTCGCCGGGCTCACGGTTCCCGTGCAAGGTCGCGTCGAAGAGGCCCGGGGCGCGGACGCGGTCCTCTTCGCCAGCGGACCCGAGACCCGCGCCCTCCGCCTCGATCGCGCCTATCTCGCAAGGCTCCGGCTGGACCCCACCCGACAGCTCATCGGCGCCATGTGCTCGGGCGCGCTCCTGCTCCAGGCTCTGAACCTGCTCCAGGGCAAGCGAGCGACGACGCACCCGCGCGCCCGCGAGTTGCTCGTCACGACCGGGGTCACCGTCGTCGACGAGCCCTTCGTCCGCGAGGGAAACATCGCCACCGCAGCGGCGTGCCTGGCCGGCGTCGACCTCGCCGGGTGGGTCATCGCGTCCCTTCTGGGCGAAGAAGCACGCGACGCCGCGCTCGCCGAGGTCGTGCCCGTGAGGGGCCGCTGAAAGGCCTAGTCCCCGAACAAATCGAGCGTCTTGCGGTCCGCCGACGCGCGCCGCGCCCGCGTCTTGCCCCACGTGCGCAGCGCCTGGATCTTCTCCTCGTACAGCGTCGCCAGGGGCACCAGCTCGCGCGCGGCCCCGCGCAGGTGGTCGACCTTCAGGTCCTCCCGGGCGGCGTAGGCGCGGAAGAGACCCGCCGTCACCATGTTCTCGATCTCGGCCCCGGACCAGTGCTCGAGGTCGGCCGTCAGCTCGGCGACGGGGAAGGCGCCCGCGTCGCGCCCGCGGCGGCGCAGCTGGACGCCGAGGATCTGCGCGCGCTCGGTGGGGGAGGGCAGGTCCACGAAGAACACCTCGTCGAAGCGCCCGCGGCGCGCCAGCTCCGGCGGCAGACGGTCCACCTCGTTGGCCGTGGCCGCCACGAAGACGGGCGCGCGGCGCTCCTGGAGCCACGTCAAGAACGCCCCGAACACGCGCGCGTGGCGCGCGTCCTCGCCGCCCGAGCCGAGGCCCTTCTCGATCTCGTCGACCCAGAGCACCACGGGCGCCACCGCCTCGATGGCCCGCGTCGCCTCGCGGATCGCGTGCTCGGGCGACGCCGACGCGAACAGCTCGGCGAAGTCGAGGCGCAAGAGCGGCAGCGACAGCACCCGCGCTGCGGCCTTGCTGACGAGGGACTTGCCGCACCCCTGGACGCCGCAGACGAGCATCCCCCGCGGCTCGGCGAGGCCGAACGCCTTCGCGCCCGCGTCGAACGCCAGCACCCGCGATGTCAGCCAGGCCTTGAGCACCTCGAGGCCGCCCACGTCCTCGAGGGTCACCTCGGCGTCGACCAGCTCGACGCACGCGCTGCGCCTCAGCGCTCCGCGCTTCTCGGCGATCACGCGCTGCGTCGCCTCCGCGGCGTCCGGCACCGCGCGGGCGAGGCGGAAGGCGCGCCGGGCCTCGTCGAGCGTCAGGCCGATCGCGGCGCGCGTCAGGGCCTGTCGCGTCGCCGGGTTCCGCGAGGCTTTCTGGCCCAGCTCGGCGTCGAGCGCCGCCGCGAGCGCCTCCTCGTCGGGCAGCGGGAGCGAGACGACGCGCGCGTCCCGATCGAGCTCGGGCGGGAGGGTCGCCGCGGGCATCACGAGGATGAGCGGCACTTCCCGGCGGGTCGCGGCCACGTCGCGCAGCGCGCGGA
>PLYU01000164.1 GCA_003153495.1 Myxococcales bacterium
CCTTGGTCTTCTGCGCCACGAACTGGGAGTGCGTGAGGCGGCTTGAGCGGCACGTCGCGCGCACCGCGAGCGTGGTCTTGGCCGTCATCCATGCGCCCCAGTCGACCGTCCGCACGCCGTCGTAGAGGGCCGGTCCGTCCGCCGCCTCGAAGCGGGTCACCTCGAGCATCACCCGGACGCCCACGCGCGACCAGAGGCAGGCGAGGGCCGCGTCGCGAAGCTCCCCCTCGAAGTGGACCCCTCCGCGGTCGGCGCGCACGCGGTCGAGCCGCAGCTCGCGCAGCTCGTCGCGGAGCGCGGGCTCGGTCCCCTTTGCTGCGGTGGCGAAGAAGCGCATGGGCGACGGAGGGCGAGAGGAATTGAACAGAAAGCCCGGAAGATCGAAAGGGAAGGGGTCACGTCCTCGAGCGCGAGGCGTCCCAGCCCAGCAGGCCGATGCAGGCGGCGCCCGCGAGCGCGGCGCCCGTTTCGAGGGCCGTCGCGGGCCCCCAGACGCGCCAGAGCGCGCCCGTGAGCAGCCCGGCCGGCAGGGCGGTGACGCCGATGACGAAGTTGAACGCGCCGTATGCCCTCCCGCGCTGCTCGGGCGCCACGAGATCTCGTACCAGCGCCTTCTCGACCGGCTCGGTGAGGCCGTAGAAGACGCCGTACAGGACGAAGAGCGCCCAGACGTGCCAGGCGGTCGTCGCCAGGCCGAGCCCCAGGTACACGCCCGCGTAGACGAGCCAGCCCCCGGCGATGAGCCGGGCACGCGGCACGTGGTCGGCGACCGCTCCGCCCAGGTAGGCCCACAGGACCTTGGACAGGTTCAGGAGCGACCACAGGATCGGAATCGCCGCAGCCGAGAGGCCGAGGGAGCGCGCCCGCAGCAGCAGAAATGCGTCGGACGAGTTGCCGAGCGAGAAGAGCCCGAGGATCCCGAGATAGGTGACCAGGCGTCGGTCGAGGAGCCGGGCAGGGGTCGGGGTCGGGGTCGAGGTCNNCGAGGTCGGGGTCGGGGTCGAGGTCAGGGTCGCGGTCGAATCGCGCTCCCGGACGGCCGCCACAAGCGCGGTCGCGATCGCCCCTGGAATGACCGCCACCCAGAACACACCGCGCAGCGGCACCTTCGACGCGATGAGCAACGTCGCCAGCAGCGGCCCGACCACCGCGCCTGCGTGGTCCATGGCCTGATGGAACCCGAACGCGAGCCCGGCCCGGTCGCCGGCCGCGTCGGCGATGAGCGCGTCGCGGGGCGAGCTGCGGAGGCCCTTGCCCACGCGGTCGGTCACCCTCACCGCGAGGACGTGCCACGGTCGCGTCGCCACCGCGACGAACGGCCGCACCGCGCTCGCCAGGCCGTAGCCGAGCAGCACCAGTGGCTTGCGGCGTCGCGTCCTGTCGGCGACTACCCCCGACGCCAGCTTCAGCAGGCTCGCCACGGTGTCCGCCGCCCCCTCGATCAGCCCGAGGAAGGCCGGGCTGGCACCCAGGGTCTCGACGAGGAATACCGGCAAGAGGGGAAAGATCATCTCCGTGCCGACGTCGGTGAAAAGGCTCGTGAATCCGAGCAGGATCACCGTGCGCGGGAGGTCCGGTCGCCGTTTGCTTGCCACGCCGCGACTATACCCGCGCGTGCTATGAAAACGCCCGCGTGTCCGTCGCCCTCTTCATCCGCCACGGGAAGGCCTCCGCCTTCAGCACCGACTACGACCAGCTCTCGGAGCCTGGCTTCGAGCAGTCCGAGCGGCTCGGCGAGTGGCTGGCCGACCAGCGCCTCGATGTCCACGCCGTCTTCGTCGGGCCCCGCAAGCGACAGGCGCAGACCCACGAGGTCGTCGCGAGGGTGCTGTCCGAACGCGGCGCCGCCTTGCCCGCCCCGGTCGTCCTGCCCGAGCTCGACGAGCACGCGGGCCTCGCCCTCGTCTTCAAGCTCCTCCCGCTCCTCGCCGCGGAGGATCCCGCGCTGCGCGTGATCGTGGAGGCGACCGTCCGCGGTGAGCCCCCCTCGCCCGACGACGTGCTCGCGGCCTTCAAGCGGATCACGCGCCGCTGGGTCCGCGGCGAGGTCGGCCACGACGAGGTCGAGCCGTGGAGCGCGTTCCGTGCGCGCGTCGCGCGGGCCATGGGCCGCATCGCGTCGATCGGGCGAGGCAAGGCCGCGCTCGTGTTCACGTCGGCGGGCGCCATCGCCTCCGCGGCGGCCGAATCGCTCGCGATCCGCGACGAGGAGCGGGTGCTCGACCTGAGCTGGTCTCTGTACAACTCCTCGGTGACCGAGCTCGATTTCGCTAACGAGCGCTGGGGCCTGCGGACGTTCAACGTCACCTCCCACCTGCGCGACCGACGCCTCGTCACCTCCGTGTGAGCCATGGCCGACTCGACCGACCAACCGACCGCCGTACGCCCCGAGGCCAGCTTCGACGTCGCCGCGCTCGCCGCCTGGCTGCGCGCCCGCGCCCCCGGCTTCGACGCCGAGCCGGAGCTGCTCCAGTTCGGCCGGGGGTACTCGAACCTGACTTACCTGGTTCGCTTCGGCGAGCGCGAGATCGTGCTGCGCAGGGCGCCGCCCGGCGTGAACATCAAGAGCGCTCACGACATGGGGCGCGAGTACCGGATCCTCGGCGCCCTCGCGCCCAGGTGGCCCAAGGTGCCCCGGCCCGTCGCCCACTGCGACGACCCGGGCGTCATCGGGACGCCGTTCTACGCGATGGAGCGCGTCAAGGGCGTCATCCTGCGCGCGCACGTTCCCGACGGGCTGGAGCTCGACGCGCCGACGATGAAGCGCGTGTCCGAGTCGACGTGCGACACGCTCGCCGAGATCCACAAGCTCGACCACGCCGCCGCCGGTCTCGGCGACCTGGGCAAGCCGCAGGGGTACATCGAACGTCAGGTGCGAGGCTGGGCCGAGCGCTACCGCAAGGCGCGCACCGACGACGTGCCCCAGATCGAGAAGCTCGGGGCGTGGCTCGAAGAGCACCGGCCGACCGAGAGCGGGGCGACCCTCGTCCACAACGATTTCAAGTACGACAACGTTGTCCTCTCTCCCGACCTGCAGGGCGTCGTGGCGGTGCTCGACTGGGAGATGGCGACCATCGGCGACCCGCTGATGGACCTCGGTACGGCGCTCGGCTACTGGATCCAGGCCGACGACCCGCCCGTGTTCCAGGTCACCGTGTTCGGTCCGACCAACCGCCCCGGCAACCTGACGCGCGTCGAGTTCGCAGAGCGCTGGTCGCGCGCGACGGGGCGCGACGCTTCCAACGTTCTCTTCTACTACGCGTTCGCTCTCTTCAAGCTGGCCGTCGTCGCGCAGCAGCTCTACAAGCGCTACGTCGACGGGCTGACGAAGGAAGAGCGGTTCGCAGTCATGCTGGCGGGCGTCCAGGCGATCTCGACGGGCGCGCTGGTCGCGGTCGACAAGGGGCGGATCGACGGGCTGAGCGACTGAGCGGCTGTCATCCCGAGCCGCTTCTCTCGGCCACGCGCGATCTGCGCGTGCGGAAGGCCGCCGGGGGGTCCCTCGCTTCGCTCGGAATGACAGCGTGCGTGGGGCCGCGATCAATCACCACGAGTCGTCGCGTCGTTGGCGGCGCTCGGCCCACTGTCGCCAGCGGTCGTAGTTGTCGGTGCGAGGTCGACCGGTCATGAGCACCCGCAGCAGCAGCGCGCCCCCGACGAAGCCGCCGATGTGCGCCGCGAAGGCTATGCCGCCCTGCTGGGTGTTGGTCATCGCGTCCAGCAGGTTCACCAGGAAGTACTCGCCGATGACCAGCCAGGCCGGGAAATAGAGGAACAGCCCGAAGAATAGCCACAAGATCGGCACCGGGTTGACCACCATGATCGGCGAGCGCGGATAGAGAACAGCGTAGGCCGCCAGCACCGCGGAGATCGCGCCGGACGCGCCCACCATCGGTAGTGTGGACGTCGGGTCCACGAGGACCTGCGCCGCCGCCGCGCAGATTCCCCCCGCCAGGTAGAAGGCGAGGTATCTGAGGTGGCCCATGGCGTCCTCGACGTTGTCGCCGAAGATGTAGAGAAAGAGCATGTTGCCCCCGATGTGCAGGAGGCTGCCGTGCATGAACATGCTGGTGAGCACCGTCTCCACGCCGCCGATCGGGTCCACGAAGACCCGCGCCGGCACCAGGCCGAAGTGGTACGTCAGCGCGACCGGACTGACGCCGGCGGCGAACTGCATGCGCTCGAACAGGAACGCGAGCACGTTGGCGCCGATGAGGGCGGAGTTGACGATCGGCGCCCGGCGGGTCGGCAGGTGATCGCGGAGCGGGAGCACGAGGCCCGGGAGCTTAGCCGAAGGGCCCGGCCGTGGCCCGGGGGCGCCTGGTCAGTACGGGTTGGTCGGGTCGTCCTCCGCGGGCGCCGGGGCGGGCGTCGGGGGAGCGGACGCAGCGGCCGAGGGTGTCCCGGGAGCTCGGGGAGGAAAGGCCTGCGCCCGGGACGACGCCGCGGACGAGGGTGGCGCCGGGTGCGGCGTGGGGCGCGTGCCGGGCGGGGTGGGG
>PLYU01000161.1 GCA_003153495.1 Myxococcales bacterium
GCCCGCGCCCTCGCCCGCGCCCTCGACCGGGTGCCATTACCGTGGTAATTGAACGGTATGGTGATCGCCCAGTCGAAGCTCACGGCGCAGGGACAGATCTCCGTGCCGGCAGAGGTCCGCAAGAAGCTGGGCGTCGGGCCCGGCTCGGTGCTGGAGTGGGACGAGGAAGGCGAGAAGGTCGTCGTGCGCAAGGCCGGTCTCTACTCGTCGGAGGACGTGCACCGCGCTCTGTTCGCGAAGGGCGCACCGGAGCCCCGGACACTCGAGGAGATGAAGGAAGGCGTGCGGGGCCACATGAGAAAGAAGCATGCGGGCCGTTGACACGAACGTCCTCGTGCGGCTGGTGACGCGCGACGGCGCTGTGCAGGTCGAGGCTGCGGAGGCGTTCGTCGCGAAGGGGGCGTGGGTCTCCCACCTCGTGCTGGCCGAGACAACCTGGGTCCTCGCGTCGGTCTACGATCTCGCGGCCGGGCCGATCGCCAGGGCGGTCGAGATGCTCCTCAACCACCGGGAGCTGACCATCCAGGACGCCGATGTGGCCGATGCCGCGCTGGCGGCCTATCGCCGGCGGCCATCGCTTGGGTTCTCCGATTGCCTGGTGCTCGAGATCGCCCGCAAGGCGGGACACCTACCCCTCGGGACGTTCGATCGAGACCTGAGCAAGGTCGAGGGGACTCTGCGTGTGCAGGCTTCGAGCGAGAAGGGGCGTCGCGAGAAGCCGAAAGGTGCCTGAGGCCCCTCGAGGCGCACGCCATGGTCACCGTGAGAGCCGGCGCGACCCGCCAGATGAAGGCGTCCCTCGTCGTGAGGGCGGGCGTGACCCGCCAGAGGAAGGCCTTCCTCACCGAGAGAGACTCCATGATCATCGAGATGAGCCGCCGCAGCCGCCTCAGCAGGCAGTTCATCCTGGAGATGAGGCGCCCGACCCGCCACAATCACCGCCGGCTCGCCGCCAGGGCGAGCCTTCTCCCGCCGATGAGACACCGCATCGACTTCAGCAACGTCCCGGACCACGACATCCCCCGCGACGCCCGCCGCGTGGGGCGCCTGCTCGCGTCGGCACGCGGCGAGATCGGCCTGTTACAGCGCGCGCTGGCCGAGAAGATCGACCTCTCCCTGCGAAGCGTGCAGCGCCTCGAGCGCGGAGAGAGCCCCTCACGCGCGCGGCGCTCGGGTCCATCCCGTGCGAGATGAGGGGAAACCTGAGCCCTTCGGGAGAGGGCCGGGGTGAGGGTTAACTTGCCCGTCGCGCGGGCGGGGCTCGCTGCGCGGGCCCGGCGTCAGTCGGGTCACGCCGCCCCTACATTCGACGAAGAGCCCTACTTCGCCGTGGAGCGGTTCGTCGCGCCGCGGCTCACGCGCCTCGGGCTGGACGGGCCCCTGGCGTGGAAGAACCGCTATCGCATTTCCCCGCCGGGCTCCCCGCGATGAGCGGCGGAGGGCTCAACGATCGCCGCCGACGCTGAACGTCGCGGTCACCACGGCCATGATGTCCTTGTCGAGCGAGGACGTGTCGTTGTTGCCCTCGGCCGACACCTCGCTCTCGTTGGCGGCGTTGATCTGCATGACGCCCATCCTGGCCGATTGGAGCGACGATATCGCGCTGCCCATGTTGGTGGCCATCTGTTCGGCGCGCACGCGCGCGTCCTTCGAGGCTTCGGCGAGCATCTGGATCTTGAGCTCGGCGAGCTTCGTGTAGAGATACCGGGGAGCATCGGAGTCGACGTAGATCCCGTCCTCGATGAGCCTGGTCGCCTCGTGTGAAGCCCGCGTCACCTTGTCGATGTCGTGCGACGTGACCTCGATCGTCTGCTCCATCGAGTACGCGACGACGGTCTCGGGCAGCTCGTGCCCATCTCGGTCGTGCGGATGCATCTCCGTGGTGTGAACCGACGACACGACGGCCTCCTTCGGCTCGATCCCTCGAGAGCGAATGAAGTCAGTGACCTTCGGGACGTCGACCGAAAGCGTCTTGTAGGCCGTCGCCAGGTCGGGCGAGCGAGACTGCACGTGGGCACGCCAGACGATGAGATCCGACTGGATGCGGCGCTTCGCCGAGCCGGTGACGGTGAGCATCTGGTTCTGGTGGCGGATACGGAAGACCCGAACGGCGGCCCTGGCCATCATCGAAGAGGAGATCACGATGGCTGCGCCGAAGACGAGGCTCACGAGCAGGGCACGGTAGCGATCCATCGGGCGAGTCTATTCGGAAGCCTGGACGGCTGGCGATGGTCGCGGCGCCCTGCAGGCGCCCGCCATCGAGCGCGGCGAGTGCAGGCCTCGCGCCTTGGCGTAGTTTTTCACCCCCGTCACGTCGATGATCCGCCGGCCTCGCCACGCCTCAGCGGGCGATTCGCAGCTCGCCCCCGCACGGGACGTCGACGGAGTGCGCCTTGCCACGGGCGCCGATCTTGACCTGGTGCTTGCCGCACGTGATCACGGCAGTCGGAGCGAGCACCCTGGTGCCATCGATCCAGACGGAGCCTGGGACTGCCGGACGCTGGAAGCGCAGGGTGCCCGTCGTCGGGGGACTGGGTGGGGCGGGGGTCGAGGTCGAGGTCGAGGTCGGGGTCGGGGTCGAGGTCGAGGTCGAGGTCGAGGTCGAGGTCGCCGCCGCCGCCGAGTCCGACGTCGAGCGCGCCTTGCCGACCGCGGCGAGGACGAGGATCGCCCCGCAGACTCCCACGGCGCCCAGGACCACCTTCCGCAGCGCGCGTCGTCGCCCCGGGAAGTGGGAAGCCCGCTTCACCGTGTCGTCGGCGCTGCCGCTCGTGGCGGTGAGGCCCGTGACCGAAGGCTCCGAGCGCGAAGCCCGTCGTCGCGGGATCACCTGCAGCTCTTCGTCTTCCAGCCGCCCGCTCTGCACGAGGCCTCCCAATAAGTTACCACCTGATGGTGCTGCTCCTGCAGGGACCTGGCAACCTCCATCTGCGCCCCAAAAGCGTCCCCATCGCCGCGAGCGGCGAATGACGCCCGAGCGGTATCCCACACGCCCCCCGACCGCCCTCTCTCGTGGCCACCCGAGTTGACGGAAAGCTTCATCGAAGGCCATTCTTGTAGAAGATGGGGACAGACCAGGGGGCGTCAGCAGAGTTGACGCTGCTTCCGGATGCGGCAACTGCCTGGCGAGCCCTCGACCGGGTCGGGGTGGGCGCCACGTCGGTGGTCTGGCGGGGGCGGCACCAGAAGACGGCCCAAGTCGTGGCGCTGAAGATCGCCCGCAGCGATACGGCGGCCGCGCAGGCCGTGGTGCGCGAGGCGGCGCTGCTCGCGCGAGTCGGCCGGCGCTGGGGGCCGGCGCTGGTGGACGGCGGTCCGGGTTTCCTCGCGATCGAGTGGGTCGACGGCAAGCCTCTGGACCCGACGGCGGAGAGAAAGGACCGCGAGAGATGCGCGGTCATCGTGGCGCACTCGGTCGCGCGCGCGCTCGAGGAGCTCCACGAGGCGGGCGTCCGTCACGGCGACGTCAAGCCCGCGAACGTGCTGCTCACGGCTCGCGTGCCGGCGCGCGACGCGGCGTCGGAGCGCGCGGCGACGCTCATCGATCTCGGCCTGGCGACCGACCTCGATGCCCCCGCGCTCGGGGGGACTCCGCGCTACGCGGCGCCGGAGCTGCGCGAGCACGGCGACGCGGGGCCCGCGGCCGATCTCTGGGCGCTCGGCATCCTGCTCGCGGAGCTGCTCGACGTGCAGTGCGCGCGCTCGGCCGACCCGCGCGCGGCGCTCGCGGCGTGGGGAGGCGCAGCGGGGAGCGAGCCGGCGCGCTGGGTCGAGGCGCTCGTAGCCCTGGCGCCAGGCGGACGGCCGGGCG
>PLYU01000140.1 GCA_003153495.1 Myxococcales bacterium
ACGGCTTCGAGTCGAACGAGGGCGTCATCATCATCGCCGCGACCAACCGCCCCGACGTCCTCGACCCGGCGATCCTTCGCCCGGGCCGCTTCGACCGGCGCATCACCGTGCCCCGCCCCGACGTGCGCGGCCGGGAGGAGATCCTGCGCGTCCACGCCAAGCGCACGCCCCTGTCGCCGGACGTGGACCTCGAGACGCTCGCGCGCGGGACGCCCGGGTTCTCGGGCGCCGACCTGGAGAACCTGGTCAACGAGGCGGCGCTCCTCGCGGCGCGTCAGGACAAGGACGCCTTGAACATGGCCGACTTCGAGCTGGCGAAGGACAAGGTCTACATGGGGACCGAACGCCGCTCGATGGTCATCAGCGACGACGAGAAGCGGACGACGGCCGTCCACGAGGCGGGCCACACGCTCATCTCGGTGCTCATCAACCACCACGACCCGGTCCACAAGGTCAGCATCATCCCCCGCGGCCCCGCGCTCGGCGTGACGTGGTACCTGCCGAAGGACGACCGGCACAACCTCTCCAAGGAGCAGGCGGAGAGCAGCATCGCCGTCGCCCTGGGCGGGCGCATCGCCGAGGAGATCGTGTTCGGCCAGATGACGACCGGCGCCGGCAACGACATCGAGCGAGCCACCGAGATCGCGCACAAGATGGTCTGCGAGTGGGGCATGAGCGAGAAGCTCGGCCCGCTGGCGTACGGCAAGAAGGAAGAGTCCATCTTCCTCGGCCGAGACTACGGCCAGCGGACGCAGGACTACTCGGAGCAGACCGCGCAGGAGATCGACCAGGAGGTGCGCGCGATCGTGCAGCGCCAGTACGTCCGGGTGAAGGACTTCCTGACGGAGGCCAAGGACAGGCTCCAGCGGCTCGCGGACAGCCTGATCGAGCGCGAGACCCTCGACGCCGAGGAAATCCACGCCGTCCTCGAGGGGCGCGAGCTGCCCAAGCGAGAGCGCGTCATCATCCCGACGTACGCCGAGAAGGACAAGGCGAGCAAAGAGAAGCGCCGCGTCGCGAGCATCTTCGGCGGGCCGCCGAAGCCCGCCACCAGCGGCAGCTAGCAGCGCTAGCAGCGTGGCGCTCTTCGCCGATACCTTCGCGATCGCGCCGTCGGGCTCGCTCGAGATACGCGCAGTGTCCCTCGCTCGCCCGCCGGCGCGTCGCTCGGTCTCGACGAAGATCGCCACGCTGCTACCGGGGAACGCTACCGATCGAGAGGGTCTTCGCAGAGCGCGGGCGCTTTTTCCTCACCAGGGGGCGGGGCCCTCGTAAGCGGCTGAAATTTCGCGCAGTTCGCGTGGCAGGATGACGTGCTCGGGCGTGCGGAATCGATCCGCACGAGTCCGGAACAGTTGCCGACGAGTGCAGTTGCGATCCGCGCGAGCGCTTTACCGATCCGCAGACGCGCGGATCGTTCCCGCGCGACCGCGGGTGACGAGCTCGGGACTGCGGGAGACGACAAGAGGCGCTCGCTGCGCGTGCTCACTCGTGAGGATCGCTTCCGCGGCGGTCCGGACCGCATCCCCGGGTCCGCGGAGCAGACCAGCGCACCCCGTCCACGGCCACGCGCCTGCCTGTCGTGGACGGCGGCGTGCTCGTCAAGCGAGCGAAAGCCCTGGCAGGTCTCCGGCACGGCCCTGGATCTGTCCTCCAGGGCTGTGTCCGCCCTCGCCCCTGCCCATCGGCCGCGCCGCCCGACCGAGACCGTGCTCGTCGGCATCGTGCGCGAGCACCTCGAGACGTTCCTCGCGTACGCCCGCGAGAGCTACGACGCTCCCCTGCCCCGCTACGTAGAAGACGAGCTGCGCGGGGAGCCAAACGCTAGAAGAACCGATAATAGTGGTCGAACACCACGTCCAGCGTCCATTCGCGCGCTTCATAGAGCGCCTTGGCCGGCGCATTCGTGTTCTTGGTGGCGAGCACCAGTCCCTTGCAGTCGCTCTCCCCGGCGAAGTCCTCCGCCGCCTTCATCAACGCTTGTCCGAGGCCGCTCCGGCGATGCTCCGGAGCCACGAACAAATCGTTGAGGATCCAGACCCGCTTCATCGAAGCGGAAGAGAACGACGGATAGAGCTGCGTGAACCCGACGAGCTGCCGGTCCCGCTCCGCCACGAGGAGCACCGAATCGCCCGCCTGAAGCCGGGCCCGGATGAACCGGCGCGCGCCTTCGAGATCGGCTGGCTGCTCGTAGAATCGTCGGTACCCATCGAACAACACCACGACTGCTTCGAGGTCATCGAGTGAGGCCTTCCGGATCGGCACGAGGTCATCTTCGCTCATGATTTGTTCTCGTTCTCCGTCGCGTAACGCAGGAGCCCTACGCAGTCTTCTTCGTCCCCTCGGCTCGCGGCGCTCACGGCGTGGGCGGAGATGGACCTGGAGCTGGTCCTCCACGCCAACGGCAGCGACACACTCCTCCTCGCCGGCATCGTCATTCTCGCCGTCGACGCTCACCGTCGTCCGACTCGAATGGCCTCGATCGCAGCTCGCAGGACCGCCGCGTCCGCCTTGTCCTTGTCGCGCATTCCTTCCTTGGTCATGAGAAGCCCCTCGAGCCCGAGGACTCGAATCGGTACTCCGTCGATGGCGCTCTGCTCGGCGAACGGCTCGAGCTCGCTCCACCCGTGTCCGCACGCGGACGGCATGACGTCGATGGTGAACTCGTCGTTGACGCGGACGGCGTAGGGGCCCTCCTTCTGGAACAGGTCCTCTCGCCCGATGAGCTCGCGCGTCGCGCCGTCCGGTAGCCGCGCCAGCGCTGTGATCCAGCGCCTGGTATTCTCGGGCGAGGGATCGACGAGCACGTCCACGTCCTCCGAGAAGCGCACGAAGCCGTGTGCGGCGATGGCATAGCCGCCGATGAGCATCCAGCGCACCCCTTCGGCGTCCAGCAGTCGCGCGACCAGCTTGACGTCGTCCCACGTCGCCGGCCGCGTGTATTCAGCCATGGCGCGCGCGCTCGACCATCGCTTCCACAGTCCAGCGCAGGCGATCCGCCTCCATCTCGGCGTGACAGCGGTAGAGAAAGACCCCTTTGGGCGCCCGCGTCCGATACATGGCCATCGCCGCAAGGGCCTCGCGCGCGCGTGCCGAGGGCGGCTCACCAAGTGGAGGAGGCGCGCGCGTGCCCACGACGCGAACGAACTCTTCGCCAGTCAGGGGGTCACGCACCATGGCAGACAGCCTAGCACCAGACACCGCGGGCGCGGCCGGGCGAGATCACCGCCCCGGCTTTGGTCTCCGTCGCGGACGTGAACGCGGTCCTCGCGCCGCTGGGCGTGACGGGCGTGGAGCTTGAGGAGTGGGCTCCGCTCGCAGCGTGACGCGCCCGGAGGGTGAGGAGGTTGACAACGTATGCCTGCGATGTCAGTTACATATGCCTATGGTCGCCAAAGCCGCCGCACGACGTGTGCCGACCCTGACGCGCAAGTCGTTCTTCGTCGACGAGCGAGCCCTGCGGCGCGCCAAGAAGGCCTTGGGGGTCGAGACCGACGCGGAGGTCATCCGCCTCTCCGTGGAGCGGGTCGCGGAAATGGAGGAGTTCTGGCGGTTCATGGACAAGACCCGCAAGACCTTGCCGCGGCACAGCTTCGACCGACGGTAGATGCGGTACGCGATCCTCGACGCGGCCGTCTACATCGGGCACTGGGAGGGCCTCTATCAAGCCCAGCTGGCCACCATCCGCCGGCAGTACGTCGTCCGGCAATCCTCGGTGGTCCTGTCCGAGCTCCGGCGAGGGGCGCGGACGCCGGCAGCGAGGCGCCTGGTCGAGACGCTCCGGCGGACCTGCGCGATCGAGTGGGCGCCATCGGCGCCCGACTGGTGGGAGGCGGCCGCCCTCATTCGTGAAATTGGCGATGCCGAGGGGTGGGAGACCACCAAGAGACGCAGCTTTCAGAACGACGCTCTCATCGGCCTGACCGCCCGGCGTCATGGTGCGGCCGTCGTCACTCCGAACCGCGCGGACTTCGCGCTGCTGCACAAGAAGGTCGGGGTCGAGATCGTCCCGCTCTGACCGGCATCCCGCGCCGTCGGCGAAGCGAATAGGTAGCGCGTGGGGACCGTCCTACCCGGCGTCGTCGCCGTGGCCGAGCTTGACCGGGCGCGCCCGGCACCATGGCCGGGCGGAGCCCATCGACTGCCTTCACTGGGTCGGCTGAAGCCCGGGGCACTTTCAGAGCGGTCACGCAAAGCCCGCCTTTCGGCGGGCTACGTCGCCACACCACGGACGCCAGGGAATATGAGCCCGCCGCAGGCTGCCGCAGGCGGGCTTCGCGCACCTCTCTCGGGCGTGCCCCGGGCTCCCTTTCTGCGGCACACCCGTGCCAGAGCGTGTCCGATCTCCCCCGGGCTCGACCCATCGGCACACTCCGGCACCCCACCAGCCGCTGCCGCGGGGATCCGCGTCGCCGAGGACGGTGTCGCGCCGGTCGCGGGGTCGCTCGCGACGATGATGAACGCACCTTCGTCCGTGTGAGGTCGACCTGCGAGCGTGACGGGCGACCTTTCGATCGTCGCGGGCGCGCCTGCGAGCGTCGCCAGGCGACTCGCGTCGGTCGTGACCCGTCCTGCGAGGGTCGCGAGGCGATCCGCGACCGACGAAGTGTGCCACGCGACGGTCGTGAACCGACCCGCGAGCGTCCCGAGGCGACCCGCGTCGGCCGCGAGGCCGATTTCGATCGTGGTCGGTCGGGTCGCGAGCGACGAGAGGCCAGCCGCGTCGGTCGCGAGCGTCCTCGCGAGCGACGAGCGGTCGTTCATCATGGTCGAGCGACGGGCCATCACGGTCGTCGCTGGGCCCGCGACGATCGAGACAGGCTCCTTCAGCAGCGAGGTGCCCGGCCCGACGGCGGCGGGTCACGCCATCGTTGCCTACAGTCCGAGCATCATGCGCACCGCATCGGCCACCTTCGCCATCGTCGCCGCCGATACCATGCCCAGCGGCTTTCCGAGGCGACGGGCCGACGCCGTGCGCGTCTGCTCGCCGATGACGTAGCTCACGACTCCTTGCCGGGCGCCCTACTGCGGGCAGCCCACGGTGAAGTCCCAGGCCGTTCCGCTGGTGTTCCCGTTGCAGTTCGGGAAGACCTGCACGGTGACGCTCCTCGTCCCGCCGCTGAACTTCAGAGAAGGATGCCCGGTCGCTCCGACGCAGCCGGTATCGAAGAGCGTCGCGCTCTCGTAGTAGACGCGGATCTCGTCGGGAATCGAGTACGTGTTGTAGTCGAACGTGAAGGTGCCCGAGGTCTTGCCCATGTCGACGACGTGCGTCTCGGGGGTATCGGCGCCGGAGAAGGTCTGCGCCCCGCAGCCGCCGTCGAAGTAGACCGACCCATCGGGGACGACGCCGCCCTGGCTCGTGCACGTGAAGGTGCTGGTGTTGTCGCACGTCAGGCCCGGGCAGCACGGGATCGCCGTGGAGCCGCAGCCGCCGCCGAACGCCACGCAGGCGCCGCCGGTCCCCGCGTCGAGGCCCCCGCAGACGCCGTCGGTGCAGGAAACACCGGTGACGCAGTCCGTGCCGCTCCGGCAGGGGCTTCCCAGGGGCAGCTGGGGCGACACGCAGGTCGCGCCGCTCCCGCAGGTCAGGCCCTGGCAGCACGGGTGGTTCGTCGCATCGCAGGCCTGGTGCTCCGCGCTGCAGAACGCGCTGCACGTGGCCTTCCCGCTGGTATCGGGGAGGCAAAGGACGCCGGCGCAGCAATCGGTCGGCGCCGTGCCGCTCCCGGTCGTGCAAGGATCGCCATAGTGAGCGCACGAAGTCGATTCACCGTTGCAGACTCCGGCCTGTCCCCCTCCGCCACCCTTGCAGGTCATGGCAGCGCAGCACTGGGCGGTCGAGCCGCAGGGGTCACTGAAGTCGAGGCACGGCTTGGTGCAGTGGTTGGTGTCGTCGCACACGAGGCCGTGGCAGCAGTCGGGGTCCGTCGTGCACTTGTCCCCGGCAAACTTGCACGATGGGGCCGAGGGGCCGGTGTTGCCCGCCGAGCAGAGGTGCGTGATGTCGCACACCGCGCCGGAGCAGCAGCCGGTCGTGCAGGGCTGCCCCGCACACTTGACCGCACTGCTGGCGGTCGTGGCATCGGGGCTCGCGCCGGTATCGGCCGGGCTGGTGCCTGTGTCGGCGCTCGCGCTCGCGTCGACGTTCGTCGAGCCGGCGGGGGCACCGTTATTGTTCACGATCGTACAGCCAGCGAGGCATCCGGCGAGAACCGTCGCCACGCCGAAGACTTGTTTGTTCATCTTGCCCTCGTAGCGACCTCAAGCAAGGAGCGAACCAGCCTGGACGCTCAGGACATGATCCCGCGTGAAAGCCGTGCTTACGGCGAAGGATGAGGCCCTCGGGCGACGACTGACAGACGATGGCCCGCCGCAAGAGCTGCGGACCCGCGCGCGCGTTGCGCGTGCTCCGCGCCCGAGCCGGCGCGGGTAGCAAGAGGCACCCGCCATCGCCCCGATAGTGACGGGAATCCAAGCGCTTGCCCCCACGGGCCTGCACCTTGCCCCTGAGGGGCCCTGCGGCTACGTTCCCGCCCCCGTAGGAGCTGTCAGACAATGCCCACCAAGATCGCCATCAATGGCTTCGGCCGCATCGGCCGCTGCATCGTCCGCGCGCTGGCGGAGCGCGGAGTCAAGAACCTCGAGCTCGTCGCGATCAACGACCTGACCGACGCCAAGACGCTCGCTCACCTCTACAACTACGACAGCGTCCACGGGCGGGCGGAGCGCCCGGCGAAGGCGCTCGAGGGCGAGATCGACTTCGGCGCGTGGCGAGCCAAGATCGTCGCCGAGAAGGACCCGGCCAAGCTGCCCTGGAAGCAGCTCGGGGTCGACGTCGTGCTCGAGTGCACGGGGCTCTTCACCGACAAGGAGAAGGCCGGGGCCCACCTCGCGGCGGGGGCGAAGAAGGTCGTCATCAGCGCACCCGCCAAGGGCCACGACGCGACCATCGTCCTGGGCGTCAACGGGGACTCTTACGACCCGGCGAAGCACGCGATCGTCTCGTGCGGCTCGTGCACCACCAACTGCCTGGCGCCCATCGCGAAAGTGATGCTCGACGCCTTCGGCATCCAGCGCGGGCTGATGACGACCGTGCACTCGTACACCAACGACCAGTCGCTCCTCGACGTCCCCCACCGCAAGGGCGACCTGCGCCGCGCCCGGGCGGCCGCCGTGAGCATGATCCCCTCCACCACCGGAGCGGCGAAGGCGCTCGCCGAGGTCATCCCCCAGCTGAAGGGCAAGTTCGACGGTCAGGCCATCCGCGTACCCACGGCCGACGTGAGCATCGTGGACCTGACGCTGGAGACCGAGAGGCCCGTGACGCGGGACTCGATCCACGCGGCGATGAAGGCCGCCGCCGAGGGGCCGATGAAGGGCATCCTCGAGTACGTCGACGTACCGCTCGTGTCGTGCGACTTCATCGGCGACCCGCACTCGTCGATCTTCGACTCGACGATCACGCAGGTCCTCGGCGATAGCTTCGCCAAGGTCTTCTCCTGGTACGACAACGAGTGGGGCTTCTCGAACCGCATGGTCGAGCTGACCCAGCTCATCGCCTCGAAGCTCTAGAGGAGAGGCCTCATGAGCAACCCTCTGGAGGGCATCCGGCCCATCCGCGAGCTCGCGATCGAGAACAAGCGCCTCTTCTTGCGCGTGGACTTCAACGTCCCCCTCGAGGACGGCCGCATCACCGACGACTCGCGCATCCGCGAGGCGCTGCCGACGATCAAGCACGCGCTCGAGCGCGGGGCGCGGGTCGTGTGCGCGAGCCACCTCGGCCGGCCGAAGAAGGGGCCGGACCCGAAGCTGAGCCTCGAGCCGTGCGCGGCCCGCCTGGCCGAGCTGCTCGGGCAGGAGGTGACGTTGCCCGAGGACTGCATCGGCGACTCGGCGAAGAAGGTCGTCTACGACCTGCGCGGCGGCCAGGTGTGTCTCCTGGAGAACCTCCGCTTCCACCCGGAGGAAGAGAAGGACGACGACGGCTTCTGCCGTGAGCTCTCGGCGCTCGCCGACGTCTACGTCGACGACGCGTTCGGCGCGGTGCACCGCGCTCACGCGAGCGTGCACGGGCTGGCCAGGCTCTATCGCGAGCGCGGCTGCGGGTTCCTGCTCGAGAAGGAGATCGCCGCGCTCGGCAAGATCGTGACGGCGCCCGAACAGCCCTACGTCGCGGTCCTGGGGGGCGCGAAGGTGAGCGACAAGATCGCCGTGGTCGAGTCTCTGCTCGCCCGCGCGAAGGCCGTCCTCATCGGAGGGGCCATGGCGAACACCTTCCTCTCCGCGCTCGGCAAGAACATGGGCGCCTCGCTCGTCGAGGAGGACAAGCTCGCGCTCGCCCGCAGCATCCTGGAGAAGGCGCGGGATCGCGGCGTCGAGGTGCTCCTGCCGGTCGACGTGGTCGTCGCGGCGAGCACCGGCGCGGCCAGCGGCGAGGTCGTGAGCGTCGACGCCGTCCCGGCAGGATACATGGCCCTCGACATCGGTCCGAAGAGCGTCGAGGCGTTCGCCCGCCGGTTCGCCGGCGCGAAGACGATCTTCTGGAACGGCCCGATGGGCCTCTTCGAGAAGGCGCCGTTCTCCGCGGGGACCTTCGGCGTGGCGCGCGCGATGGCCGCGTCGCCCGCGTTCACGGTCGTGGGCGGGGGCGACAGCGCAGCCGCCGTGCACGCCGCGGGCGACGACCTGGCGAGCAAGATGAAGCACATCTCGACCGGCGGCGGCGCCTCGCTCGAGCTCCTCGAAGGCAAGAAGCTGCCCGGGATCGAGGTCCTGCGCGTGGGAGACGCCAAGTGACCCCCGAGCGCCGGCCCCTCATCGCGGGCAACTGGAAGATGCACTTCGGCGGGGCGGCCGGCGTCGAGCTCGCCCAGGCCGTGGCCCAGCTCGCGCCAGCGCTTGCTCGCGTGGATCTCGTGATCGCCCCCCCTTTCACGGCGCTCGCGGCGTGCGCCCACGAGTGCGAGGGGCGGCGCGTCCAGGTCGCCGGGCAGAACCTCCACCCCGGGGACGCGGGCGCCTTCACCGGGGAGATCAGCGCGCCGATGCTGATCGACGCGGGCTGCAGGTGGGTCATCCTCGGCCACAGCGAGCGACGCCAGCTCTTCGGCGAAGCGGACGCCTTCGTGGCCGAGAAGGTCGCCTCCGCGCTCAGGGCGGGGCTGACTCCCATCGTGTGCGTGGGCGAGACGCTGGACGAGCGGACGGGCGGGCGCACGCTCGAGGTGGTCTCTCGCCAGCTCGTGGCCTTTCTCGACGTCATCGCGGCGGCGCAGGCCCCGGTGGCCATCGCGTACGAACCCGTCTGGGCCATCGGAACGGACAAGAACGCCGGGCCCGCCGAGGCGCAGGAGGTCCACGCCGCCATCCGGCGGCACCTGGGGGGCAAGTCTGCCGCCCTGGCATCGAGGACGCGCATCCTCTATGGAGGATCGGTCAAACCCGACAACGCCCGTGATTTGCTCGCTGCAACCGACGTCGACGGTGCTCTCGTCGGCGGGGCGAGCCTCGATGCAGCATCCTTCGGCGCCATCGCGGGCGCGGCCGAAGCACTGGCGGCCCGATAGCACACCTCCGAAAGCTCCCTCCTCATGCTCACCACCTTCCTCGACGTCATCCACGTGTCCGTCTGCCTGTTTCTGATGCTGGTGGTGCTGCTCCAGCAGGGCAAGGGCGGCGGGGTGGGCGCGGCGTTCGGCGGGGGCACGACCCAGCAGGTCTTCGGGGGGCGCGGCGCCGGGAACATCCTCACGCGGGCCACGTCGATCTGCGCCGCGATCTTCATGCTCACCAGCGTGTCGCTGGCCTACGTCTCGTCGTCGGGCGACCGCGAGCTGAAGGCGCGGATCGCCGAGGAGCAGCGCAAGGGCAAGGGGAACGAGGGCACCCGCGTGAAGGCCGCGAAGCCGAAGCCGTCGGCGGCGCCGGCGGAGACGGCGCCAGGCAGCGGCGCCCAGTGAGCGACCCTGCCCCCGGTGCGTCGCCCCCCTCGAGCGGGCGAGGCGACCGGAGGGCCCCGCATGTCGCCGTCGACCTCGCCGTCCTCCTGACGGCGAAGCTGGCGGTCGGCGCCTGGCTGCTGCACCAGGGGTTCTCGCACGTCTCGGACGACGACTACGC
>PLYU01000210.1 GCA_003153495.1 Myxococcales bacterium
GGCTTCTCGGCCTGAAGCGCCTCTCGCCGGTGCCGCCGGCTGCGCCACGCGTCTCGCCTGTGCCGGCTGCCGCGCCGCGCGGCTCGTCGAGACCGGAGCCCCTCGACGTGCGCGGAAGCGGGCCTCGTCCGCGGCCCGGCGTTCCGGGCTCGGGCCGCCCTTCCCGGGCGGCCACGCACGCCGTCCCGCAGTGGTTCTACGCGGTCGCCTCGGTCGCAGGGCTTCTGGCCCTCGCGGTGGTCGCGGTCGTCCTCGTCCAGCACGGCAGAACGGCGGGTGCCACGGCGCCGGTGGCTACGCCCCCGCGATCCGCGGCCCCCGCGGAGAGCGCGCCGCCGGCCCCGGCGAGCACCGCCTCCGAGCTGCACGGGACCGGGCACGAGTCGCCCGAGCTGCGTGCGCTGATCGAGGCGCAGCTGCACCTCGTCGCCGCCTGCGAGGCCGATCCCGGAAAGTGCGCAGGCTGGACCCCTCTCACGCGGGCATCGCTGACCCCCGTCCCGGCGGGCGCTTTCGTGCCGGCCAACGGAGAGCACCGCGTCTCTGCGTGGCTTCAGCGGCTGAAAGTGCCTCGCGAGTTCCCGCTGGACGACAACCCGACCGTCAAGGGCATCTACGACTACAACTCGCGCAACATCTCGGGCCGCGCTCAGTTCCAGCAGAAGTACTTCAACTGCTCGGCCTACGAGGACATCTTCGACAGCGCCCTCATCAAGTACGGCGCGCCGACCTGGTTGAAGGCCGTCGTCTACCAGGAGAGCGGCTGCGACGTCGTGGCGACGTCATCGACCGGGGCGAGAGGGCTGTGGCAGTTCATGCCCGAGTCCGCGCGCGCCTACGGGCTGCGCGTGAACGAAACCGACATCGACGAGCGACTCGACCCCATCCTCGCGACCGACGCCGCGGTTCACTTCCTGACGGACCTGAGACACGATCTCGGCGCGTGGGATCTGGCCCTCGCGGCCTACAACATGGGGCCGATGGGCGTCATCGCCCGGGTGATGCAGGTCGGCGGCAAGGCGACGTTCTCGGAACTCGCCCGCTCGAACCTGCTGCCCGAGGAGACCGCCGGCTACGTCCCGGCCATCGAGGCCTTCGCGCTGATCCTCGAGAACCTGCACTCGCTGAATCTGGGCGGCGCCGGCAAGCACCCGCAGAGCACTTCGGCCATCACCGTGAAGCCAGGGACCCGCCTCAGCCTGATCGCACGAGCCGCTCACACGAGCACCCTTCACGTGCGGGAGCTCAACAGGGCCTATCTGAAGGACGTCGTGCCGGACGGCGAGACGACGGCGTGGGTGCCCGACTCCGAGGCCCATCGGGCGCAAGTCTTCCTCGACGCGCTCGGGTCCGACGACACGACGGACGAATGCGTCCCGGAGGACTTCGACTGGGGCACGACCGTGCTCGAGACCAGCAAGTACGCGAAGAAGTGCGCGCAGGCCGCCCCGGGGCCGTGA
This sequence comes from Myxococcales bacterium, assembly GCA_003153495.1. Classification (GTDB taxonomy): domain Bacteria; phylum Myxococcota_A; class Polyangia; order Polyangiales; family Polyangiaceae; genus Palsa-1150. Next base: position 1,461 of record PLYU01000210.1, read on the forward strand.
AGAGGATCGCCGGGCGCGCGGCGAGAGTCGCGCCCGGCGCAAGCGGCCTCAGACGGACTTGTTCCCGGCGATGTCCCAGCCGGTGGTGACCACAGCCTCGCCGGAGCCGTCGGCCTTCTGCGGCGTGTACTCGTACTTCACGCTGCCGAAGTTGAGCGAGAGGTTCTCGGTCTGCTTCTCGCCGTCGCCCGCGCCGCCGAAGCTGATGGAGGTCACGATGCAGTTGGACATCGTCACCTTGATGTACTCGAGCGGCTTCTCGCCGGCCTTCCGGATCGTCAAGACCGCCTGCTTGATGTGCTTCCCCGAAGCGCACATGCCGAAGAGGACGGGCGTCGCACGATCGGTGTGCCTGGTCACCGTGAGGTCCTGAACGTGGACCTTGCCGCTGCCGGCGCCGCCGCCGACGTGCGCCGAGCCGGACTGCGTGGCGCCCCACGACCACGAGAGGACGTCGATCTCCCCCTTGTGAGCGTGGTCGCTCGACTCTCCCTTGATGTCATCGATCTTCAGAAACATATCCTGTGCCATGAGCAGCCTCTCTTTCCTCGCCGCCGCTCGCGTCGGGACCGGGATGGACGACCCGTCCGCTCAGCAGCAGCCCAACGTCACCATAGGTTGACGTTGGGAGGAAGTGTAACCTCGTGTCACCCCTTCGAGTGACGCGGGCGCGCCGGCCGAAAAAGACCTGCGCTTCCGCGCGCCGGCCCGTTCGTGTATAAAACGGCCGCGCCCTCGGTCGTCTGCGCCTCCGGGTCCCATCCGATGTCCCGCAAACCGATTTGGTCCGAGGGCCTGTTCGTCAGCCAGCACCACTTCCAAGTCCAGGATCTCTATCACGAGACCCTGATTCGAGAGCGGGTGGCGGCGGTCAGGCGGTTCGACTGGGGCGTCCTCGAGCTCGAGATCGACGACCGGCTGCTCCAGGCGGGGCAGTTCCGCCTCCGGCGCCTCGAGGCCGTCTGGCCCGACGGGATGGTCGTCCAGTGCGGCGGCCCGTCGGAGGACCCCACGCCGGACGCGAGGCCGTTCGAAGGGCTCTTCGCGCCGGAGGCCACCCACCTCGACGTCATGGTCGGCATCGCCAGCGAGAACGCCGCCTCGGGGAACGTCGCCCGGCCCGACGAGCCGGCCGGTCACCGGCGGTTCTCCCGCACGACCCAGGGCGTGGCCGATTTCAACACCGGCGCGGTCCAGGAGGTCGAGCTCGCGGTGCCCAACCTGCGGATCGTGTTCGGACCGGAGAAGCAGGAGAAGCTCACACTGCTGCCCGTCGCGCAGCTGGTGCGGCAGGCCGGCGGTCGGGTCATCGTCCGGGACACGTTCGTGCCCCCGGTCCTCCGGATCTCGGCGGCCCCGTTCCTGACGAGCGGCCTGCAGCGCGTGCTCGGCGCGATGACGACCCGTCAGCGCGAACTCGCCTCCGCGCGCAAGCAGCGGAACGTGAGCAACATCGAGTTTCACTTCACCGACGCGCGGCGGTTCTGGCTGCTGCACACGCTGAACTCGTCGATCCCGGTCCTGGCTCACCTGCTCGATGCGAAGGCACACCCGGAGGAGGTCTACGTCGCGCTCGCAGGGCTCGTGGGCCAGCTGAGCACGTTCGCTCCCGACGCCGATCCGACCACCTTGCCCCGGTTCGACTACTACGAGCTCGGCGAGGTCTTCGAGCATCTCTTCGCGAGGGTCATGTCCCTCCTCGCGGTCGACTCGGTCGCCACGTACGTCGAGGTGCCTCTCGAACGCCGGCAGGACGGGATGTTCGTGGGCAAGATCCCCGACCCCCGGCTCGCCAACCACGAGTTCTACATCGCGGTGAAGTCGGGCCTTCCCGAGCCGATCGTCCGCGAGCGGATCCCGCAGCTGCTCAAGGTCGCGGCCTGGACTCACATCTACGACGTCGTGAAGCAGGCCCGCCACGGCGTCCGGGCCGAGGTCGAGTGGAACCCGTCGAGCTCCCTTCCGATCAAGCCGGGTCTGTGCTTCTTCCGCCTGCGCCGCGAGGGACCTTTCTGGGAAGAAATCGCCAAGAGCGGGACGGTCGCGCTCTACATTCCGATCGACCCCGACTGGAAGGACGCGCTGCTTCATGTCTACGCGGTCAGTCCGGAGTACCTGCGCTGAGGGATGACCGGTGAGCGAGCTCTACTGGGCCAGCGCGGAGGTCCTCGTCACGGCAGCGCGGCTCGCGTCGGACCGTGATCTACCGGCGCCCGACGAGCTGAGCACGAGGATACTCGCCGCGCTTCAACGGATGGTGCAGGGGTGCCGGGCGGCCGGCGTCCCCGACGCCGAGACCGCCGAGGCGCGATACGCCATCGTGGCGTTCATCGACGAGCGCATCCTCGAGTCGAACTGGCCGGGTCGCGCCGAGTGGATGAGAAACCCCCTTCAGCTTCGGCTTTACCGCGAGTTCACGGCCGGCGAGAACTTCTTCGCGCGCGCTCGAGCGCTCTTGAACCGGCCGCAGACGGCCATGGCGCTCGAGGTCTATTACCTTTGCCTGGCGCTGGGCTTCACTGGCGCGGCGGCGTCTGGCTCGAGCGGCGCCCAGAACGCGCAGTCTTACAGGGACGCCATCCGCGCGCGCCTGCCGCGGGCCGATCCCCGCGCGCCCATCGGGCCCCACGCCCTGCCGGCGGACCTGCACTCGTTCGCCGCGCCCCGCCGGCCGCTGGGGCTCGCTCTATCGCTGGCCTGCGCCTTCGTCGTGGCGCTGGGGCTCGGACTGCTCGGGTGGTCTCTCGACTCCGCCCTAGAGCGCACCGATCGAGATCTCGCCTCCGTGCAGGTCGCGCCGTCCCAGGCTCCCGTCCGACGGTGACGCGAATGCGCTGGGTGGCCATCGTCCTGGTGTCGCTCGTCCTGATCGCCCTCTGGACGGCGGCCTTCTTCTTCCCGGACCTGCGCTGGATCGCCGGGATCGTCACCGCCGTCTTCGTCCTGCTCGCAGTCGTCGTGGTCCTGGTGATCCTGCTTCGCAGGCGCATGAAGGCGGCGGCGATGAAGCGCGACCTCGCGCAGAAGGCCATGGCGAACGATCCCGACGAGCGACCGGAGATCATCGCGGTCCGGGCCGAGGTACATCGCGCGGCGCAGGCGCTGAAAGAGCGGCGGCGGGGCGCGGGCGGCGGTCGCGCCGCGCTCTATCGGCTGCCTTGCTACGTCCTGGTCGGTCCCCAGGCGGCCGGCAAGACGACCGCGCTCGAGCGAAATGGCTATACGCCCCTCTCGAGCGCTCCGCCCGGGGGTGGAGGCGTGCCGGCCGCCCCTGGCTGCGAATGGTGGCTCTCGAGCGAAGCGGTGATCGTCGATACGCCAGGCCGCTACGCGACCGAGGACCACGACCGCGACGAGTGGGTCGCCTTCCTCGATGCCCTGCGCCACTCGAGGCCCGAGAGGCCGCTCGACGGTCTCGTGGTCGCCGTGAGCGCGGCAGAGCTCGTCGCGGCGAGCGAGACGGAGCGCGAGCGGCTGGCCGCGCAGCTCCGCGCGCGTCTCGCCGAGGCCCTTCGCAGGCTCGAGATGGTCCTGCCCGTCTACCTCGTGGTGACGAAGGCGGATCGGATCACCGGCTTCGAGGAGTTCTGGTCGGACCTCGACGATCGCGGGCGAGAGCAGGCGTGGGGTGCGACATTCCCTCTGGACGACCCGCGGCTCGACGACGTCTCGCGAGCCGTCGAGGAGGAGCTCGACGTCCTCGCTGCGAACCTGCACTCACGCTTGCCTGACCGCCTCCCGGCCGAGCCGGGCGGGGAGTCGCGGGCGCGGATCCTGCAGTTTCCACTCGAATTTCGCGCGATGCGCGCCCCGCTTTCCCGGTTCGCCGCGGCCCTCTGCCCGGCGGGGAGCGACCACGACGTGGCCCGGCTTCGCGGGCTGTACTTCACGAGCGGCACGCAGGTGGGCCGCGGCGCCGAGAGGGCCCCCTCCGCCGTGCCGCGCGCGTTCTTCCTCGCGGACCTCTTTCGCCGCGTCATCGTGCCCGATCGCGGCGCCGCCGTCCGCTCGGCGGCCGGCGGCCGGCGCCGCTCCGGCCGCGAGCTGCGAGTGGCTCTCGCCGCGCTCTGCGTCGCGGCCTTCGTGCTCGTCGTCGCCATCGTCAGCTACGTTCACAACGCCGAGCTGGCGCGGGCCGTCGATGGCGCGACCGGTGCGCTGAAGGCGGCTCCGACCGCGAGCCTCCCGGGCACCGCCGACGACCCCCTCGAGCCGATGCTCGACACGCTCGAGCGCCTGGACGACGAGGCCGCCGGCTTCGGGGTTCCGGGGTGGTTCGGGCCCCGCGCCGCGCGCCGGCTTCGCGAGCCGCTGCGCGCGGCGTACGTGCGCAGGATTCACGGAGCGCTCCGGCAGCTCGTGGCCCCGGAGCTCGAGAAGAGCCTGTCGGCCATCGCGAGATCGCGGCGGCTCGAGGACTCGATCGCCAGCCCCGAGGACCACACGCCGCTGCGCAACGCCTACGAGGTGATAAAGCTCGACGCGACCCTGGTCGATCCGGTCGACCACGTCGAGCATCCGTGGACTCCGGAGGAGCTCGCGCGGGTGTGGGAGCGGACACTGGCCGGGCGGAGCCCCGTGGGCTCCGAGCGATTGCTGAAGCATGCGACGAACTACCTGGCCGCGCTGGAGGTCGCTCCCGATCTGCGGTGGCCGGTCACGCCTGCTCTCCTCGAAGCGCGAGCGCGCGTGAAGGATCTCGGCGTGGGTCAGCTGCCCTACCACTGGGCCTTGCGCCGCGCCTACGACCAGCCGCCCATCCTCGCGAGCGACGTCGCCGACGGAGCGTCGCTCAAGTACCTGACGTGCCCGCCCAACCAGGTCCTCGTGGCCGGATCGTACACGGCGACCGCCTGGCAGAAGATCGCCCCCGTCCTCGAGGCGCCCGATCCGTGGCCTCCGGCCGTGCTCGTGGAACGGTGGGTGCTCGGTGACACGCGGATCCCCAAGGACGAGGCGGCGACTCGCGCGCAAGTGCGCGACCAGTACTACGATAGCTACAGCGGCGAGTGGATGTCGCTCCTCGACAAGTGCGCGGTGAGCCGCCCGAGCGACTTCGCGGCCGCCAAGGACGAGCTGACCTCGCTCAAGGATTCGAAGGGCTTCTATCGGACGCTGTTCACCCAGTTCGCGAACAACGCCATCGCCGCGCCCGAGAAGAAGGAGCCGCCGGCGGCCATACTGGTCACCGAGGGGTGCGCGAGCAAGCTCGCGTCGCTGAAGGCCGACGCGTCGGCGCCTCCGGCGGTGAAGACGGTGTCCCCGGTGCAGAAGTCCTTCCAGCCGCTGCTCGTCTTCAGCGGCGACGCCGAGGACGCGAAGAAGCCTGCACCGCTCGAGAAGTACACGACGATCCTCGAGACGCTGAGGGCGACGCTGGAAACGGCGAACGACACCCCCGGGGGCGCCGACCCCCGCGCGCAGTTCGCGACGGCGAAGCAGGGGGTGGAGGCGCTCCTCGACGGGCTCCAGGAGCCATCGAAGAGCAAGCTTTTCAGGCTACTGATGCCCCCCGTCGACGGCACCGTGAAGGTCACGGAGACCGGGCGAGTCGACTCGACCTCTTCGGAGTGGAAGAAGAAGGTGTGGAACGCTTGGGACGGCAAGCTGAGCAAGCTCTTCCCGTTCAACCGGGCCACGCACGAGGCGGCGAACTACGAGGACTTCCGCTCGTTCTTCCAGCCCGGAGGGACTCTGTGGACCTTCGTCCAGGCCAACCTCGCCGACTGGGTGGAGCTCGGCGACGCGGTATATGCTGCGAAGCCCGGGGCCAACCCGCTCGGCCCGGAGGTCCTCTCCTGCCTGACCGTCGCCCGGGAGATCGCGGATGCGTTCTTCCCGTCAGGCGAGGACCCCGGGCTCAGGTTCTCCGTGCTCGCCGACTGGACTGCGCCGGACGTCACGGAAGCGAAGTTCTGGATCGGCGACAAGTCGACCCCTCTTCCGCGGTCCCAGTGGTCGCCGCCCCTGAGATGGAACGGAGAGGGCGTACGCCTGGAGTGGGTCCAGGCCGCTCGTCCGACCCAGGAGATTGGGCGCCATTCGTTCTCTCTGTTCGATCTGTTCGAGCAGCTGGGCGGGCTGAAGCCGGCCGAGGGCGGTCGTCGCGGACTGTACGCGGCGGACTACCCGCCGCTGATCGTCAAGGTGCGCTCGGACGGCAAGAAGGACGGACTGAAGGCAGACTTCTTCAGCAGGCTTGCGTGCCCTCCGGAGATCCGCGCCGACGGACCTTGAGCATGATGAGCATGAGCAGAAGCGCCGGTGTACGCCTCATCCCCACCGCGCTAGCCCTACTTTCGCAAAGAGGCGCCGAGTCTACGCACGAAAGGCCGTAATTTAGGGAGCGCCACGACGTCGCGCGCCTAGCGGAAAGAAGCCACCCTGGGCCTCGCAGCCCCCCAACCCGGCCTTCCCCCCGCCGGAGCGGG
>PLYU01000356.1 GCA_003153495.1 Myxococcales bacterium
GGCTCCAGGCTCCACCAGGTTGCGCCCCTCTCGACACCTTCCCCCCGCTCCGGCGGGGGGAAGGCCGGGTTGGGGGGCCGCGAGAGCCAGGACGGCTTCTTTCCACTAGCTGCCCAACGTCACGGCGCACTCAAACACTCGGCCTCTTTGCGAAAGTAGGGCTAGCGAACCCGGCTGATCTTCTCCGAATAGGAGTTCAGTGCCGTGAGCGCCGCGGGTTGCAGCAGCTGCGGGGACGCGGTAGGAGAACCTGCGCGTACCGGTAGAACGCCGCCGAACATGGCATCATCCTTCAAGAGATCGCCATCATGTACGAGGATCTGACGGATGAAGAGGTTCAGACGATGACCGAGCGTGGTCACAAGGCCGTCCGTGTACACTACCTGGGCGACTGACCATGTCCTTGATCGACGTCATCCTCGCGGACTCACGTAGGCGTCTGGACGATCGCCAGCGTCGCGTCTCCCTCGACGAGGTCAAGCGGCAGGCAGGCGATGCCCCGCGTGCTCGCGTCACCTTTGCCAACGCGCTCGAGTCGATTCCGTTCAGCATCATCGCTGAGGTGAAGGCGAGGTCTCCTAGCGGGGGCGCCATGGCCCCTGCGAACGTCGAGGGAGCGCTGGAGATCTACGACGCGACGCAGTCCGTCTCCGCGGTTTCGATTCTGACCGATGAGGACCATTTCGGCGGGTCGCTGGAGCGTCTTCGGCTTGCCCGACAACGCACGCAGAAGCCGCTTCTGCGGAAGGACTTCATCGTCGACGAGTATCAGGTCTGGGAGGCGCGTGCGCACGGCGCGGACGCGGTCCTGCTGATGGCGGACCTGTACCGCGACGATCCGCCGAAGCTCGCTCGCATCTTCGACGTCGTACGGGAAGCTGGCATGGATGCCCTGTTCGAGCTGGGTATGCGCACCGTCACGGACCCATCGGCTGTCGTACCGCCGGACGCAGCGATCTGGGGGATCAACTCCCGCCGCTTCGATACGAGCAAGCTACAGCTTCGATCAAGGGTCGGTCGCCTTCTTGGCGCCCGCAGGGTGCTCGGCTTCCGAACCGAGCTATCGATTGACGCCAACGCCCATGTGGGGCTGCGTGAGCAGATCCCGACGGGGAAGATCGCCATCGCCGAGAGCGGGATCCATGACCGCGCAGACCTTCGGCGACTCTTTGACTTGGGCTACCGTGCGGCGCTCATCGGAACTGCCTTCCTCAAGCACGGCGCCAACGTTGCGAGTGTTGTCGGGACCTTCGACGACGAGGTTCGTCGAATGCCCTCGACAGGCGATCTGAGGCCCGACTTCGCTCGCGTGCCGCGCGCGCGAACGGCCTAACCGATCCGAGACTGCCTGCAAGCTCCAGACGATACGGAGCCCGGTCCACTCGACGCCGCGCGCTTTCGCTGCTCATCGCTCGGTCTGGCGATGACGTCCGCAACCCCTGGCTCTCGGACGACAACCTGCACAAAGCCGTGCGCGCCCCCCGGCCGTGACCCCGGCCGCGCCCACGAAGACCGCGTGAACCACAACCTGATGCAGTGACTACCGAGAGCGCGTCAGCGCGATCGGATTGGACCGCGAGAGACATCACGTGGTCGGCCCCCCGGTTCGGTGACGAGCCGGGGGGCTCGTTCGGCTCTTCATCGAATCCGGGGAAGCGGATCGTGCGCAAGCGGCCCGTAGCGGACGAGCGGCGAGAGCGGGCGCGCGTCGGCCGAGTCCGTGGCGCGGGCTGGTCTCGCCGGCGTCCGTCGGATCCCAACCGACGCGACGGTGAAACAAGCATCTCGCACCATCACCCCCCCCCCGGCGCCGACAGTAGCCCGCTCTCCAGCATCGACGACGACCTGCGCCGCGCGACGATCACGTGGTCGAGCAGCGGCGTGCCCACGACCGCCGCGGCGTGAGACAGGGCGCGCGTGAACGTGACGTCCTCGTCGCTCGCCCGGGGATCGCCGCTGGGGTGGTTGTGGACGAGGATGAACGCGCTCGCCGCTTCCCGCAGGGCCACCCGGAGCGGGTCGCGGGTGGCCACGTGCAGCCCGTGGATGCCGCCGGAGGCGACGCGCCGCGCCGCGCGCAGGCCGTGGTGCCCGTCGAGGACGAGGAGCCACAGCTCTTCGTGATCGAGCGTGGCCAGCCTGGGGCGCGCCCACGCTTCGACCGCGACCCGGTCCGGGAGCTTGAGCGCCGTGTCGAGCGACCCCGCAAAGGCCACGCGGCGCCCGAGCTCGACGGCTGCGGCCAGGCGCGCGCCCTTCGCGGGGCCCATGCCAGTGCGCTGGGCGAGCTCTCCGATGCCCGCCCGCCCGAGGCCGGCGACGCCGCCCTGCTCTTCGAGGACCAGAGAGGCGAGGACGTTGACCGGAAGGCCCGAGCAGCCGGTGCCGAGGACGATCGCCACGAGCTCGGCGTCGCCCATCTGTTCGATGCCCACCGCGGCGGCGCGCTCGCGCGGGCCGATCCACACGTCCGACATGCTCATCTCTTGCCCTCGGGACGGCTCTTCTTCCACGCGGCGTGCCAGGACCGATCGCCCCGGTTGATGGCAGCGCGTGGGCGCCACGCCGACTGTCCGCGACGTCGAGGGGCTGTCCCCGGACGCGTCGGCGCCCTGTTACTGACAGATCCCGATCGTCGGGTCGGGGAACAGCGGGAGCCCGCCCTTGCACGCCTGCGGCGCCGCGCACTCGTCGGTCGAGCCCGTGTGGCAGAGCTGGTTGCAGTGCCGCTCGCCCGTTCCGCCGAGGCACACCAGGCCGCGGGTGCAGTGCCGGTCGTCGCATCCGTCGCCGACGTTCGCGGGGCCCACCGCCACGCAGCTCGTCGTGCCGTCCTCCCTCACGACAGCACAGGTCTCGGCCGCAGAGCACGACTGATCGTCGAGCAGCGTGCACGGGTGCGTCGGCATGCACACCGGGACCTTCGTCGCCGGGGCCCAGGCCAGAGGGAGGATGTCGCAGAACTCGTCCAGGGGCCCCCGCGGGCACCGGCCGTTGCCCTGGCAACAGTAGCGCTGGCAGGTGCCCTCTCCGACGCACTCGTAGGTCGGCGCGCAGTCGGTCGGCCACAAGCAGGGGTAACCGTCGATGCGCGACCCGGCGGGCAGGCAGGCGGGCTGTACGACCGCGGCGTCTCCCCCGAGGACGTGTCCCGCGAGGACGTGGCAGCCGAGCAGGGTGTCGAGGGTGGAGGGGACGTACGCTCCGCCGTCGGGCGAGAGGCGGCAGGCCCCGGTGGTCGTCGGCTCGTCGGGGTAGCACCCGCTGGCAAAAGAGGCGTTGCAGAGGGGGCTCCCCTTGTACGCTTGGGCGACGACGGTATCCCCAGACGCGTCGTATCCCTCGCCGGCGTTCGAAGCGTCCGGAACGTAGAGGTTCGGCGCGGAGCCGCCGCCCCCGGTGCTGTCGGAGACCGACTGCACGCCGCAGCCCGACGCCAGCTCGAGCGCGAGGGCGAATCCAAGAAGGGTGAAGATGCGACGGACCATTCGAAGCCAAGCCCGGCCGCCGCGCCGGCTGCCGGTAGAAGGACTGCTGAAGGGATTGTGGCCAAAGATCGAGACTATCGCCAGTCGTCACTGACTTTCCACCTCGCGGACCGTGAAATTGCCCGCGGCGTCGTACGCCCGTACGGCGACGATGTGGGGGCCCGGCCCTGCCGGGAGCAAAGGCCCGAGGTCCTCGTCGACCGCCTCGTCCGCCGTGTCGAAGAGGCCGTCGGCCGGGGTCGCGGGCCGCCACTCGAGCCGGCCGTCGATCGCCACCTCGACGCGCACGACGGGCCCGAGCCCGTCGACCACCTCGGCGCGCAGCCGTCGCCCCTGCACGGCGATCGACCTGAAGACGGGCGGCGTGTTGTCGACCAGGACCGGGGCGCTCTCGAGCGCGTGGCGCGTGACCTCGGCCGGAGGGTTGGCCATCTCGTCGGTCGCATCCACGCGGACGCGATACTTGCCCTCGGGGAGCGCCGCCGTGTCCCAGTCGAGCTCGGACTTCGTCAGGACGTCGTCCGCCGACGTGGCGTCCAGCCAGCGCGTCCGACCCTCGCGGCGAAACTGGACGCGGTAGCGCAGCTCGTCGCTGTCCGGGTTGTCGACCTTCCAGCTGACGTGCACGACGCTGTCGTGCTTGGGCACCTCGCCTCCGCTCGCGACGATTCCTTCCTTCGAATCGTGAGACACGCCCTTCTCGCGCGCGGCGACCTCGGTCACGACCGCGCGCAGGTTCTCGGTCACGAAGGCGAGCGCGACGTCGGCGATGGTGGAGGTCGCATCCTTCAGCCGCGCGCGCACCTGCACGAAGCGCCCCGGCGGGCTCGCGGCCTGGCTCCCCTCGGCGACGGGACCGCTCCACGCGCTCCAGGTCGCGTCGGGAGCCTGGGTGTTGCCCGTGCGGGTCGAGACCTCGAGCGCTCCGGTCCCCTGCCACGTCAGGTGGCCGAACCGGGCGTGCAGCCCCGCGTCGAGCGCCTTGCTCGTCCACACCGCGTCGGCGCCGCCGATCGACAGGACGCGGTGCAGCACGGCGGGGTCGCTGCCGACGGCGAACCGCGTCCGTCCCGCGAGGCCGATGGCGCCGATCTGACGCTCGTCGGTGTCGGCGACGAGCGAGACCGTGTGCCCGTCGTCGACCGTGTAGACCCTGCCCTCGGCGCCGGTGCCGACGTACGGCGCACCGTGCTCGTCGAGCGCGAGCGAGACGTAGTGGAAGTCGTCGTGGTGCATCATCCGCTCGGGGCGCCCCTTGGCGTCGAAGCGCCACAGCGAGCCCTTGCCCGGCTTGAGCTTGGGCAGCGGCGCTGGCCCGGCGGGGCTGCGGCCCCCGGTGACGCGACGCGAGCCGGCCGCGTCGGTCTCCGGCTGCGGGCCGCCCGAATCCTCGTTGACGGCGGCGTACACCGTGCCGCCCGGTCCTACGACCAGCGCGTGCACGTCGTCGCCGGGGAAGTCGTA
>PLYU01000338.1 GCA_003153495.1 Myxococcales bacterium
CTGCCCAACGTCACGGCGCACTCTATTTTTACGGCCTTTCGTGCTCAAACACTCGGCCTCTTTGCGAAAGTAGGGCTAGGCCTTCGTCCAGTGCAGGCCTACGAGGTGGTGGACAGCTTCTTCGACGAGTTCCGTCGCCAGTGAGGGTCCTCGGCAACCTGAAGGCCGAGGCCAACGAGGCAAAGCACGGAGTCCGCTTCGAGGAGGCGGCCCAAGCGTTCACTGACCTCTACTCGGTGGACTTCGCCGACACCACCCATCCCGATCGCCTCGTGACGGTGGCGATGTCCCCTCAAGAGCGTATTCTCTACGTAGTGACGACCGAGCGGGGTTCTCGAACCCGCATCATCAGCGCGCGGCGCGCCAGCACCCATGAGCGACGAATCTACGAAGGCCACCCCTGAACCATCGGTCGAGTCTCTCGCTGAGATGCCGGAAGTCACGGACAAGCGTCGCTTTCGACGCGTCCCGGGCCGCGGCCACCACGCGAGCTTGCGGGCCGGTGACCTCGTTCGCATCGACGCGGATCTCTTGGCGTACTTCGGCAGCGCCGAGGCTGTGAACAAGGCCCTGCGCGACGTGGTAGCCGAGAGACGCGGGCGCTAGCCGCCCCGGGCCAGCGGACAGGCCGCGTCGGGCTGCTCCGTGAGAGCGCTGGTCAGGCGGACCCCGCCGCGCAACCTCGCGACGCGCCCGGTCGATAGGCGTGTGTGCGCTATGCTGCCAGGGATGAACGCCGCCGACGGGCCTCTATCCACCGCCAAGATACGCCCGCTGCGGCGCGTGGAGTACGACCGGCTCGTCGATCTTGGGGTCTTCGACGGTGAGCCCATCGAGCTCATTCAGGGGCGGCTGGTCATCGTGAGCCCGCAGGGAGAGCCGCACGCATTCTGCGTGACGCGCCTCAACAAGATCTTGGTCCGCGCACTGGGGGATGCGGCGGAGGTACGCCCCCAGCAGCCTCTCGCCGCATCGGACGTGTCGGAGCCCGAGCCTGACATCGCGGTCGTTCCCGCCGGCGACTATCTCGACGCCCACCCTCGCACCGCCCATCTGGTCATCGAGGTCTCGGTCTCCTCCCTTCGGGAGGACAGGCAGGTCAAAGGCCCGATCTACGCGGCCGCAGGGGTGACCGAGTACTGGATCGTGGACGTCGGGGGTCAGTGCATCGAGGTGTACTCGGATCCCGGCACAGAAGGTTACGCGGGCGTGATCCGTCACGGTCTCCACGCCGTGCTCACAGTGCCTGGGTTCCCGGACGTGACCGTCCGCGTGCGCGACGTCATGCCGCCTTCGCCCGCGCCGACTGGCTAGACTGGCGCGCCGACGTCAGTCCCCCGTGTCGGCCGGCGTCGGGGGAGAGCCCAAGAAAGAGCCCCCCGGCACCTCTCGGCACCGGGGGGCCCCGACCGCCGGCAACCCCGGCGGTCCACCCGCCGCGCGCTCTCGCCCGCGGCGCTCTCTGCTGCTCTCTACTTCTTCACGCCACCGGCTTCGCGGGGATCGCCGGAGCAGGCGGAGCCGGCGGCGCGGCCGTGTGGCCCGCCCCCGTCTCCACCGTCCCCTTGATCAGCGCCTTTTGCTTCGGGCCTCGGGTTCCGCGCGCCGTGCGCGTCGCCTTGGCCTTCAGCGCGGCGGTCACTTGCGCTGCGCTGGTCAGCGGCGTCCGGGCCTTGGCAGGCTCGAGGCCGTAATCAGCGAGCGTTTGCGTCGCGGTGCCGTACGTCGCGAGCAGATAGCGCCGGTAAGCCCGGAGGACCGGGCCGACCTTTGCCGTCACGCCGCGAAGCGCGGTCATCGCGTCCCTGGAGCCGGCTTGCGCCGCGTTCAGCGCCGTCATCGCTGCGACGAGCTCTTGCAAGAGCCCGACGAGCGAGGCCGTCGTGTACGTGACGTTCCCGAGCGTGAACGACCCGTTCGGGGTGTGCTTCTCCGTGCCGGCGATGAGCGCCGTCACGTGCCCCAGGGCTGCCGCCTTGGTGGGCTTCACTGTGTTCGACATGGTTGCATCTCTCCTTTCCGAAGGGCGCACATCGCCGCGATGGCGAACCGCATGGGGCACCATGCCCCTGGCGGGCGTGTCTGGGTTCTCGTCCCTTCACTCTGTTAAGCTGGGTCCGGACGAAATTCCGGACGCCGGGCGGCAGAAATCGACACGCACATGTCGATTTGGCGCAAGTGCGCGAAAGCCCGTGGCGGTCACGAGGGAACCGAAGCTTGGTTCCCTCGTTCCATCCTTCGGTTCGCAGGAACCGAGGCTTGGTTCCCCCGTTCCATCCTTCGGTTCGCAGGAACCGATCCCTCGGTTCGCAGGAACCGAAGCTTGGTTCCCTCGTTCCGTCCTTCGGTTCGCGGGAACCGAGGCTCGGCTTCCTCGGCCCCGCTATCCTCCCGCCGATGCCGCAGCCCCGCGTCTACCTCGACTGGAACGCGACGACGCCGCCCGTCCCCGAGGTCGTCGCCGCGATGGCCGAGGCCGCGCGCGACGCGTGGGCCAATCCCGCGAGCGTGCACTCCTTCGGCCGCTCCGCGCGCGCCCGCGTGGAGGACGCGCGCGAGGCGGTCGCCGCACTCGTGGGCCGCGATCCCCGCGACGTCGTCCTCACCTCCGGCGGGACCGAAGCGAACAACCTGGCGCTGCGCGGCGCGTTCAGCGTCGAGGGCGGCGTGCTGGTCACGAGCCGCCTGGAGCACCCGTCGGTCTCCCGCGTCGCCGAGGCCCTGGAGCGCGAGGGACGCGCCCGCGTGCGGTGGCTACGCGTCCGCCCCGAAGGCGTGATCGACGTGGAGGACCTCGGGCGCGCCCTCTCGGACGGGCCTGTACGCCTCGTCGCGGTCCAGGCCGTCAACCACGAGACGGGGGTCGTGCAGCCGCTGGCCGAGGTGACGCGCCTCGCGCACGCGGCGGGCGCGCGGCTTCACGTCGACGCGGTGCAGACGTTCGGGCGCATCGACGACGTCTTCGCGGGGGCCGACACGCTCAGCCTCGCGGCGCACAAGATGCGGGGACCGAAGTCGATCGGCGCGCTCGTCCTCCGCCCCGGCGTCGCCGTCGCGCCGGTGCTCCTCGGCGGAAGCCAGGAGCGCGGCGTCCGTCCGGGCACGGTGGACCCGGTCGCCGCCGCTGGCCTCGCCGTGGCCGCGCGCCGCGCGCGGACGTCTCCCGGCGCGTGGGGGAGGGTGGCTCCGCTACGGGACGCGCTGCAGTCGGCCCTGCTCCGCATGGCGCCCGGCGCTCGCGTCCACGGAGCGGCCTCGCCGAGAGCGCCGCACGTCGCCAGCGTGGCCTTCCCCGGGTGGAGCGGCCCCGAGCTCGTCGCCGCGCTCGACCTGGAAGGCGTCGCCGTGTCCAGCGGAAGCGCCTGCAGCGCCGGGACGGCGGAGCCATCCAGCGTCCTGCTGGCCATGGGAGACGAGGAGGCCGCGCGCTGCAGCGTGCGCTTCTCTCTCGGCGAGGACACGACCGCCGGGGACATCGACCACGCGCTCGCAGCCGTGACGCGGGTACTGGCCCGGCGGTGACCTACCGCGCGATCGCCGTCTGCGATGCCGCTCGCGAGCCGCTGACGTCGATCGGGATCCACAGGGCTCGCACCTTCGCCATCGCCCCATCTCGCGTGTAGCCCGCCAGGCCGAAGAGCACGTTCCAGAAGTAGCCCGTCGGGCTCTCGCCGTAGGAGAACAGCGGGAGAAGGTGGAACTGCCAGTCGTGCCCGCCGGCCACGCGCTTCTGCGTGTAGAGCGTGTTGGCGGCGACCTGGGTCACCGAGTCGTCCTCCCCATCGGCGAACCGCCAGTAGAGCGGGAAGCCAACGGTCGTTCGCGACTTCGGGTTCGCGAAGTCCCAGAAGATGGGAGCGATCACGGTGTGGGTCGAGTCGTCGCTGCGACCCACGTACACGATGGGGTGCAGATCGTTCTCCCATCCGTGCGTGTCCGCCGAGAGCGTGAGCGACGGGAAGACCCACCACGTCCGGGACTGACCGTACGACTCGAAGCGACCGACGAGCGGTGTCAGCCAGTCGCGCCCGGCGGGGCTGTCCGAGGAGTAGAAGAGGGGGGCCAGCGCCCACGCGTGCACCCCGAGATCGCGGTCCCGGTAGTTCCACCAGAGCGGGACCACCGGCCCGACCGCCGTGAGCGACGTCGCGCCGCTGCGTGTCTGGGCGGAGGACACGAAGGGAGTGAGCATCGTGTCCGCGGTGGCCGTGACCCGCCGGTAGTACCCGGGCAAGATGAAGAGCTTCTGCTCGGGGTCGTGTCCGTAGTGGAAGAACGGGAAGAGCGTCGTGTGGTCCTCGGCCACGCCGCCGCTCTCGGGCTTGCCGTGAATGTGGAAGAAGAGCGGCGCCACGTCGAGCACGTCGCGCTTGGGATCCGACTTGCTGACGACCGGCCCGACCACGGTCAGCGAGCTCCCCTCGAGCTCGTGCTCGCTGTGATAGAAGACCAGCGGCGGGATGAGGGTGTAGCTGCGGCGGTTGCCGTCGAGACTGCCGGTGTCCCCGTGGAAGTAGAAGGGAACGACCCCGGCGTCGACGTCCCGACCGGTGCGGTCGCGGAAGTACGGCCCCACCAGGGTGAAGGCGCCGTCGTGCCCCCAGTGCGACGTCGTCAGGAGCAGGGGCGAGTGGAAGTAGCCCCCGTCCTTCCGGGCCCCCTCGAACAGCAGCGGCGCGAGCCAGTTGTCGTTCTCGCCGGGCGCCTCGCGGTGCACGAACGGACCCGCGACGACCGTGTGGCTCTCCTTGTCGCGCACCCGCCAGAACGCGGGGAACACGACATCCATGTCGAGCTGGAGCGACCGTCGCCGGTAGTAGAGGAGCCCGTAGAGCCCCTGCGTGTCCGGCGTCGCAGGCACCCCGTAGAGCGCCTGGGTCGGATCGCGCAGGCCGCGCGTCTGCTCGACGAACACGGGCGGCATCAGCCGCAGGCGGTAGTCCCCGCGCTGCTCCTCGTAGTAGGGAAGCCACTGCGTGTGCCGCAGGCCGCCCTCCGGCGACGGGGGCCGCCCGTCCCAGTCGCTTCCGATGCGCTGGCGGGTCTCGGGCGAGACGGCGAGCGGGTCGGACGGCGGCGCGATGACGGGCTCGGTGCGGAGCGGCGAGCGGTCCTCGGCGTCGTCCTGGTCGGCGCCGGCCTTCGGCTCGTCCCGCGGCGGCGGGCGACTGCGCCGACCCTGCGCGTGTGCGCCGGCGGCTCCGAGGAGCACGAGCAAGGCGCAGGCGACGGCGGCGAGGCCCGACGAGATGGTGCGCGTCGACACGCGCCTCACGGCGGCTCCGAGTCGATCGTGCGCGAGGCCGCCGACAGGCGGTCGAGGACGATGCGAGGAACCTGCGCCCGGACCATGCGCTCCTCGGTGTGGGCGTCGAGGTCCTTCACCTGCACCATTCCCTCGGCGAGCTCGCTCTCCCCCAGGATGAGCACCACGCGCGCGCCGAGGGCGTTGGCTCGACGCAGCTGGCTCTTGAGCGACCCGCCGCGCGTATCGGCCTCGCACCGGATGCCCTCGCGGCGAAGGTCCCGCGCCAGGAGCAGGGCGGAGCTCATCGCCGCGGCGCCGATCGGGAGCACGACCGCGTCGGTCGCCCTGGCAGTCGCTTGGAGCTCGCTCGCGATGAGCAGGCGCTCGAGACCGGCCGCGAAGCCGATCGCCGGGACCTTCGGCCCCCCGAGGTCGGCGACCAGCGAGTCGTAGCGTCCGCCGCCCACCAGGGTGCTGCCTGCGCCGAGCTTCTCGTGCGCGCCTTTGATCTCGAACAGCGTCCGCGAGTAGTAGTCGAGCCCGCGTACGAGGCGGGTGTCCACCGAGTACGGGGTGCCGAGCGCGTCGAGGTGCGAGCGCAGCTTCTCGAAGTGCTCCTTGTCCCCGGCGTCGAGGAACGCGTCGAGCGTCGGCGCCTCGCGCACCGCGGTCCGGTCGCGCTCGTCCTTCGAGTCCAGGATCCGCAAGGGGTTGCCCTGGAGCCGGCGCTGGGACTCTGCCGACAGCGACGCCGCTCTCGGGGTCAAGTACTCGACGAGCGCGTCCCGGTAGCGCGCGCGAGCCTCGGCCCCTCCCAGCGAGTTGACGAGGACCTCGACCCCGGGGACCGCCAGCTCGCCCAGAAACCCGGCGAGCATGTCGATCAGCTCGGCGTCGCAGCCCGGCCCCTCGTCCCCGAAGATCTCCGCGCCGACCTGGTAGAACTGCCGGTACCTGCCGCGCTGCGGCCGCTCGGCGCGGAACATGGGGCCCGCGTACCACCACCGCGTCACCGGCTCGCGCGCCTGCACGCCGTGCTCGACGTACGCCCGGACGGCCCCCGCCGTTGCCTCGGGGCGCAGAGTCAGGGAGTCGTCGTGGTGCTCGAACGAGTACATCTCCTTCTCGACGACGTCGGTCGTCTCGCCGATGGCCCGGACGAACAGCGCCGTGGGCTCCACGTAAGGGGTGCGGACCTCGCGGAAGCCGTGCAGGCTCACCGTGCGCGCGAAGACCCGCTCGACGCGCTGCCACCGCCCGACCTCGTCGGGGAGCACGTCGTTCATGCCTTTGACGGCTCGGAGCGGGGTCATGATGTGTGGCGGCCGGGGGCGGCGCGCCCGGAAGGCGGACTTATGACGCGAGCCACGCGCGCCGGTCAAGCGCGACGGAGCGGGGCGAGGGTAGTGCGTCGCCCGGCTCTGGCAACCGGCAAACGCCCGCGCTAATCGCCCTCTGGTGTCCGCCGCGCTGCGCCGCCCCGACCGCACGTGCGCGCTCGACCCCGGGCGGGTGCGCGTGGGCGTCGCCATCGACGACGAGCTGGGCATGATGGCCCACCCTCGAGGCGCCCTCGACGGGCGAAACCGGCGCGCCCTCGCGCTCGCGCTCGAGGCCTTCGCGGAGGCCGAGGGGGTGGCCCGCTTCGTCGTCGGGCTCCCGCTGGACATGCGGGGAGGGGAGGGGGCCTCGGCCCGTGACGCGCGCGCCCTCGCGACGCTGGTCGCCGATACCACCGGTCGGCCCGTCGAGCTGTGGGACGAGCGGCTCACGACGGTGCAGGCAGCGCGGGCGCTGGCCGCCAGCGGGGTGCGCGGCAAGAAGGCGCGCGCTCGCATCGACGAGGCCGCCGCCTGCGCGATCCTCCAGTCGTGGCTCGACGCCCGCCGCTTCCGCAAGGAGGCCCCGTGAGCGACGAGGAGCCCGCCCCCCGACCCCGGCGGCGCAGGAGGCGCCGCAAGCGCGCCGTTCAGGCGGTCGACGTGGCTCGGACGTCGACGGCCCGCCGCGCGCTGCGCGCCGCCGCAGGGGTGCTCGCGCTCGCCCTCGTGGCCGGCTGGGCGTGGCTGTTCGTCCTCTATCCGGGCGAGAGCGGTCCGGGCGAGGGGCGCGCCGTGGAGGTCGTGATCCCGCCCGATCCCTCGCCGGCCTCGCTCGCGGCCGTGCTGGTGGCGGCTGGCGTGGTGTCGAAGCCGCGCCTGTTCACCTTCTGGGTACGGGTGACGGGAGGCACCCGCGGCGTGGTGCCGGGGCCGCACCTGCTCTCGGACGACGCCACGCCCCGGCAGCTCATGGCGCGCCTCGAGCGACGTGCGACCGGCGGCACCGCGCGCGTGACGTTCCCGGAGGGCTGGACCCGCTTCGACATGGCGCGGCGCCTCCAGGACAAGCACGTGACCCTGGTGCGTGCGTTCCTGGACGCCACCACGGACGCGGAGCTGCTGCGCGAGCTCGGCATCGACGGCGACAGCGCCGAGGGGTTCCTCTTCCCCGCGACCTACGACCTGCCCCTCGACGGCGACGCGCGCGACGTCGTCCGTCGCCTGAAGCGAGAGTTCGACCGGCGGTGGGACCTGCTGTCGCTCGCTCACCCCGCGAGCCTGACCGACGTGATGGCCTCGGGGAGCCTGGGGGTCCGCGGCGTGGTAACGCTGGCGTCCATGATCGAGAAGGAGGCCGCCGTCGACGACGAACGGGCGACGATCGCGAGCGTCTTCTACAACCGGATGCGAGACCCCGCCTTCCGGCCGAAGCACCTCGAGTGCGACCCCACGGCGAGCTACGGCTGCCTGGTCGCGCCCGAGAAGGCGCCGTCGTGCGCAGGGTTCACCGGGAAGGCGACGGCGGCGATCGAGCACGACCCCGACAACCCGTACTCCACGTACACCCACGAGGGGCTTCCTCCGGGTCCGATCGCCAACCCCGGCGCGCGCTCCCTCGAGGCCGCGGTCAACCCCGCCTCGACGCATTTCTTCTTCTTCGTGGCCCGCGGCGAGGGCAGGCACGCCTTCTCCGAGACCTATCAGGCGCACTCCGCCGCCGTGCGCGCGGCGGGCGCCAGAGCCTCCGCCGAGGCGAAGTGACGGGCAAGAGGCCCGAGGAGGGCGCGGAGCCCTTCGCCCTCGCGGGCGACATCGGCGGGACGCACACGCGCCTGTCGCTGCTCTCGAGCGAGGGTCGCGTCCGGCGGCGCGCGGTGCTCGACAGCCGTCGCTACCCGTCGCTGGAGGCGGCCGTCGAAGACTTCCTGCGCGCGACCGCGCCGAGGCCGAAGATCAAGGCTGCCGCGTTCGGCGTCGCAGGCCCGGTGGTCGGCGGCCGGTGCGCGACGACCAACCTGCCCTGGGTGGTCGACGAGAAGGTTCTCGCCCGCAGGCTCGCGATACCGGACGTCACGCTGCTGAACGACCTCGTGGCGCTCGCGCTCGGCGCGGTCCGGGTGCGCGGCTCGAAGCTGCACCGGCTCGGGACCGCGGCGGCCCCGAGGAGGCGCGGCGCGAACGTCGCCGTCCTCGCGGCCGGAACGGGCCTGGGAGAGGCCGTCCTCGTCTGGGACGGCGCGCGCTTCGTCCCTTGCGCCACCGAGGGGGGACACGCCGATTTCGCACCGCGCGACGACCTCGAGACGGAGCTTCTGGCCTTCCTGCGCCGGCGATTCGGCCACGTGAGCTTCGAGCGCGTGCTGTCGGGTGACGGTCTCGGCTGCCTCTACGAGTTCTTCCTGCAGGCGAAGGGGATGAGGGAGGGACCGGACAGCGCACGGGTGATCGAGGCGGCCGCGGACCGCAACGCCGCGATCGCGCAGCTGGGGACGTCGGGCAAGAGCAAGCCCGCGGCGCGGGCGACGGAGCTCTTCGCCTCGATCTACGGCGCCGAGGCCGGCAATCTGGCGCTGAAGTCGCTCGCCGTGGGCGGCGTGTACGTCTGCGGGAGCATCGCCGTCGGCCTGCTCCCGGTGCTGGCTCGAGGAGGCTTCCGCCGGGCGTTCGTGGACAAGGGGAGGCTCGGGCCCTTCCTCGAGCAAATCCCGGTCGCGGTCGTCCTCGACACGGACGTCGGGCTGGCGGGTGCGGCGGGGGTGGCCCTCGCCGCGGCGACGCAGTAAAAGGCCGGTGCTCAGACCATGCCGCGCGACCACGACCCCAGGACCATCGCTCTCGCCGTCGACACCATCAAGGGGCTGGCGATCGACGCCGTGGAGAAGGCCAACAGCGGCCACCCCGGCACGCCGATGGGGCTCGCGGACATCGCGTTCGAGCTCTACGCACGCTACCTCCGGCACGATCCGCGAGACCCCGCGTGGATCGGGCGTGACCGCTTCGTGCTCTCGTGCGGGCACGCGTCGATGCTCCTCTACTCGATGCTTCACCTGTCCGGCTACGACGTCTCGCTGGGCGACATCGAGAGCTTCCGCCAGTGGGGGAGCAAGACGCCGGGGCACCCGGAGCACGGCCTGACGCCAGGCGTGGAGACCACGACGGGCCCCCTCGGCCAGGGGGTCGGCAACGCGGTCGGGATGGCCCTCGCCCTCAAGCTGAAGGAGGCGCGCTTCGGCGAGCCGTACGCGGGGGCGCGCGTGTTCTGCCTGGCGAGCGACGGCGACCTGATGGAGGGCGTCAGCGGCGAGGCGTCGAGCATCGCGGGGCACCTGGCGCTCGACAACCTCGTCCTTCTCTACGACGACAACCACATCACGATCGAGGGCGACACGAACCTGGCGTACTCCGAGGACGCCTGCAAGCGCTACGAAGCCTACGGCTGGTTCTCGCAGTTCGTCGACGACGGCCACGATCACGCGAAGATCCGCGCCGCAGTCGACCGGGCGCTGGCGGAGAAGGGGCGGCCGAGCTTCATCCGGGTTCGCACGCACATCGGGCACGGCGCGCCGACCAAGCACGATACGAAAGAGGCTCACGGCGAGCCGCTCGGCAAGGACGAGACGGCGGCGACCAAGAAGGCCATGGGCTGGGACCCGGGCCGGACGTTCTACGTGCCCGACGCCGTGTACGGCCTGTTCAAGGAGCGGGCGGCCGAGCTCGCGGCCGAGCGCGCCGACTGGCAGACGCGGTACGAGGCCTGGCGCGCGGCGCACGGAGAGCTCGCGTCGGGGCTCGACGCGTTCGAGAAGAGGGCCGTACCGGCAGACATCTACAAGCAGCTCCTCGCCGGCCTGCCCGCGAAGGACGACGCGACGAGAAACCTCATGGGCGCGCTCGAGCAGGTCGTCGCGAAGGCCGTCCCGTCGCTCATCGGCGGCTCGGCGGACCTGGCCGGCTCGACCAAGACGCTCATCAAAGACGTCGCCAGCGTGGGGCCCGGCAAGTTCACCGGACGCAACATGCACTTCGGCATCCGCGAGCACGGCATGGGCGCGGTCTGCAACGGCATGGCGCTGTCGGGCGGCATCATCCCGTTCGGCGCCACGTTCCTGATCTTCAGCGATTACATGCGGGCGAGCGTGCGGCTGAGCGCGCTGATGGAGCAGCAGTGCCTCTGGGTCTACACGCACGACTCCGTGCTGCTGGGCGAGGACGGTCCGACCCACCAGTCGATCGAGCAGCTGTGGTCGCTGCGGCTCATCCCGCACCTCTACGTCGTGCGACCGGCGGACGCGCTCGAGTGCGCGGCCGCCTGGGCGATGGCTCTCGCGCGGAAGGCTGGCCCCACGGCCTTCGCCCTCACGCGGCAGAAGGTGCCCACGATCGCACGCGACCCTGGGTTCGACCCGGACGACGCCATGCGCGGCGCGTACGTGGCGCAGGACGCGGCAGGCGGCAAGCCCGACGCGGTGATCGTCGCCACGGGCAGCGAGGTCCACCTCGCGGTGGGCGCGAAGGCGAAGCTCGAGGGAGAGGGCAAGAAGATCCGCGTGGTGAGCGCGCCCTGCCTCGAGGCGTTCGCCGAGCAGGAGCCCGCCTACCGGGATCGCGTCTTGCCGCCGGGCGTACCTCGGGCTTCCATCGAAGCAGGCCGTACGCCGCCCTGGATGAGCATCGTCGGGACGAGCGGCCTCGCGATCGGCCTGGACCACTTCGGGGCGAGCGCGCCCGACAAGGTCCTCGCGCAGAAGTTCGGGCTCACGGTCGACGCCGTGACCGAGAGGCTTCGCGCGTGGATGGGCCGCTCCTAGCCCTACTTTCGCAAAGAGGCGCCGAGTCTACGCACGAGAGGCCGTAATTTAGGGTGCGCCACGACGTCGCGCGCCTAGCGGAAAGAAGGCACCCTGGGCCTCGCAGCCCCCCAACCCGGCCTTCCCCCCGCCGGAGCGGGGGGAAGGAGGAGAAGGCGCACGCGAAGAGGAGCGCGCGGGCACGCTGCCAAGGTGCTCGGCGATTCGCGCGCAGCAGCAGCGC
>PLYU01000201.1 GCA_003153495.1 Myxococcales bacterium
AGCTCGAGCGAGCCCGACGACGCCAGCGCGATGGGATCGGCGAAAAACACCGGGCTCCTGAGAGGCTCGTCTTACAGCCAGCGGAGGGCGCGGGTGGCGATCTCCTCGCCGATCGCCAGCGAGGCGGTCGCGGCCGGTGAAGGCGCGTTGAGCACGTGGACCATCCGCTCGGCCTCGACGATCGCGAAGTCGTCGACCAGGGCGCCGCTGCGCGCGACCGCCTGCGCGCGGACGCCGGCGCCGCCGGGCGCGAGGTCGGCGGCGACGATCTCGGGCACGAGCGCTGCGCACGCCCGCGCGAACGAGGCCCGGCTGAGCGACCGCCACTGTTCGGCCATCCCTGCGCGCCAGTGCCGCGAGGCCATGCGCCACGTGCCCGGCCACGTGGCGATGTCCCAGAGGTCGCGAACGTCGAGGCTCGTACGCGTGTAGCCCTCGCGCTCGAGCGCGAGTACGGCGTTCGGCCCCGCCTCGACGCCGCCGCCGATCCGCCGCGTGAAGTGCACGCCGAGGAACGGGAACGCGGGGTCGGGCACCGGGTAGATCAGGTTCTTCACGAGGTGGGCGCGCTCCGGGGCGAGCATCCAGTACTCCCCGCGGAACGGGACGATCGCCACGTCGAGGTCGAGCCCCGCCATGCGGGCCACGCGGTCGCTGCCGAGCCCCGCGCAGGCGACCAGGACGCGGCCTTCGACCTCTCCCGCCGTGGACTCGACGACCACGGTCGCGTCGCCGGGGCGGATCGCCAGCGCCCGGGCCTTCGTGCGGACCTCGCCCCCGAGCCGCGCGATCTCGCGCGCGTACGCGGCGGCCACCCGGCGGTAGTCGACGATTCCCGTCTCGGGCACGAAGAGCGCGGCGAGGCCCGCCGCGTGCGGCTCGTGCTCGCGGAGCTCCTCGACGCCGAGGCGACGCACGCCCGAGAGGCCGTTGGCGTGGCCGCGCCGCTCGAGCTCGTCGAGTCGCGGGACCTCGGCGTCGGTGGTCGCGACCACGAGCTTGCCGCACCGCTCGAAGGCGACGCCGTGCTCCTCGCAGAATCGCTCGAGGAGCGTGCGCCCCCGGGCGCACATCACGGCCTTCAGAGAGCCGGGCTTGTAATAGAGCCCGGCGTGAATGACGCCGCTGTTGCGGCCCGTCTGGTGGGCTGCAAGCCCCTCTTCCTTCTCGAGGACGACGAGCGAGAGGCCGGGGCGGGCCCGGAGCAGGGCGAGGGCCGTGGCGAGGCCGACGATTCCGCCGCCGATGAGGAGGGCGTCTGCTCGGGGGACAGTCATGGGGCGCCGCGCATTCCTGTATATGCTCTCTCTAGCCCCGATGTCCCACGAGCACAGCGCGTTTCGTCCCGTCCCCCGGACGGGCGTCATCTACGTCACGAACGAGGCCCAGAAGCGCGGCTTCTCGGCGACCGACCCCGAGTGGTGCAACCTGGGGCAGGGCCAGCCGGAGACGGGCGAGCTTCCCGGCGCCCCGCCGCGCGTCAGGCACGTCGAGATCGGCGTCGACGATCAGGAGTACGCCCCGGTGGCGGGGATCTGGGAGCTGCGCGAGGCGGTCGCGTCGCTCTACAACTCGCTGTACCGGCGCGGGATGCCGTCGCAGTACTCGGCGGAGAACGTGTGCGTCTCGGGCGGCGGGCGCGCCTCGCTCACGCGCGCCGCGGCGAGCCTGGGGCACGTGAACCTCGGGCACTTCCTCCCCGACTACACGGCGTACGAGGAGCTGCTCGACATCTTCAAGGCGTTCACGGCCATCCCGATCCTGCTCGACGGGGCGCGCGGCTACGCGTTCGGCGCGGACGAGCTCCGGCGCGAGATCCTCGGCCGCGGCTTCGGGGCCATCCTGATGAGCAACCCGTGCAACCCGACGGGCAAGCTGGTCCAGGGCGAGGAGCTCGCCCGGTGGGTCTCCACCGCGCGCGAGCTCGACTGCGCCCTGCTGCTCGACGAGTTCTACTCTCACTACGTCTACTCGGGCCCGCCGGGGCGCCTGCCGGTCGAGAGCGCGGCGCGCTACGTCGAGGACGTCGACGCGGACCCCGTCGTGATCTTCGACGGGTTCACCAAGAACTGGCGCTACCCCGGGTGGCGCCTCACCTGGACGCTGGCCCCCAAGGACGTCGTCGAGGCGCTCGCGAGCGCCGGCTCGTTCCTCGACGGGGGCGGGAGCCGGCCGCTGCAGCGCACCGCCGTCCCGCTGCTCGCCGAGGAGCACGTCGTCGCGGAGACGACCGCGATCCAGAACGCGTTCCGGGCGAAGCGCGACTACCTCATGTCGCACCTGCAGCGCCTGGGCGTGCGCGTCGACCGCGCTCCGGACGGGACGTTCTACGTGTGGGGCAGCCTCGAGCAGCTCCCGCCGCCGCTCAACGACGGGATGGCGTTCTTCCGCGCGGGCCTGGAGGAGAAGGTCATCGTGGTCCCGGGCGAGTTCTTCGACGTGAACCCCGGCAAGCGCAGGGCCGGGCGGGCGTCGCGGTTCAAGGGGTACGTGCGGTTCTCGTTCGGGCCGTCGATGGCCACGATGGAGCGCGCGGTGGAGCGGATCGGAAGAATGGTCAAGCCATGACGGACCCAACTAACTGCCCAGGCGGTTCGGATCGCGCCATCTTCGCTCGAAGGGCAACCGGTCCCCACGACCCGGGGGCGTACACGCGTACGGGCGGCGGCGTCTCCAGCAAGGGCATCGCCTTCTCCCACAGCCCTTCGATGCCCTCGGCGGTGGTGAACAGCGTCTGATCGCCGCGCATCGCATCGAGGATCAGCCGCTCGTACGCCTCGAGGACCTCGCCGACCAGCCCCGTGTCGTGCATGGCGAACTGCAAGCTGAGCTTGTCGAGCCGCATCCCGGGGCCCGGGCGCTTGCCGCAGAATGACAGCGATACCTTCGAGGCGTCCGCCAGGTCGAACGTCAGGTGGTCCGGGCCCTGCGCGCCGACGCCCGAGCCGGCCGGGAACATGCTCTTCGGCGGCTCGCGGAAGGCGATCGAGATGATGCGCTGCCCCTCGGCCAGCCGCTTGCCCGTGCGCAGGACGGCATCGTGCTCAACGGCAACGCGTCCGCGCGAACTCGCGCCAGGGGCCAGGCTCGGAGGGCGGTTCCCCCGACGCAGCGGACGACTAAGGAAGAAAAAGAGAGCCGCCAAGACGCCAAGAGCGCCAAGGCCGGGAATGGCGCTCAACCCAAGATTCTTGGCGGGCTTGGCGTCTTGGCGGCTCCCCGTCTCTTGTTCGAGGATCGTGAGCGCTGGTTCATGCGCGATACGCGGCGGTGGCGTCGAACTGGACGACCCGGGCGCAGGGGGCGGGCCCGATCGAGCCGCGGCAGTCGTCGCTGCCGTGGAACGACGTCTCGTGGGCGCGCAGCGCCTGCATCACGCTCGCCGTGAGGTCGTGCTCGCCGTCGATGCACCGCGGGTCGCCGCAGGGCACGAGGAACAGGGCGGGAGCGCGGTCGATCACGAAGCGGCGGGTGTGCTTGATCCCGCCGACGCCGAAGCGCTCCTCGATCTCGAGCTGGAGGCTGGAGAGACCGGGCACCTGCTCCGAGAGCCTCGGCGCGTCGGCCTCCCGCCGGCGTCGCTCCGCGAAGCGCTGCGCCGCGACCGTGTTCCTGCGGTAGGACATCATCGAGGACAGGTTAAGCACTGGCCGGCTGCCGCGGGAGTGGCCGCCGGTCGAAAGGTGGACGCCCCGGAACCCCTTACGCCGCACGCACTTCCCGCCGCGTCGCGACCGCCAGGGCCATGATCCCCACCGCGGCTCCGCTCGCCATCGCCGTGCACGGGGCTCCCAGCGTGGCGATGACGGTCGCCGCGAAGAAGTCGCCCAGCGGGCGTACGCCCATGACGAGCAGAGTGTTCAGGCTCATCACGCGCCCGCGCATCTGCGGCGGCACCCGCGTCTGCAGGAGCGTGATGGTGGTCGCGCTGACGCCGACCTGGAACACGCCGAGGAGCAGCAACGCCCCCAGCGCCGGCGCGAGCGAGCGGCTCGCCCCGAGCCCGGCGAGCGCGAAGGCCCAGAGGACCGCAGAGACCAGCACGATGCGCGCCTTGCGCGAGGGGTCTCCGGCCGACGCGAGGCCGAAGCCGCCGAGGACCGTCCCCGCCCCCGACGCCGCGAAGAGGACGCCCAGCAGACGCGGACCGACGTGGAGCACCTGGGTGGCCATCACCGGCAACAGCAGCGCCGGCGACGGGCCGAAGAAGAGGAGCGCCCCGCACAGGGCGAGCACGGCCGGCAGAACGCGGTCGGCGCGCACGGCCGCGAGCGCCTCGCGGATCGCGCGCGGGCTCGGGGTCCGCGTAGGCCGGCCCGCGGCGGGGCGGATGGCGAGCAAGGCGCCGAGCACTGCGAGGTAGCTGACTGCGTTCGCGAAGAAGTTCCCCGCGAAGCCGATGGCGGCGACGCTGAGCCCCGCCAGGGCCGGCCCCACCGTCGAGGCCCCGGTGAACACGATCGACTGGAGCGACAGCGCGCCCAGGAGATCCTCCTGCGGGACGAGATCCGGCACGAGGGCCGCGCGGGTCGGCTGGTCGAAGCTCAGCGCGGCGCCAGTGAGGAACGCGAGCGCGACGACCATCCAGACGGCGACGACGTGGAGGGCCGTGAGCGCCCCGAGCAGGGCCGCGAGCGCCATGCAGAGCGTCTGCGTCGTGAGGAGCAGGCGCCGTTTGTCGACGCGGTCCGCCACGGCGCCGCCGAACAGCGAGAACGCGAAGAAGGCCAGCGCCTGCGCGAGCGAGACGGCGCCGAGCGCCAGCGCCGAGCCGTGGCTGATCTGCAGCACGAGGAGCGCCTGGGCGACGATCTGCATCCACGTGCCGATCGCCGAGGCCAGGAGGCCCATCCAGAGCAGGCGGAAATCGCGATGACGGAGCGCGCGGAGCGCCCCGGTCTCGCGCGCGGGAGGCATGGGCTACTTATAGTGCCTCGCGATCGCGCCGCGGATGTCTTCGTCCGTCGCAGCTGGAGGACGGGCGCGCCGTCCGGTGGCTCTCTCTCGGGCATGGAAACCAGATCACCCCCGGATCATCTCGAGCAGCGCCATCACGGTCCTCGTGTTTCGCACCGTCATCGTGGTCCCCAGCTGCGTGTCGAAATAGGCGGTGGTCAACCGGCTCCTGGCGACGCCGTTGGGGAGCAGGAGGAAGACATCTCGCCCGAGGACGACGAAGCGGTCGGGAGGGGAACGCTCCGGGTCGAGCCCGGCGACCGCCTCGGCCGCGGGGGAATCGGCGAGAAAGCCCACGTGGACCCCCTCCGCCGCGCCGAACGGTCTGCTGCCGGCGACCGTCGCCAGCTCCGCAGCGCTGCGAAGCACGACCGGGACGCGCAGGCGGAAGGCCTGCGCGATCTGCCGCTCGATCCGTGCGCGCAGCTCCTTCTCTTCTGCCCGCGGCCCGTCGGCGCGAAAGACGACGTTGCCGCTCTGGATGTAGGTGCTCACGTCCCGGAGGCCGGCGGACTCGAGCGCCGACGCCAGATCCTTCATGGGAATCCGATTCTTACCCCCGACGTTGATCCCCCGCAGGAGCGCGACGTACGCGCCGCCGGTGGGGGCCGCGGGTCGCGTTTTCCTGGCGACCGTCGAGGGCAGCATCTTACCACGCCGCGGCTGGTTGCCCTTCGGCCCCGCGGGCCAGGCGAAAACACTCTCCCCGGGGAGCGCATCTCCGAAGTATTCTGGTCGGTGCTCGCGATGACCTCGGACAACAAGCGCCCGCCCACGCGAACCTTCGAAGCTCCCGAGTCGACGTCGACCGTCGGGCGGACCGTCCTCGTGGTGGACGACGACGAAGCCCTCGCTCGCTCGCTCCGCCGCGTCCTCGAGAGCGCCCGCTACGACGTCACCGTCGTCAACGACGGCAGCGCCGCGGTCGACGCGATCATGAGCCGGCCCTTCGACGTGATCCTCAGCGACATCCAGATGCCGGGCATGACCGGCGTCGACCTTCTGGGAGTCGTCCGGGCCTACGACCTGGACGTGCCCGTCATCCTGATGACCGGGACGCCCACCCTGGACACCGCGATGGAGGCGGTGTCTCTCGGCGCCCTGCAGTACCTCACGAAGCCGACCGCGAACGATGTCCTCGTCAAGGCCGTCGAGCGAGCGTGCCAGCTCCACCGCATCGCGCAGATCAAGCGAGACGCGCTGAAGCTCCTGGGCGAGGCGAACACCCAGGCCGGGGACCTCGCGGGGCTCAAGGCCGGCTTCGATCGTGCGCTCGAGTCGATGTGGATGGCGTTCCAGCCGATCAGCGACGCGGCCCGCCGGAGCGTCTTCGGCTACGAGGCGCTCATGCGGACGCAGGAGCCGTCACTCCCGCACCCGGGCGCGGTGCTGAGCGCCGCCGAGCGGCTCGAACGCCTGCCCGAGCTGGGGCGCC
Organism: Myxococcales bacterium; assembly: GCA_003153495.1. GTDB lineage: Bacteria > Myxococcota_A > Polyangia > Polyangiales > Polyangiaceae > Palsa-1150. Next base: position 6,392 of record PLYU01000201.1, read on the forward strand.
GCGTGCGCGAGCTGAGCGCGAAGGCGTTCGAGAAGGCTCCGGCCGGAGCGCTGCTGTTCGTCAACCTTCATACGCGCGACCTGCTCGACGAGGACCTCTACGACGTCAAGGCGCCGCTCACCCGGATCGCGCACCAGGTCGTCCTCGAGATCACCGAGCGGTCCACGATCGAGGACGTGAAGGACATCCAGGCTCGCGTGAGCTCGCTCCGAGCGCAGGGCTTTCGCATCGCCATCGACGATCTGGGCGCAGGCTACGCCGGGCTGTCCAGCTTCGTCGCGCTGCAGCCCGAGATCGTGAAGCTCGACATGTCCCTGGTCCGCGGCGTCCACCAGTCCAGCATCCGCCAGCGGCTCATCGGGTCGATGACGTCGCTGTGCACCGAGATGGGTATGCGGGTCGTCGCCGAGGGCGTCGAGGTGATCGAGGAGTACGAGTGCGTCCGCTGGTTCGGCTGCGACCTGATCCAGGGCTACCTCATCGCCAAGCCGGGCCCGCCGTTCCCGGAGGCCCGGACGATCGGATAGGAAGCCCGCGCGCGCGCCCCTACGGACGAGTGGCGGTGCGGGGGTTGCAGGTCTGGCCCGTGGGGCACCCGCCGGGGTGCGAATGCATCTTCGCATGTTGTCCCCGGAGACGCTTTCGAGCAAGATCCCCCCCCCACCATGGATATGTCGTTCACCCCCGAGCACCTCGCGTTCCGCGATCAAGTGCGCGCGTGGATTCGCTCGGCCATGCCTCCTCACATCCGCGCGAAGGCCGACGTCGACGGCGCCTTCGAGCAGGGCGAGGTGATGGAGTGGCACAAGCTGCTCTTTCGCAAGGGGTGGATCGCTCCGCACTGGCCGAAGGAGCACGGGGGCCCGGGGCTCGACGCGACCTCGCGCTTCATCCTCACCGAGGAGCTCGAGCTCGCCGGCACGCCGCACCTCAGCCCCTTCGGCCTCTCCATGGTGGGCCCGCTCCTCATGCAGTTCGGCTCGGACGCCCAGAAGAAGCGCTTCTTGCCGAAGATCCTCTCGGGCGAGGAGGTCTGGTGCCAGGGCTACTCCGAGCCCAACGCCGGAAGCGACCTCGCCTCCCTCAAGCTGCGCGCGGAGGACGACGGCAAGGGCCACTTCGTCCTCAACGGCCAGAAGACGTGGACGACGTATGCCCAGTACGCCGACTGGATCTTCTGCCTCGCCCGCACCGATCCCGGCGGGCGAAAGCAGGAAGGCATCAGCTTCATCCTGGTCGACATGAAGACGCCCGGGGTGACGGCGAAGCCGTTCCTGACGACAGGCGGGACGCCGGCCTTCTCGGAGACGTTCTTCGAGAACGCGGTCGTGCCGCACGAGAACGTCGTCGGACCGCTCAACGGCGGGTGGACGGTCGCCAAGGCCCTGCTCGGCCACGAGCGGACGGTCATCGCCGCGGTCGGACAGTCGGCCCGCCAGCTTCGCCGCATCAAGCGCATCGCCGCCGACACGCTCTCGAACGGGAAGCCCCTGCTCGACGACCCCGGCTTCCGGGCGAAGATCGCCCGCCTCGAGGTGAAGTTCCGCGCGGTGCAGATGGCCAACTACCGCGCCCTGGCGAGCGCGCAGCTCGGGCACGCGCCGGGGCCGGAGGCGTCGATCCTCAAGATCCGGGGCTCGGAGATCCTGCAGCAGAGCCTCGAGCTCGCGATGGAGATCATGGGGCACGACTCGCTCGCATGGTTCAACGAGCCAGGCGTGATCCCGGCGCCCGAGCAGTGGGTCGCCTCGGCGTTCAACTACACGCGCGCCACGACGATCTACGGGGGCACCAACGAGATCCAGAAGAACGTGATCGCGAAGCTCATTCTCAGCCTGCCGTCTCGCTAGGAGCCAGAGCGCAGCCATGAACTTCGATCTGTCGCAAGACCAGAAGCTCCTCGTCGACACGGCCGCCGCTTTCGCGAAGAGAGAGTCGCCCATCGCCCGCCTCCGCTCCATGCGCGAGGACCCCGTCGGGTACTCGAGGGGCGTCTGGAAACAGATGGGCGAGCTCGGCTGGCTGGGCATCCTCCTGCCCGAGTCGCTCGGCGGCTTCGGCGGCGGGTTCCAGGACGCCGCGTTGATCCTCGAGAAGCTCGGGACGACGCTCGTCCCGGAGCCGTACGTGGCGTCGGTCATCCTCGCCGGCTCGACGATCCTCGCGCTCGGGACCGACGAGCAGAGGGCGCGCTGGCTCCAGCCCCTCGCGGCGGGCGACGTCACGCTCGCGCTGGCGTACGCCGAGCGCGAGAGCCGGTTCAACCCCGCGGCGATCGCGACGGTCGCGCAGAAGAGCGGCGCGGCGTACCGGCTCAGCGGCGAGAAGGTCTTCGTGCTCAACGGGCACGCGGCCGACGCGCTGGTCGTCTCGGCGCGCACGTCCGGGTCGCGGGGCGACCGCGACGGGGTCTCCGCCTTCGTCCTCGACGCGAAGACGCCGGGGCTGTCGGTGCGCTCGATCAAGACCATGGACGGGCACCACGCCGCGATGATCACGCTGCAAGACGTCGAGGCCGACGCGAGCCGGCTGCTCGGACCGGCGGGCGGCGCGGGCGGCGCGCTCGAGCGCGCGGTCGATCTCGGCGCGGCGGCGGCCTGCGCCGAGGGGGTCGGCATCATGCAGACCGTGCTCGCCATGACGCGGGATTACCTCTGCACCCGCGAGCAGTTCGGCGTGAAGATCGGCACGTTCCAGGCGCTGCAGCACCGCTGCGTCGACATGTTCATCGAGACGGAGCTCGCCAGGAGCGCCTCGATGTGGGCGAGCATCAAGGCGGACGACGCCGACGACGTCGAGCGCAAGACCGCGATCTCGGCGGCGAAGGTGCAGCTCGCGACGAGCGGCAAGTTCGTCACCCAGCAGGCCATCCAGCTCCACGGCGGCATCGGCGTGACCGACGAGCACGACGTCGGGCTCTATTTCAAGCGGATGCACGTCCTGAACACGCTCTTCGGAGACGAAGAGTATCACCTGACGCGCTTCGCCTCGCTGCCGTCCTTCCGCGCCGGGATCGACGCGATTCCATGAAACAGACGGGTCTACGCTGGCCGATCCAGCGAGTCATCGAAGGTGGGGGTAGGTCCGCACCCATCGCCGCTAGTACCTCTGCGCGAGCAACCTTGGCCCGGCGCGGCCGATAGAGAGAGAGTGGAACAGAAAGATCAGAAGATCAGGAAAAGAGCCCCCCGGCTCCGCGCGCCGGAACCGGGGGGCAAGACCGCGGGAGAGTCTCTCGCGGCGTCTCGTCCGGTCACGCGCTCGCGCGCGCTCCCGGGCGCCTTACTGCTTTCTGTTTTTCGTTACGCCGGCTTCACGGGCGGCGGCGCGGCGGGGGGAGACCCCGGCGGTGCCGTCGCGGGCGTCACCGGCGCGATGGGCGGAGCCGTGGCGGTGCCTGCGGTAGCA
>PLYU01000273.1 GCA_003153495.1 Myxococcales bacterium
CGGCGCGTCCCCACGCGCGCTCGGCCTCCGGGTCGAACCCGGCGTCGGCCAGCTCGCGGTCCAGCTCTTTACTGGTCCATGATCTTCAGGGTCAGCGGCGCCGCGGGATCGGCCGCCGACTCGAAGCCTTTGCGAAGGTGCCGCCAGAGCTTCACGTACGCCTCGTGGGTGAGGCGCCGCTCCAGGGCCTCTTCGGGCGTGGGCGCGGGCCAGTCGAACTTCGCGGTCACCGTCGCGACCACCTCCGGGTCGCGTCGGGCGATGTCGATTTCTCGCAAGCGCGTGACATCGCGGCGTCCTGGGGACGTCGAGGACGGGGCGGCGAGGCATCCAGGAAGCGAGTGGAGCGCGCACGTCTCACGGCTCGGGGACATCGACGTCGGGTGTCGATGCCGCGGTCGCGCAGCTCCGGTGCACCGAGAGCGGGCATCGGTGGGTCGATCCCGTGGGATCGATGCGTCGGAGAACGGGCGTCATTGCAGCCCCCCCATGGGATCGGTGCACCCGGGCACGGGGATCGATGCAGGCCCCCCACGGCATCCCTGCACCCATCCCGTGGGGTCGAGGCCCATAGGGCGTGCCATGGACGCGGCCACGGCAGAGCATCGACGCGACCGTCGCGGACCATGGACGCGGTCAACCGGCGCATCGACGAGTCCATGACGGACCATGGGCACGGCCATGCCACGGCATCGAGACCGGTCATGGGAGGGAATTGATGGATCGAGGACACCCAAGCCTGCGCCGTTCACCGCCAGGCACGCGACCGTCCGGGACGGCGTGGTGCCTGCGAACGCAGCGGAACCCCTTACCCACGAACTGGCACGGCGCTGGAGATCGGATCGTCGACGGCCCGCTGGAGAGTTTGGTCCGGCGAGCCCCGAGCACCGCTGCGGTAGGCGCACGACGTTCGGTGATCACCCGCGGCCCCGCTCGCATACACTTCGACCTCCACGGCCCGCGCCCGATGACCACCCCCTTCCACGCCGCCACCTGGGCCGCCGCGTTGACGCTGGCGACAGGCTCCCGACTCGGCGAGCGGGCTCTCCCGCGCCATCGGCATCGCTCGCGTCGACCTGAACCCGCATCAGGTCGACGCCGCCCTGTTCGCGCTACGGTCTACGTCCCGCTCGCGGCAATGTCGGCGGCGACGATGATGGCCTGCGGGGGCGGGCGGATCGACCAGTCATGGCCTCCGGGGCCCGCCGACGCCGGGTCCGTTTTCGACGGTTCGGCCGACGCGTCGCCGCCTCCGGCAGGTCGGCGTCAAGCCCGCGTAGCGGCCACGGAGACGGAGGGGCGAGTAGCTCGCGCCCCTCCGTCTTCGACCCTTTGGGCAGGCGTGGGCCCGTCTTCCCCCCCCGCGTCTCACGAGGCGACGCGAACGAGCGTGCCGATGACGCGATTCATCACCGCCGTCAGGGCCTGGTAACGATGAGCCGTCGATCCGTCGCAGGGCCACTATGGGTGGCGGGCGTCGTCTGCCATGCACCACGGATCCCTACGAAGTCTTCTGCTGAGGGGCTGCGGCGCCCTCGCCGCGGCGGCGTGCGCGGCCTGTGCGACGGCACAGTCCAGCAACCCGGAGAACGGAGTCGACGCCGGGCCGCCCTCGAACCCCGACGCGAGCGGCGAACCCACGACCGCGGGTGGCGAGTCCGGTGCGCCGGGCGATGCGAGCGAAGCGGGCGGCGGCGACGCGCGCTCGCTCACCCGCGGACCCACACCGCCGCGGAGCGGGACGAACTTCCCCTTTCCGCAGAACCGGCAGAGCAGTCGCTGCACGTACCCGACCGCGTACGACAACGACGACGCCGCGGCGGCGTACCGGGCCTGGAAAGCGGACACGGTGACCTCCGCCGGTGCCGGCGGGTTCCTGCGCGTCCAGCGGCCGGGCGACCCGGGGCTGCTCCCCGGTTCGACCGTCTCCGAGGGCATCGGCTACGGGATGCTCCTCGCCGCGTACATGGACGACCAGAGCCTCTTCGACGCCCTGTGGAAGTACGAGCAGCTCTGGGTGGACAAGAACGGCCTGATGAACTGGTACATTCTCGCCGACGGCTCGGGCCTCGGTCCGAACGGAAGCGGCGGGGCCACCGACGCCGACGAGGACATCGCCTTCGCGCTGGTGCTCGCCGACAAGCAGTGGGGCGGCCAGGGGTCGCTCGGTACCCCCTACCGCCAGCTGGCAATCCGCCAGGTGCAGAGCATCTGGGCGTCGGAGATCCAGGACGGCAAGCTTCCCAGGCCCGGAGAGTGGGGCGGCTGGAACACCGTCAACGTCTCCTACTTCGCGCCCGCGTACTACCGCGTGTTCGCGACCCTCGACGCCGCCCATCCCTGGGCCAACGTGGTGCAGACGGTGTACGACACGCTCGCGTTTTCGGTCACCGCCGCGAACGATAACCAGAACAGCGGCCTGGTCCCCGCCTGGTGCGACGACAGTCACGGCTCTCCGTGCGTGCCGGTCGACATGGGGATCCCCAACGACACCGGCTACCAGTACGACTCGTGCCGCACCCCGTTCCGCATCGGGCTCGACTGGTGCTGGAACGGCGAACCGCGCGCCAAGGCGTATCTCGCGCTGACGAGCGCCTTCTTCGCCGCGATCGGCGCGGCGAGCGTCGCCGACGGCTACGCCATCGACGGGACGCCCAGGCCTCAGCATCCCGGCGGGCACTCGGCCGCGTTCGTCGGCCCCGCCGGGGTCGGCGCCATGAGCTCGGCCACGTACCAGCGCTTCCTCGACGACGCGTACGCGGGCGTCGCGACGGGCACGTACCGGGCCGGCGGCACCTACTACGAGGAATCCTGGACCGCGATGTCGCTCCTGATGATGACCGCCAATTTTCTCGACTATTCGTCGCCCTGATCGAGGAGCCGTCCACATGAGCGATCCCCGTCGAGCGCTGGGCGCGCTGCTGCCCAAGCACCGTCGCCCCGCCGGGTGGGCCGTCCGGTGGGAACCCTGGGCGTGGCTCCTGGCCGCGCTGCTCGCCCCCGCGGGCTGCGGCCACACGAGCCTGGGATGCGACCCCGGCGAGCCGTGCGTCTGCACCGGGGGGAGCGAGTGCTACCTCGGCTGCTCGGGCGACGGCTGCGCCCAGGATTGCCACGGCATAGGCAACACGTGCGGGACGGTGTGCGGCAACGCATGCTCGACGGTCTGTCACGACGTCAGCGAGTGCACGTCGTCGTGCGGCGACGATTGCCACGTCGATTGCCACAGCGTCTCGACGTGCGGCGTCATCTGCGGTGCCGGCTGCGACTACAGCTGCGCCAATGTCTCGACGTGCGCCGCGCGCGTGGGCCCGGGGAGCACCGTCCGCTGCACGAGCGTCTCGACGTGCGAGGCCGAGTGCACCGGCGCCTGCCAAGTCGTCTGCCAGGACGTCTCCCGGTGCTCGGTCGCTTGCGCCGGCGGTGCTGCGCCGGTGACCTGCCCGGACGGAAGGCTCGCATGCGGCGCGTGCTGACGCTCTCGGTGCTCCTCCTCCCGCGCGTCGCGGCCGCGCAGAGCACCATCAAGGCGCCCGGCGACCGCCCCTCCTACGTGCTCGAGCTCGAGCCTCACGCGAGCCTCGGCCTGTTCGACCCGCCGGGCCGCTGGGCTGGCGGGGACGGTCTCGGCGCCGGCGGGCGGGCCGCGTTCGAGATCGTGGACGTGGGGTTCGTCCCGACGATCAACGACTCGGTCGCCATTGGCGTCGGGGCGGACATCGTCCACTACGCGGGCGGCGGCGGTGACCCGCGCGGCACGTGCTCCCGCTACGCCGCGGGCCCCGCGGGCACGAACGTATGCGTCGAGATCGCGCGCGCGGGGGGAGCCTCGACTTACGTCTTCGTCCCGGTGGTGATGCAGTGGAACTTCTGGCTCGCCCGCCGCTGGTCGGTGTTCGGCGAGCCTGGGCTGTCGGTCTACTGGTCCGACGTCGGGGGGGCCGGCGTCGCGCCGGTCGTCGACGTCGGGGGGCGATTTCACGTGACCGAGCGCGTCACGTTGACCTTGAGACTCGGGTACCCCGTCGTGACGCTCGGCGTGTCGTTCTTGCTGTGAGCTCCGGGCCGCGCAGCGCAAGCCGCTGGCCGGGAGGCGCGGATTGTTGAGCCGGGCGAGCGCTGGGCGCCGACCATCCAGACGTGGCAAGACGTTTCAGCAAGTCCGTTCTCGGGGGCCTTCCGTGCGTCCTCTGGCTCACCTGCGTGGCCTGCACGACCGTCCCGGGGGAACAGGGCGAGGGCACAGCGGTCGGCGCGATGGATTCAGGATCCGAGTCCGCCTCCGGCGGCGGATCCGCGTCGAGCGGCGGCGGGAGCTCATCCGGGTCGGACAGCTCGCCGTCCGATTCCGGCTCGTCCGGCGGGTCCACTTCCGGGTCATCCAGTGGATCCGACGCGGCCACCGCGGCCGTCACGTGCTCCGACACGTCGACGAGCGCCGGCACGCTCGCCCAGCAATACTCCTCGGTGCAGCTCGCCGTGAGCGGGAGCAAGAGCTATTTTCTGCAGAGTAACTGGTGGCAGACGTACGCGAACGAGACCGAGGACTACGCGGGACTGTCTTTCACCGTTCACAACCCCCAGGGCGCCTCCGTCCCCGAGAGCAACGGGGCGCCGATGGGCTTCCCCTCGATCTTCATCGGCCAATACGCCGGCCACGCGAGCCTCGGGAGCAACTTACCGATGCAAGTATCGGCGCTCACGTCGGTTCCGACGATCTACAGGACGAACAACTCGTCGATCGGGACGACCGGCCACAACGCCACCTACGACGTCTGGTTCACCCATGACAGCGCGCCCCTGTCCGCTGGTCAGAGCAGTCCTGGCACCGGCGGCGCCTACTTGATGGTGTGGATGTTCAAGCCAACCGATCGCCAGCCTCGCGGAAGCGACAACGGGCGTACCCGGCAGAGGGTCGCCGGAGTCTCCGGGACGTGGACCGTCTGGTACGACCCCACGGACCCTCCCTGCGTGTCCTACGTGAGCGACACGCCGCTCGATGGACTCGAGTTCGACCTCGGTGCCTTCATCAAGGACGCAGTCGCCAAGAGTCACGGCGTCACGAGCAACATGTACCTGAGCGTCGTGTTCGGCGGGTTCGAGATCTGGGGCGGGGCCGACGGCCTGGACCTCACGCAGTTCTGCGCGAGCGTGAACTGAGAACGCTTGCCCCTGCACGGGTCATTGCAGGATCGTGAACAATGGGCACATCGTCGCGGCGGCGGCGTAGTTGATCATGTTCTGCCACAATTGAGGCACCTGGTAGACGGCACCTGGCTCTGCGTCGGCGGCACAGCCGTTCTCGCAGGAGGCCCTGGCGCCACCGCCCGGCCACTGGCTCGTGTACGTGATCCATTCGTCCTCGTAGACGACGACACGACCCATTCCAACCTGCTCGTGAGCGGCGGCGACGTCCTGGGGAAAGTCGACGTCATGGTTGTCGACCACTGCGCTCGTTCCGGAAACGTCGACGGGGTGACCGTGGAAACAGCCCACCTGGGCCACGCTCATGCCGATGCCGTCCTGGGACCACCCTCCCAGCGAGGTGGACTCACCCTGACAATAGACGCCCGTCCGGTTGCAGATGTCGGCCGTTCCGTAGGTCAGGTCGCCATGGGTGACGGCCCCGAGGAGCGAATTCATGGCGCTTACTTCGGTCGGGTCGGCGACGAAGCCGGTGAGAGCAATGAGCCCACCACCGCCATTGACCCAGCCCGCCAGCGCGGCGGCTTCGTCGGAGCTGAACGTCCAGAAGGAGTTCCCGCCGACGACCCCGACCGTGCCGCAACTGTCGAAGAGACCCTGCAAGATGACTACGTCGTACCTGGCGAGGAAATCGGCGGTCAGGGTCGGCTTGGACGCGTACAAATCGACCGTCGCACTGCTGTGCTGATTGAGGTAGTCGACGAAAGACGTAGTCGTGTCTCCTCCCCCGGTGGCTCCCTCACATCCGGTGCAGCCGGGATGGCCGATGGAGGCGATGTTGAAGCAGCTGCATCGGCCGGCCTCGTCGCATCGTTGCGCGCGTGGCGCCTTGGCATCCGTCGAGCCGTCCGAACTACCGAACGCTCCGCCGCTGCCGCTGCCGCTCCCGCCACCGCCACCGCTCCCGCCGCCGCTCCCGCCCGTACCGACGCCCGGCGGTTCGGTCTTCCCCGCCGTGGCGCATGCGGCAACGGAGAGTCCGGCCGCGAGGACCACCGACGCGATGCGCGGAAGAACATGCATGAAACGGTAGTGTCCGGGGCTCTCCGTGGACGGCTCACCTTTCTCTGCTCACGCCGGAGCCCCGGGACTACGGGCTGACGATCGCCTTGAAGTTGCTCACGCAAACGTTCGCGACCGGGATCGCGGCCGTCGTGTTGGTCGCGACGTGGAACTGGATCGCCAAGAGGTGGTTGGCCATGAACGCGGGCTCGGTGAACCCCGTCGCGGTGAAAGACGGGGTCAGCTTGTGGGCGTCGCCCGTGGCCGTCGTGAGGTCGGCCACGTAGTCGCCGTCCGCCGTCGCCGAGATGGCGTACGAGTCTTGGCCGGTCATCGCCGTGTCCGTCGTCGGGAACTCGACGCGGATGCCCCCCGTCGGCACACCGGCGACGTGGAAGGAGAAGCCCGTCACCTTGTTCGCCGGAGCGTCGTAGGCCGCCTTGACGCCCCCCTGGTTGTTGAAGTCCAGGCCAATTCCGATGCCGAAGATGTTCGAGTAGTCTGCCGGGCTCCCGATGACCTTCGCCGCCGTGCCGGTCAGGCACATCGTGCCCGGAGTCATCTGCGTGAATGCGGAGGTGGTCCCGCCCTCGCCGGCGTCCGACGTCCCGGCGGGCACGGGGAACGTGATCGCCGAGCAGGCGCTCGACGGGTGCATGCCCTTGGTCTCGCAGTCGCCGGGGGGAGCGCCGTTCGTCCCCCAGCAGTCGCCGTAGCCGTACCAGGCGCCCTGGATGCCGACGCTGTTGCTCGACGGGCCCAGGTAGCCGCTCGGGTCGGGGAGGATCGCCATGCCGGTGCCGCCCGAGGAGCTCCCGCTGCTGCCGCTATCGCCGCTGCTGCTTCCGCTGCCGCTGCCGCCTCCGCTCGCGCTTCCGCTCGCGCTTCCGCTCGCGCTGCCGCTCGCGCTTCCGCTGCTCGACCCCGAGCTGCCGCTGGAGCCGCCGTCGTCGCCGCCCGCCGAAGAGCTGCTCAAACAGCCGCTCGCGGGGGACGCGCAGAGCGCCACGGCAGCGACCGACAATCCAATGCGGAGCCTAGGTTTGTCCACGAAACACCTCCAGGGACAGTAGTACCCTCCCCCCGGCCAGGCGGCTCAACGAAGAGACCGATCCGGCCCGGCTCACCGACAGCCGATCCGCGCTCCGCCCAGCGCCACGTCATCGAACCAGGCCGTGTAGGCGTCGTTGAGGCGCAGCCAGCCGAGGCCGAAGTCCGAGATGGCGAGCGACGTCGGGCCGCTGGTGTGCCACTGGTCGTTCACGCCTTGCGTCGACGCGCCGCTGTAGCTGAGGCCCGGCACGGCCAGCTCGTTCAGCCAAAACTCGATGTGGCCGTTCGATGGGTCGAGGTGAAACTCGATGCAGTCCCACTGGTCGGGATGGGTGGCGGCGCTCTGGACTTCACCCATGGGGTCGATGTCCGGGAGCGTCGTGTCGGGCCCGAAGTAGTTCCAGGCCATCACGCCACCCTGGAAGCCCAGGCGCAGCTGGTCCATCGCGCCGTCCACGTGCAGCGAGACGAAGCCGTTGTGGCCCGCGGTGGCCGGGCCGGAGAACCGCGCCCAGAAGCGCGCATACACCTGGCCGGGCAGCTTCGCGAACGCGCCCGTGTTGACGAAGTAGTACCCGCAAGAATCTCCGCCCGCGACGTGAACCGAGTTCTTGCCGCTGTGGGAAACCGAGCTGTCGATCGAGATGGCGGGCCCCGCGCCGGGGAGGTCCGGCGTGTTCGAGCACCCGTTGCGGAGCGACCACGAAGCCGGGCTCGGCGGCATGCCCGGCGTGTCCGCCTCGAAGTCGTCGCAGAGGGGCAGCTTGGCGCACGGGGTCGCCGTTGGCGCGCCGGCGTCGGCCCCGCCCTCGCCGGGGCTCGACCCCTCGGCGACAGCCCCCGCATCCGGGGAACCCGGGTCTCCACCCTCGAGCCCTGCGTCGAGGGAAGGGTCGGTCGCCCCGTCGAGCTCGAGGCTCAAATCGTGTCTGCCCTGGCTGGCGCACGAGGTCGAGAGGCCCGCGAGGCCGAGAACGGCGCACGCCCGGGCGAGCGGCGATGCGTTCAAACGAGGACCTCGGTGATGGGTCCGGTGCAGTAGGAAGAGGCTCCGAAGGTGCTGCCGACGTCGACGCCGACGACCTTTGCGAGCGACAGAAGCAGATCGTTGTGGCACCGGTTGCCCGTGTAAGTGTCGTTGCTCGGGTTGTACTTGAACCGAACGACGCGGTTGGTCTTGAGTCTTCCGCCCCCGCCTCCGACGAGCACGAACGGCGTGTTGTCGTGATTGTGCGCCGCACCCATGTCGAGCTCGCTCCCCCAGCAGATGACGGTCTGGTCGAGCAGGTTCTTGCCGGACGCCGTCGTGAATTGGCTGAGCGTGTATGCGAGGTTCGCGACCTGCGCGGCGTAGAACGCGTCGATGTCGACGAGCTGCTGCGGATACCCGAGGGCCGCTCCCGCCACCGGGTCGTAGGGGTCGGGCTGGAGCGTGTAGAGGCTGGACGGCCCCTTGTGCGAGTAGTTGTGGTGCGTGTCCGCCTGCGACGAGCCGAGCCAGGTGTGCGTGACCGGGCTGAGGGCGTGGGACAGCTGCAGGCTGGCCACGCGCGTCAGGTCGCACGCCAGCGCCGCCGCGAGAACGTTCGACATCGCCTGGATGTTCGCGGGGAACGGGTCCCCTGCCGGCGGGGCTCCCGCGGCGCCGGGGGAGGGCGCCGCGCACGACGCGGCGGCCATGGCGGCCGCCTGGATCTGCATCTCCATCTGGTTCCACATGGCCTGCAGGTTCTGCAGCTGCTGCCGGTCTTCGGTGCAGAGGCGCGACTGCAGCGCCGTGAGCTCGCGGCTCGTCTGCGCGAACGCCTTCTGCCGGATGACCGCTCGCCGGTCGGGCCCGGCGCTGGTCATCGCCTGCGCGAACAGCGTCCCGCGGGCCGCCGCCGGATCGGTGTAGGGGTCCACCCAGTTGCCGCTCGGGTCGTAGAGCATGCGGGTCTGGGCGCTGCGCTGCTGGTAATCCGCGTGGCTCTGGGCCATGAGCGCGATGCTCGGGAACGGTGAGCTCACGCCCAGCTGGGAGTTGATGAGGGGCGCGATGGCCTGGTCGATGCTGGCCCCCTTCACCGTGTTCGCGGCGCTGACCGTGGCTCCCGTCCAGAGCGCCGCCATGCCCGCCTCGTGCGATCCCTGACCCGCGGCCGCGACGCTGAGGCCGTCGAGGACGGTCACCTTGCTCGTGAGGTCCACCTTCATCGGCCCGGCCTTCGCGAACGCCGAGAGCGTGTCCCGGAACACGAGGGGACTGGTCACCGTCGGCGTCGAGCCGCTCGGCGCCGGCCCCTGGGCTCCCCACTTGTACCGGACCGTGCCGCAGGCCGAAAACAGCAGGACGAGGTAGACGGGGTCGGCTCCCCCGGCGGCGTAGCTCGGGAGCGCCCGCAAGAACGGGTAACTGAGCGCGCTGGCCCCGACGAGCCTGAGGAAGCGCCGGCGATCGATTCCGGTCCGGGTCACTGGCACGCGCTCCCTGGCATCTGCTGCGAGCGGTACCGGAACGCGTCGGTTCCCACGAGCGCGACGAGAAGCCTCTGGATGTTGAACTTGCTGCCCGAGAACGCTTCGAACGCCTGCTGCGCCGAGCAAGCGTCGGCCGTCGTCTCGACCCGGCCGAGGGCGTAGCGAAGCTCCTGGATCGCGAAGCACTCCTGCACCTGGGCTGCGTTCGCCAGCTGCGTCACCAGATCGGCGGCGCCGTCGAACGTCGCCGCGAGCTCGCCCGCGCTCTTGGGGATCACCTGTCCGGTGGCGTCGATGGGTGGGAAGGTGCCGGAGAAGCCGTTGGCGTCGGTGGTCTGGTAAGCGCCGGTCGCGTCGAAGTGCCCGAAGGCGAAGCCGACCGGGTCCATGAACCGGTGGCACGACACGCATCCGGGCACCGTCTCGTGGGCCGTGAACACCGCGCGCGTCGTGCCCCCGTCGGGGACCGAAGACGCCGGCGGCGGCACGCCTGGAGGGGGCGGCGGGATCTGATCGCAGAGGATCTCCTCGCGAACGAGCTTGCCCCGGAGCACGGTGGAAGGCAGCGTCGTGTGCGCCTGCGTCGCCAGCACGCCCGCCGAGGTGAGGATGCCGGCGCGCCCGCTGGCCGAGAGGTCGGTCCTGTAGAACGCAAGTGTGCCGAGCACCGGGTCGGTGACGGTGACCTTGTCGGTCCCCTGGGCCGACACGTTGTAGAAGCCCAGCGCGAGGTTGGCGGTGACGTACGACGATGGCGACGTCAGGAGCTCCACGAGCCCGCCGTCCTCGGCGAGGACGAGCTGCGAGAAGTCGGCGAGCGCCTCGTACCTCAGCTCGGCGCCCGTGGAGGCGAAGCGGTTCCAGGCCTTGTACTGGGAGTCCTTGCCGAGCGTCGGCGTGCTCTGAAGCTCCATCCACTGCGTCGTGAAGTCGTCGAGCGCGTCCTTCGCCTTCGGATCGGCCAGCATCCGCGCGGCCTGCGCCTGCAGGCCCGCGACCGTGGCGAGCTGCCCGCTCGCCGCCGCCGACATCAGCGCCGCGTCGGGGACCGATCGCCACATGAAGAACGCGAGCCGTCCCGCGAGCTCGTAGGGCGCGAGCGCCACCGCGTCGCCGGCCGGCGGGCCCTGGCCGAACTCGAGCACGTACAGGAACCGCGGCGACTCGAGCACCGCCGTGATGACGGCCTGGATTCCGGCGTCGAAGTCGAACTGCGCCTTCACGTCGGAGTAGAGTTGGAAGAGATCGCTCGACTCGGCGGGGTCGAGCTGTCCGCGAAACGCCCGGTTGGCGAACGTGGCGATGAACTGCTTGGCGCATGCGTCGTCCTGCGTCGTACAAGGCAGGATCTTGGCGAGCGTGGCCGCGTCTCCGACGGCCTTCTCCGCGAGGGTCTCGGCCGCCTGCTGGTACTGCTGCGCGACGAGCGTGCTGGCGAACGTGTAGGTGTTCGTCTCGAAGTTGACGCCGCGGGTCATGGGGCTCTCGGGCACGAAGCCGAGCGCGGGCTGCGTCGCGTCGCCGAGCAGGTCGCGCGCCATGTTGTCGTACTCGACGCGCGAGACGCGACGCAGCGGAGACCAGCGGACCGTCGGCGTCCCCGGCACGCAGAGACTCTTGTCGTGGATGATCGACGTGTTGGCGGGAGCGGGAGCGCCGCTCGCCAGCGCGCCGCCGTCGCCCGCATCGTCGCCGCCGAGGTCGAGCGACCGATGCCCCCCTCGTGCGCAGCCCGTCCACGCGAGTGACGAGACCGCGAGCGCTGCCAGGACCGCTGCGTGCTTCATGGCGCCGCGCTCATTGGATGAGGGAGAACTTCGGGACGGCGAAGCGGCGCATGGATCTCACCTCCAAATCCAGTGCCCCGCCCCGCTCGCCACGGCTCGCCTTTCGGTGAGGGGACCCTCTGCCCATAGATGCGAGCCGCCCCCACCCGCGGCTCAGCAAACTGGGGCGGGGGTCGCGGTCGGGTGCGGCAAAAGCTAGAGTTCCACGGTGACTTCGGTGATCTCGACGCCGGACGGCCTGGAGCGCGCGGGAGCGTGGCTCGCGCCGGAGACCGAGCGTCGCTTTCGAGCCGTCGTCGAGGCCAATCGCCCCGGGATCTTGCGGTACGTCACCCGCCTGGGGGTACCCCCCGCCGAGCTCGAGGACGCGATGCAGGAAGCGTTCGTCGTGCTCGCCGGCCGGCTACCCCTTCTCGAGCCGGGGACCGAGCGAGCCTTCCTCTACGCGACCGCGCTCCGCATCTCGCAGAACTCCCGGCGGGGTCAACGCCGTCGCCAGCGCATGACGGGACGGATGCTCGAGCTTCCGGTCGAGCCCGCGCCGGGCGCCGACGTCCTGACCGATCATCACCGCGCGCGCGCCCTGATCGAGGACGCCCTCGAAGAGCTCCCCGGCGACACGCGCCTCGTGTACATGCTCTTCGAGCTGCACGAGATGCCGCTGGCGCGGATCGCCGACCGCCTCGGCTTGCCCGAGGGGACGGTGGCCTCGCGGCTTCGCCGCGCGAGGAGGATCCTCGCGGAGTGGACCGCCCGCTTCTCGGCCGGGGCCGCGTTCGACCGGGAGCGGGCGCGAGCCGTCACGGGCCGCGCGGAGGCGCCGGCTGACCCCGAGGTCTTCAGCTGGTGGGTGAGTCGCGGGGAGACCGACGCGCTCAGCGCGCTGCTCGGGATCTACAACCGCACGCACCCGAACGCGCCCGTTCTCAGCGCCGCCGTCTCGGGCACGCCCGCCGCGAGGCAGCAGCTCCGGTCGCGCATGACGCGCGGCCTGCCTCCCGACACCTTCCAGGTCAACGGCGGGACGGATCTCTTCGGGTGGGTGGGCCGGGGCGCGAGGCGCGAGCGCATGGAGCCGCTGGACTTTCTCTTCTCCGCCGAGGGCTGGAACGCCGCGTTCCCGGCGGACGTCCTCGATCTCGTGACGCATTCGGGGCGCCCCTACGCCGTGCCGGTAGACATTCACCGGATCAACACGCTCTTTTTCAACCGGCGCCTCCTGGCCGAGAGCGGCTTGCCGCCCCCCACGACGCTCGACGAGATGCACGAGGTAGCCGACGTCCTGCGCGCCCGCGGCGTGGTCCCCCTGGCGATCGGCTACAAGCACCCGTGGACGCTGACCATGCTCGCGTTCGAGAACGTCATGGTGGCCGTGGCCGGCGGCGACTACTACCGGGACTTCTTCACCGGCAAGCGGGGCCCCGACGAGCCCGAGCTGCGCGCGACGTTGCGGCACCTCGAGCGCATTCTCGGCTACGCCAACGCGGACGCGCCCAGGCTCGGGTGGGATGGGGCGGTCGAGCTTCTCTGCACGGGTCGGGCTGCGATGACCATCATGGGCGACTGGGCGAAGGGCTACTTCACGAACCGCGGCTCGCCCTTCGAGTTCGGCGAGGTGCCGTCGCCCGGGTCGGGCAACGCGTTCGTGTTCGCCACCGACACGTTCGGTCTCCCCAGGCGGGCCACCCAGCGCACGGGGGCCATCGAGCTGCTTCGCGTGTTCGGGTCCCGCGAGGGGCAGGACGCCTTCAACCCCCTCAAGGGGTCCATCCCGGCGCGGACCGACGCCGACCTCACGCGGTACGACCCGCTCGCGCAGGCGACGATGCTCGACTTCTGGTCGAGCCCCCGGTACGCGAGCATCGCCAGCATCGCGCCGAGCACGTTCACGCAGGCGCTCGACCGGGCGATGGCCGCGTTCGCCCGCACGCGCAACGCCGACGCCGTCGTGGACACGGTCCGGGCCCACTACGACCTGCTAGCCCACCGGGGGGGCGGCGACCTGCATTGGTGAGCCTCGCGGCCGGCCCGCGGCCACCATAAGCGCATGGGGCAGTCTCAGCGTGCAACCTGGCTCGCGCGGGTCGCTCGCCGCGGCGCGTCGCTGGCCGCGGTCGCCGCGGCCGGCGTCATCGCCAGCTGCGCGGCCGGAGGCCACAGCAGCCCGGGCGGCTCCAGCGACCACGAGGGGGGGCTCAGCCTGGGGGCAGCTCGGGCGGCCTCGCCCTCGAGGGCGGTTTCTCGTCGGTCGTCCCGTGCAGCGGGCCGTGCACGGACTTTCCGGCCATGCCCATCTACGACGCGAACACGCCGCCGAACGCCGGGACCTGGTTCGGCCCGCCGACCAGCGGGGCTCCGTCGGGTGGGCCCTGCCTCCTGGAGCCCGCCGTGGGGGCGCTCTTTCCCAACAACTGGACGCGCCCTCGCTTCCAGCTCGCCGGGGCAAGTGGCCAGAACCTCTTCGAGATCCGGCTGCACGTGAAGGATGAAGCGAACGATCTCGTCGTCTACACGAGCTCGAGCACCTGGACGATGCCCCGCGACATGTGGGCCTCGCTGGCGAGCCACATCCAGGACACGCCCATCACCGTGACGGTCCGGGGCCTGGACGCGACGGCCTCGAACCCGTCGCCCGCGCTCGGGAGCTCCGGGACGTTCACGATCGCGCCCGCCTCGGCTGCCGGGGCCATGGTGTACTGGTCGACCTCGGCCTTCGACAACCAGGCCATGAACACCCAGCTCGAGGGCTTCCACGTGGGCGAGGAGACGGTCGTCACCGCCCTGCAGACCAACCAGGTGCAGCAGAAGGTGCGGGCGACGTGGGGGTCGTCACTGAGCAAGCAGAGCGCGCCGGTCCAGTGCATCGGCTGCCACACCTCGACCCCCGACGGCGCCAGCGTGGCGTTCAACGCGCAGTGGCCGTGGCCATCGGCCTTCGCCTCCATCCAGGCGCAGTCGACCGACGCCGCGGCGTCGACGGTCGGCCAGGTCCCGGGCTTTCTCACCGCGGCGGCCCAATCCAACCTCAGCCCGAACATCGGGGGCGCCTACAGTACCGGCGACGTCCAGAAGTACATGCTCGGCATCCAGACCTTCTCCAAGGCCCACTTCCAGCCCGGCGACCGGGTCGTCGTGACCACCAAAGGGTCGGCCTGGTACAGGACGAGCGACACCGATCCGGGGACCGCCACCGGCGTGGTCGCCAGGCTCTGGTGGTTCGATCTCGAGACGACCTCGATGGCATCCGACGTCTCGAACCTCGGCACCGGGCAGGGAGAGATCCCCAGGCAGGGCGACAGCGCCAGCGCCGCCGCGCCCAACTGGAGCCACGACGGCACCAAGATCGTCTACGCCTCCACCGACACGGGCGCGGAGGACGGTCGCATGGGCAAGGGCACCTCGGACCTGGCGATCGTCCCCTACAACGACAAGCAAGGCGGGGCGGTGACGAAGGTCCCCGGCGCGTCGGAGAGCGCGTACGAGGAGTATTACCCCGCCTTCTCGGCGGACGACTCGCTCATCGCGTTCAATCGCGTGGCGTCCGGCCTCTCGATGTACATCCAGCCGGCCGCCGAGGTGTACGTCATCCCCGCGGCAGGCGGTACGGCCACCCGGCTCGCCGCGAACGACCCGGTCGCGTGCTCCGGCGCGGTCGCGGGGCAGCTCCAGAACACGTGGCCCAAGTGGGCGCCGGCCGCCACCACCGCCAGCAACGGCAAGACCTACCACTGGCTCATCTTCTCCTCGACCCGCGCAGGGGGCGGCAAGGCCCAGCTCTACGTGACCGGCGTCGTGGTCGACGGGGCGGGCAAGGTGGAGACCTTCCCGGCCATCTACCTCTGGAACCAGGACCCGGGCCGCCACAACCTCATTCCCGCGTGGGATGTCTTCCAGATTCCCCCCGCGCCGATCCAGTGACGACGGCTGGAACGTGATCTTCCCCGCGGGATTCGTCTGGGGCTCGGCGACCTCCGCCTACCAGATCGAGGGCGCCACGGGCGAGGACGGCCGGGGCGAGTCGATCTGGGACCGCTTCGCGAAGACGCCCGGGCGCATCCGCGACGGCACCAGCGGCGACGTCGCGTGCGACCACTACCACCGGTGGCGCGAGGACGTCGCGCTGATGAAAGAGCTCGGCCACCGCGCGTACCGCTTCTCGGTCGCCTGGCCGCGCGTCGTTCCGCAGGGACGCGGCGCGGTCAACGACAAGGGGCTCGACTTTTACTCACGCCTCGTCGACGCCTTGCTCGAAGCGGGCATCGCACCCTACGTGACGCTCTACCACTGGGATCTGCCCCAGGCGCTGCAGGACGAAGGCGGCTGGACCCACCGCGCGACCGCCAAGGCCTTCGCCGACTACGCGTTCGCCGTGGCCCGGCGCCTCGGCGATCGCGTCGTGCACTGGATCACCCACAACGAGCCGTGGTGCGCCAGCATGCTCTCCCACCAGCTGGGAGAGCACGCCCCGGGGCTGCGCGACGGCCGCGCGGCGGTCGAGGCCAGCCACCACCTGCTACTCTCGCACGGACTCGCCGTGCCGGCCATCCGGGCCGCGTGTCCGGGCGCGCAGATCGGGATCACGCTCAACCTGTCGCCGGCGGTCCCGGCGTCGTCCAGCGCCGCGGACGCCGCCGCCGCGCGCCGGTACGACGGATGGATGAACCGGTGGTTTCTCGACCCGGTCTTCCGCGGCGAGTACCCCGCCGACATGGTCCGCGGTTACACGCGCAAGGGGTGGCTCCCCGGCGACCTCGGGCGGCTGGTGCTCCCCGGCGACATGAAGGCGATCGCCGCGCCGAGCGACTTTCTCGGGGTCAACTACTACAACCGGGCCGTCGTGCGGAGCGACCGCGTCGCGGAGGAGGACAACCGGCCCCGCTCGGTCGTCGTCGACCCCGGCGCCGAGCACACGGACATCGGCTGGGAGGTCTACCCCGAGGGGCTCCTCCAGACCCTCCTTCGCGTTCATCTCGAGTACCGTCCGGCGAAGATCTTCATCACCGAGAACGGCGCCAGCTACTCCGACGGACCCGACGGGCACGGCCGCATCGCCGACACCCGGCGCGTGCGCTTCCTGAGGGACCACCTCGTCGCCGCGGCGCGCGCGATCGACCTCGGCGTCCCGCTCGCCGGCTACTTCGCGTGGTCGCTCCTGGACAACTACGAATGGAGCCACGGCTACGCGCAGCGCTTCGGCCTCACCTGGGTGGACTACGCGACGCAGAAGCGCACGCCCAAGGACAGCGCGCTCTACTTTCGCAAGGTGATCGCCGAAAACGCCGTCGAGTGACGGCGGTCACCCCGCGACGCTGACCGAGAAGGCCAGGAGCTCCACGCTGCCGGACGACGGCACGAGTCCGGCGGGGAGCTTGCGCAGGTACCACGTGACCCTCCAGAAGGCCGAGGCTCCGGCGGGGATCTGCGCGTACGGGCCCTGCACCTCGATCTCCGCGTAGCGGTTGTTCGCGTAGATCTCGATCTCCCCCTCGCCGGGCGCCTGCTCCTCCGGGGGCACGTCGGCGAACGTCTTGAGAAAGAGCAGGCCGTCGGTGGCGTGCGCGACGAACCCGCCGGCGCCGTCGGCGACGGCCTTGAGCCCGTCGTCGGTCATCGAGCTCGGGTCGTGGTCGAACCACGTCGCGGTCGGGCATCGCTCGAACGCGAGCGGGCCCTTCGACCACGCTCCGGTCGGAAAGAACGTCAGCCCCCGCGAGCGCACCCGCGACACTTCCCACGGAGCGTAGCGCTTCGGCGCGTCGGAGAGGTTGTGGATGCCGTACTCCAGGACGATCGCTCTCCTGGCGCGATCGGCCGAGAATCGCTTCGTCACCCGGATCCCGAGCGCCTCGTGGGGCGGCCCCGTGAGCAGCAGCGCGTCCCCGTCGAACGAGACCTCGTAGGGGTCGCGGTCCACCGCGCCCGGAGGCGGCCAGCCCCAGTCGCTCTGGGGGCTGGTCCAGAAGGTCGAGCCGTAGTTGTGCGCGTCCACGTCCGGCCCGGCGAGGATGTCGACGCCCCCGAGGCGAAAGGAGGTGACGCGCCCACCCACGTCCGGGTCGACCTCGAAGCAGACGTCGTCGAAGGCGAGGACGTGCTTCAAACGTCGCACTCCACGACGACGCGGGCTCCCGCCGCGGCATAGGGGACGAGATCGCCGTCGAGAACCTTGCCGTCCACCGTGAGCCGCGGCGCGTTCGCCCCGCCGCCGGAGTTGCGGACGTGGATCTCGTAGACGGCCCCGCGGCACTTGCGGGTCACGGTGAAGGTCGCAATCTCCTTCGAGATGACCGGCCGCACCCGCAGCCCGTCGAAATCGGGGCGGACGCCCAGCAGGTGCTGAGAGAGGGCGACGAAGTTCCACGCCGCCGTCCCCGTGAGCCAGGAGTTCTTCGCCTCGCCGTGCCGCGGCGCGTCCCGCCCGGCGATCATCTGGGCGTAGACGTACGGCTCGAGGCGGTGCACCTCGCTGATGTCCTCGAGGTAGGCGGGGGAGATCTTCTTGTAGTACTCGAAGGCCCGGTCGCCCCGGCCGAGCGAGGTCTCGGCGATCATGATCCAGGGGTTGTTGTGGCAGAAGATGCCCGCGTTCTCCTTGTATCCGGGCGGGTAGCTCGAGATCTCGCCCAGCTCGACGTGGTAGCGCGTGTAGGGCGGCTGGTTGAGGACGATGCCGTACTTGGTGTCGAGCAGCTCCCGGGTCGAGTCGAGGGCCTTGAGGGCGTGGCCGGAGTCTCGCCCGATGCCGGCCATGACGCAGAACCCCTGGGGCTCGATGAAGATCTTGCCCTCGGAGCAGTCCTTGCTGCCGACCTTGTTGCCGAAGAAATCGTAGGCGCGCAGAAACCAGGCTCCGTCCCAGCCGTGCTCGAGCACGGCGGCGCCCATGGCGTCGGCCGCCGAGCGCGCGAGCCGCGCCTCGCCCTCGAGCCCGCGGCGGCTCGCGAGCACCGCGTAGTCGGCGGCGACGGCCACGAAGAGGCCGGCGATGAACACCGACTCCGCGGTTCGCCCCGTGCGGTTGCCGGTGGTCTGGAACGACTCGTCGGGCATCTCCGAGAAGCAGTTCAAGTTCAAACAGTCGTTCCAGTCGGCGCGCCCGATGAGCGGCAGCCCGTGGGGCCCGAGGTTGTCGAGCACGTGGTGGAGGGACCGGCGCAGGTGCTCGAAGAGCGGCGCGCCGCTCTCGGGATCGTTGTCGAACGGCACGGGCTCGTCGAGGACGTCGAAGTCCCCCGTCTCCTTGACGTAGGCGGCCGTGCCCAGGATGAGCCACAGCGGGTCGTCGTTGAAGCCGCTGCCGATGTCGTCGTTTCCGCGCTTGGTCAGCGGCTGGTACTGGTGGTAGGCGCTGCCGTCGGCGAGCTGGGTCGACGCGATGTCGATGATCCGCTCGCGCGCGCGCCCCGGCTCCAGGTGCACGAACCCGAGCAGGTCCTGGTTCGAGTCGCGAAACCCCATGCCCCGGCCGATCCCGCTCTCGAAGTACGACGCCGACCGCGAGATGTTGAACGTGACCATGCACTGGTACGGATTCCAGACGTTGGCCATCCGGCTGAGCTTCGCGTCCGGCGACTCGACCTGGAAGCTCGAGAGAAGGTCGGTCCAGTAGGCGCTCACGGCACCGAGGGCGTCGTCGACCTGGGCGCCCGTCGAGTAGCGCTCGATGAGGGCTCGCGCGCGCGTCTTGTTGATGACGCCCGGGCGCTCCCACTTGTCGTCCGCGGGGTTCTCGACGTAGCCGAGCACGAAGACGAGCGTCCGCGTCTCGCCGGCGTCGAGCGCGAGGTCGATGCCGTGGGAGGCCACCGGAGACCACCCGCTCGCGACGGAGTTGGCCGAGCGACCCCGGGCGACGACCTCGGGCTCGTGCGCCCCGTTGTAGGGCCCGAGGAACGCGTCGCGGTCGGTGTCGAAGCCGCTGAGCGGCGCGTTCACGTGGTAGAACGCGAAGTGGTTGCGGCGCTCGCGGTACTCGGTCTTGTGGTAGAGGGTCGCGCCGTCGATCTCGACTTCGCCGGTGCTGAGGTTGCGCTGGAAGTTGGTCATGTCGTCGTACGCGTTCCAGAGGCAGAACTCGACGTACGAGAAGAGCTTGAAGCGCTTCGGCGCACCGCTCGTGTTGACGACGCGCACCCGGTGGATCTCGGCCGTGTCGCCGCGCGGGACCAGGAGCGTCGTCTCCACCCGCAGGCCGCCGCGCTCCCCCGTGATCTGCGTGTACCCGAGGCCGTGCCGGCACTCGAAGAAGTCGAGCGGCCGCTTGACCGGCATGTGCGAGGGGGACCAGTAGTCGTCGCCGTCGCGCACGTAGAAGTACCGCCCCCCGGCGTCGGACGGCACGCCGTTGTAGCGGTACCGGGTGAGGCGCCGCAGGCGGGCGTCGCGGTAGAAGCAGTAGCCCCCGGCCTGGTGCGACACGAGCGAGAAGAAGGTCTCCGTGCCCAGGTAGTTGATCCACGGATGCGGGGTGTGCGGCGTCGTGATGACGTACTCGCGTCGGGCGTCGTCGAAATGGCCAAAGCGCATCGGGGGACCTTCGAGACCCGCCGGCTACGCAGAGCGGGGTCCAGGGATAGTCGCGGCAGGGGCCGACGGTGGCGCACGAAAGCAGCCCCCCGCGCATCCGGGCTGGCGACCGGTAATCCGTGAGCCGCGGACCGGACGCCATGCGACTATCTGCCCGCGCGCGCCGGTGTCGCGCGTAGATCCATCCATGCGCTCGACCTCGTCAGGCATCCTGCTCGCCGGAGCCCTCGTCCTCCTCGGGCCCTCCGTGGCTGTCGCTCAGGGCGCGCCGCCGGCTGCCGCTCCCGCGATGCCTCCACCTCCGCCACCGGCTCCGGCCGTGGCCCCGCCGCCCCTCGAGCCGGTGCAGCCGGCCGCGCCTTCTCGAGGTGGCGGCTTCCAGCTCCCCCCTCCGGCCACGGCCATGGGAGCGACCACCCCCGAGCGCTCGCCTGCCGCGGCGAGCCCGGGCCTCTCGGACGCCGCCGGCCTCACCGGGGCGCCCGACCCGACGGCACTGGGAGCGGCCTCGGGGGACGACTGGAGGTTCAGCTTCCACGGCTTCACGCGCGCCCCGATGCGCATCGGCATCGGCAGGCGACCCCAGTGCCCGGCGGGGACGATGCCGGGCACGAACCCGTCGGTCTCGCCGGACGGAAACGCCATGCCCGCCGCGGGCTCGCCCCAGATGCCCTGCGCCGGCCCGGGACAGAGCACGACCGCGCTACACAGCCCGTTCGTGCCGGATAGCCAGTACCTCGACTGGCGCTACGACCGGCAGCAGGAATACGACTGGACCGAGCTCTTCTTCAACTACGGCAACTCGGTCGCCACCGCGACCGTCGGCATCAACGCCTTCGGCTTCTCCGACGCGGAGTACATCGGCTCGAGCAACGTATCCACCCAGCTCGGGATCGCGCAGGGATACATCACTCTCCATCCGGACTTCGGCGTGGGCGGACTTCGCCTCGAGGGCAAGATCGGCGCATTCTGGAACAAGTACGGCATGGCCGGCGAGTACGACGCCGGCAAGTACGACACGTACATGTTCGGGCGCACGCACCAGATGGGAGAGACGGTCGCCGCGGAGTACGACGTGGGCGACTTCACCGTGAAGGTGGCGCAAGGCATCGGCACCCGCGCCGAGCAGATCGCCTTCACGCAGCTGCAGGCCGGCAACCCCACGCTGCCGGCGGGCGTCGAGAGCAACTACCCCGGCTTCACGCTGCTCAACCACCTGCACGCCGGCGCGTCGTACAAGCACAAGGTCGACCTCGACCTGCACTACCTGGCGTCGTGGGCGCAGGACTACCGGGCCGTCGGCGTGAACAACGGCTCGCTCACCGACGGCGGCATCGACGTGTACGGCGGCGAGGTGCGCGTGAGGGGCGGCGCCACCGGGGGCCGCCTGTACGCCGCGTACTCGCACATCCAGGCCAAGAACCCGCAGGGGGTCGGGCCCGTCATCGAGGCCGTCCACTCCCTCGGAGGCGGGAACTACGAGAGCGGAAACGGTGTGCTCGACAACTTCCTCGGGTGCCAGGCGCCCGCGGGGGCGACGGCAGCGCCGACCAACAACTTCGGCGGCAACTGCGAGACCACCCAGAACACGATCGGCGCCGAGCACGGGTCGGTCGACACGATCGAGGTGCAGTACGACTACAGCTTCGGCGCGCTTTACCGGAAGCTCCACACGGGCGAGGGCTTCTGGGGCGCGGGCTGGGACGTGAACCTGAGCCTGTTCGGGATGTACTCCGCGGTCTCGAGCTCGCTGTCGACCGCGCAGACCGGGTCGATCCTCCTGGGCGACGGCGTCAAGAAGCTCAAGTACGGCGAGGACCTGGTGGTCTCGCCGCTGCCGTGGCTCGGGGTGGGTGTGCGCACCGACTTCGTCCAGCCGACGAACGTGAACACCACCCAGAACTTCACGGTCGTCTCACCCAAGATCATGCTGCACACGAAGTGGGTGACGCACGAGGAGATCACGCTCTGGTACTCCCACTACTTCTACGGGAGCGCCGTCCTGCCGCAGCCGCCCAACGGCGTCGTGAACCCCAACTCCGGCAGCGCGCCCGGTCCGTTCCCGCCCGACGCCGACGTGCTCGGGCTGAAAGGGACGTTCTGGTGGTGACGTGCGCGCTCGAGGCGGTCCCGACTACCGTACCCGCGCCCCTGCAAAGGGGTTCTCGACGATGATGCCCGCGATGCGCTGACCGGCGTTCAGGTCCTCGGAGAGCAACTTCTCGGCGCCAGCCTTCCGGGCCGCGACGATGATGAGCGCATCCCAGAACGAGATCTTGTGACGCTCTTCGAGTCCTGACGCAGCGACGACCTCGTCCGCCCCCACCGATTCGACGTGCCAGACGCTGTAGGTCTCGACCATCTCTCGCGCGAGCTTCTTCGAGAGCGGAGCGCGAATCTTGCGAGTCACGTTGACGTAGAATTCCTGGAGCACCTGCACGCTCAGCGCTCCGCCCCTCGAAGCCCACAGCTGCGCCACGAGATCGGCCGCGACCGCGTGCTTCCTGCCGGCGTCGGCGTCGTGGGCGTAGATGAGGACGTTGGTGTCGACGAAGACCCTACCGGTCATGCAGCTCGTCTCGGGTCGCGCGGATCTTGCCGCCCAGGTGCAGCCCCCGGCTCAGCAGATCCAGCGCGCGGGCACGGGCGGATTCGTACCTCTCTTCGCCGCGCACCAGGCTGGCGATCGTCCCGGCGAGCAGCTGGCTCACCGACGTGCCTCTATGTGCTGCGATTACCTTCGCCTTGCGTATCGTCTCGCGGTCGAGCACGACGGTGACGTTCTGCCTCGGAGCCATGCTCTTCTCCACGTCAACGACGTGTACCACGTGAAGCACGTGGTCACAACGTGCGGCGGCTGCGGGCCGAGCTCTCGTGAGCTCGGGCCCCTGCGGCGCCCTCGTCTCACCCAAGATCATGCTGCACACGAAGTGGGTGACGCACGAGGAGATCACGCTCTGGTACTCCCACTACTTCTACGGGAGCGCCGTCCTGCCGCAGCCGCCCAACGGCGTCGTGAACCCCAACTCCGGCAGCGCGCNNCCGTTCCCGCCCGACGCCGACGTGCTCGGGCTGAAAGGGACGTTCTGGTGGTGACGGGCGCTCGGGCGTAACTACACGGCCCCACTTGGGTCTCGTGGGAGTGCTCTCTTCTCGTGTTAATGTGACCCGTAGCGCCGCGGGTCGAGCGACTACCGTAGGTGGTGAGAGCTCAGCTCGCTGTCCCTGCCTTGGCCGCTGCGCTCCTCGCAGGCTGCGCGGCTGATCCGGGCGATGGCCCCAGGGGGGACGGCAGCCCTGGGGCGAGCACGGGGCCCGAGGGCGCGGTGTCGAGTCCACCGGACGCAGGGCCGTACCAGGGCCCGGACGCCACGGAGGATACCACCGGCTCGATCGACAGCACCGTCGCGAACGACGTCGGCGTGCCGGATGCTGCCAGCCCACCGATGGACGCACCGCCGGACGTGCCGTCGTGCACCACGTGCGCGATCGAGCTCAAGTACCAGTGCTCGATCACGACGGATCCGTCGCAGGAGATTGGACCCCACTACGACATCTACAACAACGGCACGAGCACGCAGAGCCTCACGGAGCTCACGGTCCGCTACTACTACACGGCCGATGGGAGCCAGACGCAGGCGTACAGCTGCGACTACGCGCAGATCGGCTGCGGTCTAGTCCAGGCCAACTTCGTCGCGATGCCGGCGCCGAAGGCGACCGCCGACCACTATCTCGAGATCTCGTTCACGGGCGGGTCAATCGCCGCCGGCAGCCACACCGGAGACATCCAGAACAGGTTCCACGACACCAGCTATCAGAGCACCTTCACGCAGAAGAACGACTACTCGTTCGACCCTTCGAAGACGCAATTCACCGACTGGGACCACGTGACGGTGTACCGCGCCGGCACCCTGGTCTGGGGGGTCGAGCCGTGACCCGACCGCTGCACCCGTCGAAATGGGTCCTCGCCATCGCGGCCTGCGTGGTGCCGCTCTTCGCGCGCGTAGCGCTGGGAGCCCCCAAGGACGCCGCCGCCCAGAAGCTGCGGCAGCAGGCCATCTACACCGACTACCTCGCGACGAACTTCGCCGCGGCCGAGAACAAGCTGACCCAGGCCCTCGCCGCGTGCGGCGACGGCGCCGACTGCGACCGCGCCGTTCGCGCGCGCCTGCAGTGCGACCTGGCCTCGGTGTTCTTCGGCGACCGTAAGCCCGACGACGCCCGGGCGCACTTCCTGCTCGCGCTCGAGGAGGACCCGAACGTCGCGCTCGACAAGGACCTCTCGTCCGCGGAGCTGCAGCGGTTCTTCGCGGCCGCGAAGAGCGCCGGGCCTGCGGCGAGCCCCGCGGCTCCCGCCCTGGCTCCCGCTGCCGATGAAGGCATCACGCACGCTCCCCCCTCTTCGCAGACCCTGCTGACCGCGTTGCCCATCTACGCGGAGCTTCCGCCGGGCCTCGACCCGCCGAAGGTGATCGTCCGGTTCAACGCGCCGAGCGTCCAGCGGTGGAAGACGGTGCAGCTGCGCAAGATGGCGTCGGGCTGGGGGGGCGAGATCGCGTGCACCGACGTCGGCGACTCGGTCGGCGACCTCAAGTACTTCATCCAGGCGATCGACGAGAACGGGGTCGTCGCCTCGAGCGGGCGCCTGCTCGAGCCCCACGTCGTGCGCATCGTGCAGAGCCTCGAGGGCGACGCCCCGCACCTCCCCGGCCAGCCGCCGCCCGCGCCGTGCGCAGCCAAGACCGACTGCCCTCCGGGCTTTCCCGGGTGCCACGCCGAGGCCGAGAAGACCTCCTGCGTCTCCGACGACGAATGCTCGCCGGGCCAGGCCTGCCGGAGCGGTCTCTGCGAGGACACGGGCGAGCCTGTCCCCGAGGTCGACGCGCCGTTCAAGCGCAACTGGGTGAGCGTCGCCTTCCAGGCCGACCTGCTCCTCGTGCCCGCGCAGAACGACGCGTGCGCCGGCGGGACCGGGTACACCTGCTTCGACAGCAGCGGCAACTACGACGCGCGGTACATCCCGCTGCCCGGCGCCGACGACATCGTCACGGGCGGAGCCGCCATGGCGACGATGCGTGTGCTGCTCGGCTACGACCGGGTCTTCGGCCAGAACGTCACGGCGGGGGCGCGCGCCGGCTTCGCGTTCAACGGCGGGCCTCAGCGCCCGGGGGGAGCGGCGTTCCTGCCTGTCCACGCAGAGGCGCGGGGCGCGTACTGGTTCGGCCACAACCCCTTCGGCCGCTCGGGGTTCCGGTTCTTCGGGTTCGCGGGGGTCGGCATGGCGGAGGTCGACGCGAGCGTCGCGGTCGACACGTTCAAGTCATCGGCGGCCGTGAAGGCGGGCAGCTCCGACAACTGGAGCGCGTGGAAGAAGACGGGGCAGGGCTTCGCCGAGGTGGGCCCCGGCGTGATGTACGCGGTGACGCCGAACAGCGGCGTGCTGGTGGAGGCCAAGGCGATGGCCATGTTCCCGACGTCGGCGTTCGGGATCGGCGTCCAGCTGGGATACAGCCTGGGGCTCTGATTCAGGTCCTGCATCAGCAGGAGGGGGAGCCAACCGCGCGTGGTCACTGCGAAATGGAGTGGGCGGCGAGCGCCTCCCTCGGTTCATCGACCGAGCGCGGGCCTGTGCGCCCTGGATGAAAGACTCTCGCGAAACTGGACCCGGGCGCCCGCGGCACGAATTCGTGATCGAAGGGAAACCTGCCGGACATGGAGCCCGAAATGCAGACCCTACCGGCGCTCCTCCCCCGCTCCTTCCCGCCGTCGCCGCCCGTCGCGCCGGGCGATTACCCCCGGCCGAGGTCTGGCTTCTTCTCGAGCCTCGCCCCCGCGAACCAGGTCGCCGACGAGGCGCCTCGCTCTGCGCTCCGCGTCGCGGGGCCCGCGGGCGACGCGTCGGGCGACGACGTGGCGCTGGTGCGCGCGGCGTGGGCCGGCGACTCGCGCGCTCACCTGGCGATCTGGCGCAAGTACGCCGCTCTCGTGCGCTCGAGGATGGGCCGCTCGGTGGGCGGACAGGACGTCGACGATCTCGTGCAGGAGGTCTTCCTGCGGCTCTTCGAGTTTCTCCCGCAGCTGCGCGACCCGGCCGCGCTGCGAAGCTTCCTCATTGGGATCACGCTGCGCGTGGCGGGCACCGAGCTGCGGCGCCGGCGCTGCCGGTGGTGGCTCACGCTGACGGCCACGGGCGAGCTTCCCGAGCCGACCTGCAGAAGCGACGACGGCAGCGACGCCCGCGAGGTGCTCTCCCGGCTCCTCGCCATCCTGGCCAAGCTCAGTCCGCACAGCAGCCGCGTCTTCGAGCTCCGGTTCATCGAGGACAAGGAGCTGACCGACGTGGCGGCCGCGATGAACATCTCCCTCGCGACGGCCAAGCGGCACCTCAGCCGCGCGTCGAGCCGCGTGTGCGCCATGGCGGAGCGCGAGCCGGTGCTCGCGGGCTTCATTCACGGCGGCCCGATCGGCAAGGCGTCGTAGCGGGGCGGCGAGCTGCGGAGCGGCCACGTGGCCCCGGCTTCACAGCGGCGGGTTGGCGTTCGCGACGAGCTGCAGGAAATACGCGGAGAACCACTGCCCGGCGTGAGGCGCGCCGGGCAAGCTCGCGTCGGTCGCGCACGCCGCGTCGTACCCGGGCCGCGAAGGCTCCGAGGCTCCGTCCGATTCGCCCGGCGGCTTGACCCAGAAGTACGCGTCCACCCCCGGGGCCGGCGACGCGCGCGGGCGCTCTCCGAGCCCGGCGCCTTTGACGTTGCACCAGTCTCCCCACTTCGCGCGGATGCCCCCGCGTCCGTTGCGGCTCGTGTCGATGATGAACCCCTTGCCGCCGATGCCGGCTTCGGCGAGCGACGCGGAGAGCTTCGCCACGTACGTGAGCTCATCGGGGCAGGGATTGGAGGGCTCGAGGCGCTTTCCGTCGCCGTCGCCCAGCGTGTTGAAGTTCGAGACGTTGGTCGCGAAGCCGCGGATCGCGTCGGGGCCGCCCGCCTCGTCGAGCACCTCGCGAAAGAGGCGCGCGATCTTGGCGCGGTTCGCGTCCCAGCCGAGCCAGCCCGCGTGCGCGGCGTCGAGGTAGAGCGAGACGTGCGGGAGCGCGAGCGCCTTGACCGCGTACGCGATGGCGTGCCGGTAGGCTTGCTCGGACGCCGCGCACCTCGGAACCGCCAGGTTCGTGGCGACGTTGGCGAGGGAATCCGGTTCGACGATCGCGACGATGCGCTGACCTTCGTGAGCGCGGAACGCGGCCGCCAGGGGGTCGATGAACTCGGTCCTGTAGCGCGCTTCCCCCGGACCGAGCGCGAGCTCGCCGCTCGACGCGACGGCCGCGCAGTCTCGACCCGGCAGGTCGTAGAGCACGAAGACCGTCGCGACGGGCTGCCCGCTGCGCGCTTGCTCCGCCCGGGCCTCGTCGAGGACGCGCCCGGCCACGCGGGCCTTCTCGATGGAATCGAGCCAGACGGCGGTCGCGAGGCCCTCGACCTTGCGCAGGCGCGCGGCGTCCGAGGGGGCCCGCGCGGCCGTGGCCTCGACCTCGGCCGAGAACTCCGGGCTGACGTGGAAGCGCGCCCCGGCGAAGGGGTTGTCGCGCCGGGCCGGTGCCGCGGCGGTGCTCGGCCCAGGGGCCGCGAGGGTCCCCCCTCCGCACGAGGCGAGGAGCACGCCGCAGGCGCCGAAGACGAGCGACGCTCGAATCATGCGTCCATAGGTGGATCGCCCGCGAATCGAGAGCTCAAGATTCCGGGCCGGGGGCAGTTCCCTGACCCTCCGGCGACCTCCGCGGCGACAAGACAGCGGCGGCGAAGCAAACCGTGAGCCGCCCGGGGCGCTGTGGGCATACTAAACGGACATGAGACTCCGCGGAGGGGCACCCCTGTACCTGGCCTTCGCGGCGTCGTGGCTCGCGTGCGCGGGGGGGAGCCCGGGCGGGTCCGGCGCGGCGAGCCCGTCGGCTCCGGTCGGCCCCGGGGCGGGGGGCGCGCCGGAGCCTTCTTCTCGCCCGTTCGTCGCGTACGACAGGCCCACGGGCAACGACTACTTCGACCGCTTCATCGCCCTCTGGAACGACCTGCACAACCCGAAGAACGGATACTTCAGCCCCAAGGGCATCCCGTACCACGCCGTCGAGACGCTGCTCGTCGAGGCGCCCGACTTCGGCCACGAGACGACGTCGGAGGCCTACAGCTACTGGATCTGGCTCGAGGCCCTGTACGGACGCATCACGAAGGACTGGTCGTACCTCGGCGACGCGTGGGACAGCGCCGACGCGTACATCATCCCCGGCGCGGCCGATCAGCCGACGGCCGCCGCGTACGTCCCCGCGAAGCCAGCCTCGTTCGTCGCGGAGCTCCCGCATCTCACGCAGTACCCGCCGTCGCTGCAGATGGAGGTTCCGGTGGGGCAGGACCCGCTCGCCGCCGAGCTGGGCGCCGCGTACGGCAACTCGAACGTCTACGGCATGCACTGGCTCATCGACGTCGACAACTGGTACGGGTTCGGCCGCCGGAGCGACGGCAAGACGGCGCCGGCGTTCATCAACACGTTCCAGCGCGGCCCCGAGGAGTCGGTCTTCGAGGCGATCGCGCAGCCGTCGTGGGACGAGCTGAAGTGGGGCGGGCCGCGCGGATTCCTCGACCTGTTCGTGAAGGACTCGGGTACGCCCCAGTGGCGGTACTCGGTCGCGCCCGACGCCGACGCGCGCGCCGTGCAGGCGGTCTACTGGGCCAGGCGCTGGGCCGAGGAGGGCGGAGCGGGCGGCGCGGTGGCCGGGGTCGTCGCCAGGGCCTCCAGGATGGGCGATTTTCTGCGCTACTCGCTCTTCGACAAGTACTTCAAGCCCCTCGGGTGCAAGGGCCTCGATTGTGCGGGGGGGACGGGGAGGTCGTCCGAGCACTTCCTTCTCTCGTGGTACTACGCCTGGGGCGGCGCGGTGCCCGCGGGGGGGAGCTGGGCCTGGCGCATCGGATCGAGCGCCAGCCACCAAGGCTACCAGAACCCGATGGCCGCCTATGCGCTCAGCAGCGTTCCCGAGATGCGACCTCGGTCGCCTTCGGCGGGGGGCGACTGGGCTCGAAGCCTCGTGAGGCAGCTCGAGTTCTACCGGTGGCTCCAGTCGAGCGAGGGGGCCATCGCCGGGGGCGCGACCAACTCGTGGGGGGGCGTCTACGCGGCCCCGCCTCCGGGCACCGTCACCTTCTACGGGATGCCGTTCGACCCGGCCCCCGTCTATCACGACCCGCCCAGCAACGAGTGGTTCGGCTTCCAGGTGTGGTCGCTCGAACGGCTCGCGGAGTACTACTACGTGAGCGCCGACGAGCGCGCCGCGACCATCCTGTCGAGGTGGGTCGCCTGGGCGCTCAAGAACACGAAGCTGACGGGGGACACGTTCTCGATTCCGTCGACGTTGCAGTGGACGGGGCAGCCCTCGGCGTCGTGGGACGACCGGACACAGGGAGGCTTCGACGGCAAGAACGCGGCGCACAACGCCGGCCTTCACGTGGCCGTCTCCGGGTCGGGCGACGACGTGGGCACCGCCGCGTCGCTGTCGAAGCTGCTGAGTTTCTACGCCGCGAGGTCCGGCGACCGGGCCGCCCGGGCGATGGCGAAGGAGCTGCTCGACCGCATGTGGAAGAAGTACCGCGACGGCAAGGGCGTCGCCCAGGCCGAGACGCGGAAGGACTACAAGCGCTTCGCCGATCACCTCTTCGTGCCGGCCGGGTGGAAGGGGCAGATGCCCAACGGCGACCCGATCGACGCGACGTCGACGTTCGTCAGCATCCGGTCCAAGTTGAAGAACGACCCCGCCTGGCCGCAGGTCGACGCGTATCTCAAGGGCGGGCAGCCCCCGGTCTTCACGTATCACCGGTTCTGGGCGCAGGCGGAGATCGCGACCGCGAACGCGACGTACGGCTGGCTGTTCCCAAAGTGACCGACCTCTGTCGACCTGCGAGGACCCGATGAGACCCACGCGCGCCTGGCTCGTGCCGCCGCTGACGACCCTGGTGATCGCCGCGTGCGGTGGGGCGGGGACCGGCGCGAGCGGCGCGGCCAGCCCCGGGGCGCCGCCTCCGGGGCCGCTGACGGTCCCCGACAAGGATTGCGGCCCGGGGTACGTCATCGACGACCTCGAGGACAACAACAACCAGCTCTTGCTGGAGCGGGGCCGAAACGGCTACTGGTACACCTTCGTCGACAAGCTCGGCTCGAGCATCACGCCGCCCATCCAGAGCGCGTTCATCGTCTCGCCCGGCGGCGCCGGCGGGTCGGCTCGCGCGGCCGCCGCCCGGATGATGGGCAAGATCGCGCCCGGCGGTCAGCCTCTCTTCGCCGGCATGGGGTTTAGCTTCGTCGACCCGAAGGCGCCTTACGACGGGGCCGCGTACACGGGCGTCTCCTTCTACGCGAAGGTCGGCGCAGGCTCGACGGCTGCCGTCCGCCTCAAGGTGCCCGACGTCGATACGGACCCCGAGGGCAAGACGTGCAGCGAGTGCTACAACGACTTCGGCGTGGACCTCACGCTCACCGGTGAGTGGAAGAAGTACGTCGTTCCCTTCGCCACGATGAAGCAGATGGACGGCTGGGGCGCGCCCCGCCCCCCGAGCATCAACAAGGCGAAGCTCTACGGGATGCAGTGGCAGGTCTCGGTGCCGGGCGTGAGCTACGACGTCTGGGTGGACGACGTCCGGTTCACCGGGTGCCCGTGACGTCGGGCGAGAGCGCCGGGCGCGCTCGCTCCCCGCTCGCCTGGGTGCCCACGGCCTATCTGGCCGAGGGCATCCCGTTCGCGATGGTCATCTGGGTCGCGGGGACGATGTTCAAGGACCTCGGTCACTCGGACGGCGAGATCACGCTCGGTACGGCGAGCATCGGCCTTGCCTGGTCGATGAAGCCCCTGTGGGCGCCGCTGCTCGACGCGTTCAGGACCAAGAGGTTCTGGGTGCTGGTCACGGAGCTCGGGCTCGCGACCATCCTCGCCCTGGCCGCGCTGGCCCTCGGACAGCCGGGCTACTTCCGCCTGGTCCTCCTCGCGCTGTGGGCGCTGGCGTTCACGTCGGCGGCGCAGGACATCTGCGTGGACGGCGTGTACATCACCTCGCTCGACAAGAAGGAGCAGAGCGCGTGGATCGGCGTCCAGGGGATGTGCTGGAACGCTGGCCGGATCTTCGCGACGGCCGCGGTGGTGGGGGTCGCCGGGGCGATGAAGGGGGCCGGATACGAAGCGAAGTCGGCCTGGATGGTGGCGCTCGGGGTGAGCGCCGCTGCGATGGCGGCGATCGCCGGGTACCACTCGCTCGTCCTCCCCACCGGTTCGCTGCCCCGCAGCGCCGTAGCCGCGGGCGACGTCTTCGGGACGTTCCGGGCGGCGATCGGCGCCTTTTTCAGGAAGAAGTCCATCTGGGGGATGCTCCTCTTCGTCTTTCTCTACAGGACGGGGGAGGGGTTCTTGCTCGTCGAGGCGCCCCTCTTCATGCAGGCCCCGGTCCAGGCCGGAGGGCTCGGCCTCTCGCTCGGGCAGAAGGCGTTCGTCGACGGGACGGTGAGCACGACGGCGAGCATCCTGGGCGGACTGGCCGGCGGCGCGTTCGTGGCCCGGTTCGGCCTGAAGCGGACGCTGGTCCTCCTCGCCGTGTGCCTGAACGTCCCGCACCTTTGCTATGTCTTCCTCAGCCAGGCCGTCTCGCCCGGGGCGCCGCTGTCAATCCACACGATCGAGATCCTCGTGAGCATCGAGAAGTTCGGTTACAGCTTCGGCTTCATCGGGAACATGCTCTACATGATGCAGCAGATCGCGCCGGGCCAATACAAGATGGTCCACTACGCCTTCTGCACGTCGCTGATGAACCTCGTGCTCGTCCCGACCCAGATGGCCAGCGGCCCGCTGGCCGACCGCCTGGGGTACCGCCATTTCTTCATCTTCGTCGTCGTGGCGTCGATCCCGAGCGTGGTCGCCGCCTGGCTCGCGCCGTTCCCCAACCCGCCCGACGTCGACGACGTGGACGGCGCGCCCCTGACTGCGGCGGCGTGACCCGGCAGGTGGTGGGGGCCTTCACCTGCGAACGGCGTGGCTGGTCGGCGCTCGCGCTCACCGGGATGGCCCTGGTGCTCGAGGGAAACGTCATGGTCCTTCGCGGCAGGAGCGGCTGACCCGGCTACGCCAGATTCTCCCTCACGAACGGCACGAGCACCTCGTTCACCTCGTCCGGCTTCTCGAGCGCGCTCACGTGCCCTGCTCCCGGGATCGTCACCAGACGCGCCCCGGGGATCGCGCGCGCGAGCCGCTCCGAGTGCACCAGAGGCGTCGAGCGGTCCTCACGGCCGCACATGACCAGCGTCGGCGCCGTGATGCGCCCCAGGCTCGGCAGGACGTCCGTCCGGTGAACGACCACGGCCAGCGACGCTCGCGCGAGACCCTCGCGCGAGAACCCGTTCGCCGCCCGCACGAACCTGTCCACCATCTCGGGCTGCCCCGCCAGCGCGCGGTCCGAGAACATCAGCGGGGCGATCAGCGCCATGGCCAGCGGCTTCGGCATCCCCAGGTGCCGCCCGAACGCCACGAACGCGCGGTACTTGATCGCGTTCGCCCGCGACTCGGCCTCCGCGCTCGTATCCATCAGAGCCAGCGCCCGGATGCGCGAAGGGTGCTGCAGCGCCGCCCGCATGCCCACCATCCCGCCCCAGGACAGCCCCACCATCACCGCGCGCTCGACCCCGAGCTCGCCGAACGCGTCGACCAGCGCGTCCGCGTTCTCCTCGAGCGTGAACGGCGGCGGCACCTCGCTCTTGCCGTGCCCCGGCCCGTCGAACGCGATGACGCGCCCCAGCGCGGCCAGCGGCTCGATCTGACCGCGCCACATCCCGCCGTCGAACATGAGACTGGGCCAGAGGACGACGGCCGCGTCACCCGGTCGCGCAGCAGCGCCCCGCTCCTCGTAGAACCAGCGACCGAGGCGTGTACGAACGTAAGGCATGTGGCGAGGCTCCTAGGGAAAGATCTCGCGTTCCTTGTACACCGCCTCGATCCTCTGGAGCGCAATCGCGTACGCCGCCATCCTCAGATCGCACTTCTTCTGGCGCGCCAGCTCGGACACCTCGCCGAAGGCCCGCTTCATCGCGATCTCCAGGCGCGCGTCCACCTCTTCCTCGGACCACGTCTCGGAGCGCTTGTTCTGCACCCACTCGTAGTAGCTCACCGTCACGCCGCCCGAGTTGGCGAGGACGTCGGGCAAGATGTCGATGCCCTTCTCGAGCAGGACGCGCTCGCCCGCCGGATTGCACGGGCCGTTCGCGCCCTCGGCCACCAGCTTCACGTCGAGCGAGCGCGCCTCCGCCTCGCCCACCTGATTCTCGAGCGCGCACGGGGCGAAGATGTCCGCCTTCGTCGCGAAGAACTCCTCGCGCGTGATCGCTTTGCCGCCCGGGTAGCCGGCGATGCTGCCGTGCTCCTCGGCGTAGTCCTGCAGCTTGTGCGCGTTGAGGCCCTCGGGGTTGTACAGGTACCCGGTGTGGTCGCCCACGGCGATCGTCGAGACCCCGAGCTTGGAGAGGATGGCCGCGGTGTTCGAGCCGACGTTGCCGTAGCCCTGGACGATCAGGGTCGAGCCCTCGAGGTTGAAGCCCTTCTCGTCGGCCCACTCGAGGATGCAGAAGACGATCCCCTGCCCCGTCGCCTTCTGGCGCCCGAGCGTCCCTCCGCTCGCGACGGGCTTGCCGGTCACGACGCCTTTGACCATCTGCTTCTGCGCCGAGCCGACCATGTTGGAGTACGTG
>PLYU01000371.1 GCA_003153495.1 Myxococcales bacterium
GGGCGCGACGGGTCCGGCGGGGGCAAACGGCCTCAACGGAGCGATGGGCGCGACGGGTCCGGCGGGGGCGAACGGCCTGAACGGAGCGACGGGCGCGACGGGTCCGGCGGGGGCAAACGGCCTCAACGGACTGAACGGAGCAGCCGGCGCAACGGGCGCCCAGGGCCCGCAGGGCGATCCTGGCCTGACGGGCGCGACCGGCGCGACTGGCGCGACTGGCGCGACTGGCGCGACTGGCGCGACTGGCGCGACTGGCGCGACTGGCGCGGTTGGTCCCCAGGGCCCGCAGGGCGATCCTGGCCTGACGGGCGCGACCGGTGCGACCGGTGCCCAGGGCGATCCCGGACTGACGGGCGCGACCGGTGCGACCGGTGCCCAGGGCGATCCCGGACTGACGGGCGCGACCGGAGCCACTGGAGCCACTGGAGCCACTGGAGCCACTGGAGCCACCGGAGCCACCGGAGCCACGGGTGCGACCGGAGGTAACGGCGCCACGGGTGCGACGGGAGCCACCGGAGCCACGGGCGCTCAGGGCCTCCAGTCACTCGTCACGGCGACCAACGTGTCGACGGGCGGCGGCTGCGCCGCGGGCGGCATCCGGGTCGACATCGGCGTGGACACCAACGGTAACGGCGTCCTGGACCCGAGTGAGGTCCAGCACTCGACGTACGTGTGCAACGGCGTGAGCGGCTCCAGCGACGCGGGCACCTCCGACGCGACGCTCTCCGACGCCGGGCCGCCCTCCGACGCCAGCGGCTCCGACGCCGGCCCGCAGGCGCTGGTCACCACGCTCGATCCGGGCGTCGTGCCGACGCAGGTCACCATTAACCAGGGCACCGCGATCGGCCAGGGCTCGGGCAACGGCGCCACTCCGTCGCTGCTGACGAACCTGGCGGCGGACCCGAGCAACACGCAGACGACGGCGACCACCGACGCCGGCGCGTACCTCGCGAGCGGCACCGTCCCCGACCCCGCTGCGGCCTTCTGCAGCTACCCGGCCGACGGCGGCGCCCCCACGCGCAACACGTTCGTGACCGGCGCGAAGTTCGAGACGGTGCAGGGCACCGACCCGATGTACCCGCTGGCGCCCGCGTACTTCCCGCTGGTCTACAACACCACGAACACCACGACGCCGAACGCGTTCGGCGGTCAGCCGCCAATCATCGGCCTCTTCGACTGGCGTCCTAAGGACATCGACGAGTCTCTGCTGGTCGCCGAGTCCGACGACAACGGCAAGACCTGGTACTTCATGCAGAACGTCCTCGACCTGCGCCCGGACTACACCAATCCGACCAGCGGCGGGTACGGCACCTCGACGTCCAACGGGTGCCCAGCGACGATTCACGCCACCAACTCGAGCGTCATCTCGCCGACCGGGTCGTCGGGCGACGACGGCTGGGGCCACGCGGCGATCATCCAGCTGCCGGGCGCCGGCAACGTCAAGACCGGGCAGTTCCTCTACATGCTCGACCGCAACGGGAACGCGCTCGCCGACGGGGGAGTTGCTCCCATCGACAACGCCCCGCTCCGCGTGATCAACCTCACGGGCTCCACCCCGAAGTTCCCCATCTGGAACACGAACCCGAGCGCGAACGACATCAAGTCCATCAGCAGCGCGCTCTCCGGAACGCCGGACGCAGGCGCCAACACCATCACCGTGCAGAACACCAGCGGCCTGCTGAATCCCGACGGGATCATGGCGGTCTTCCCGACGCCGGCGGCGACGGTGGGCACGGTGGATACCGCCGTCACCGTGATGTACGTCCAGAAGATCCTCGGCGGCGACAACACCGGGGGGACGGCTCTGCTCGCGGCGCAGCAGTGCACCGCGGCTCCGTTCAGCCACAAGACCAACCATGACATCTCGAACGTGCGCCTGGCGAGCACCGCCGACGGCATCAACTTCACCGACCTCGGCATCGTCCAGGGCCTGAGCGACCCGACGACGGTCGACTACAACCAGACGCGCTGGATCGCCCCGCGCGGCACCCTGCTCGACATCAACGGCGACGGGAGCCTGTGGGGTCTGTACTTCTCGGGCGGCAACTGCCTCGACGGCGACTCGGATGCGTTTCACTACATCGGGTACGCCGAGTCGACCGACAAGATGCACTGGACCGTCTACAACGGCATCAACAACCCGATCGCCTCGATCAACCCGATCACGGCGACCAACCAGGCCGGCGGCGCGGTCGTGACGATCCCGGCGAACGCGCCGGTCATCCCGCTGCAGCCCTGGTTCGCGGAGCGGCTGTACGCGCCGACCGCGACCCGGATCGACGCGACGCACCTGAGCCTGACGTTCGCAGGATACGCCGTGCAGACGCCGAACAACGATCTGCTCGGGTATCGCGCGATCGGCAACGTCGTTCTGACGGTCAGCAAGGCGCTGCCGGCCGGAGTGCCGAACAACATCAACACTCACTGACGGTCGCTGAGGCAACGCGAGAGCCGGCCCCCGACGGGGTCGGCTCTCGTCTTTTGTGAAGCAGGTCTTGCGATGCGGGACGGTTGAGCACGTCGCAGGCCTGCCTTCGAGGCAGCAAGAGTTCACGCCTTCGGCACGCGGCCTTGGAGCGAGCGGCGGTATGCCCAGGCGCATGGAGGCCTGAATCGTGATGCGAACCTCGAAAGCGCTCTCGACAGTGTGGTGTCTCGTACCGCTGATTGCCGGCTGCAGCTCCGGAGGGGGCTCGTCGCAGCCCCTGGGAACGCAGGAGTCCCTGCTCTCCGTCGCCGCCGAGAAGGGTGACGTCGCCGAAGACGACGACTCGGACGGCCCGCGGCACATCTTCTACGTCATGATGGAGAACCACGCGACGTCCGAGATCCTCGGCAACACCGCCGACGCGCCGTTCACTAACCACCTCGCGAGCCACTACGGCGTGGCGCAGAGCTACTTCGGCGTCACCCACCCGAGCCTGCCGAACTACCTCGCCGCGATCTCGGGCGACTTCCAGGGCATCTGGGACGACTGCGCCGCCGGTCCCGCGCTCACCTGCGCGCCGGAGGAGTTCGTCTCGACGTCCGGGGACGCGACCTCGTCGCTTCTGCTCACGCCGGCGGAGGTGACCAGCGCGACGGGGACGCCCCACTGGTTCGGCGGGAAGAACATCGTCGATCAGCTCGAGGCCACCGGGCGCACGTGGAAGGCCTACATGCAGTCGATCCCGTCGGTCGGCTCGACGGTCGAGTACGCGCCCACGCTGGCGACGGACGCCGGCGCCACGACCGTCAAGCTCTACGCGCAGAAGCACGATCCGTTCATGTACTTCTCGGACATCCGCAACGACGCGCGCCGCATGGCGCGCATCGTCGGCTTCGATCAGTTCGAGAGCGACATCGCCGGCGGCGACAGGAACGTCCCGGACTTCGTCTGGATCAGCCCCGACCAGTGCCACGACATGCACGGCGTCTCGCCGGGGAGCGCGGCGCTCCTGGGGATCCCCAGCTGCGGCTATCCGGCGTCGGGCCTCGACCACGGCGCGATCCGGCTCGGAGACGCGTTCCTCGAGGACACGGTCTCGAAGATCTTCGCGTCGAAGGCCTGGAAGCACAACTCGGTGCTGGTCATCGTGTGGGACGAGGACGACTACGCGGGCTACGCCGGCTGCTGCGGCAGCCCGACGACGACGGGCGGCGCGATTCTCGGCGGGGCCAACGCGCCCGCTCTGGTCATCACCTCCAAGCACGCCAGGCACCAGGTCTCGACGACCCCCTACAACCACTACTCGCTCCTCGGGACGATCGAGCACGTCTGGAAGCTGGGCTGCCTTGCGAGCACGTGCAGCTTCAGGGACTCGGAGTTGATGCTCCCTCTCTTCAGGCCCTAGCAGTCGCTCCGTACCGTCACGGACCCGGAAATCGGAAGGCTCATTCCGGAAATCGGAGGCCCGGGGGGCCGACGTCTGCGAGCGAGCCGTGCGAAACGAAGGTACCGGTGCTGGCCTGACTCTTGGATCAGGCTTTCCACGAGATGAAGCTCAGCCTGGGGGGCCTGGTCGCCGTTCTCGCGCTCGCCGAGGCGGCGGCTGCGGCCGTTGCTTGCTCCACGGGAGCGCCGCAGCTGCAGCAACCGAGCGCCGAGGCGGCGGCGCCGGCCCGGAATCCTCAGGGCCGGGGCGGCAACCAGGGCGGCATCGGCGCCGTGGGCCTCGAGCTGACGCTCCCGGGAGGCGAGCATTTCAGCTCGCTCGCCTACACGCTGAAGAACGGTCACAACACGTACTCGGGCTCGTACAACGTCACGAGCGCGGGGACGGTCAGCCTCGTCATCGGCAGCGTCGCGGCGGACACGGGGTACTCCGTCTCGCTCTCGACCACGTCGGACGACGGCAAGGTGACGTGCTCCTTCCCCGCCCCGGGCGATCCCCTGGCCAGCAACATCACGGTCGTCGAGCGAACGACGACGATCGTCAACGTCAACATGCAGTGCCTGAACAACCAGGGCACCGACA
Organism: Myxococcales bacterium; assembly: GCA_003153495.1. Taxonomy (GTDB): domain Bacteria; phylum Myxococcota_A; class Polyangia; order Polyangiales; family Polyangiaceae; genus Palsa-1150. The sequence goes on from PLYU01000371.1 coordinate 4,458, forward strand.
GCGGGTCGATCCTCCTGAGCGCCGTCCAGAGCAACTGCCCGGTGTGGAACACGATCGTCGCCAACCCACCCAACGTCGTCCTCGGCGGCCTCGCCGACGTCAGCGCGAGCCCCGACGCGGGCAGCACCGCCATATTCCCGGGCGCGACGCCCGTGCCCGCGCCGGTCACCGCCGGGCAGAGCGTCGTCATCGTGGGCAGCGCGACCGGGCCGAACCAGGGGGCGCTCGCCTTCTCATGGTCTGCGAACGGCGGCACGCTCAGCAGCGCGACCGGCACCCTCGACCCCAACGGGACCACGCAGCCAAACGGGCAGAGCGCCACCAACCAGACCATCTTCACGTGCCCCCCTCCGTCGGCCGGCTCGGGCACGTACACCGTCACGCTCAAGGTCTCCGACGGTCCGATCCCGGACGGCGGCGGGTGCGACACGAACCTGACCACCGGCTCGGTCACCGTGAGCTGCCAGTGCCCGTTCGGGATGGGCTGCGGCGACGGCACCCAGATCTGCAACGCCGCGGGGAGCTGCGTGCCGGCGCTCTTCTCCGTCGTCGTCCTCACCAGCGGCGTATCGGTCGACAGCCACGGCACGTTCTTGCCGGTATCGATCCAGAAGTACAACACGAGCGGAGCCGTGGTGGGGTCCCCCACCGCGCTGCCCGTCGCGGTGAACGGAGCGCAGCAGCCCGTCGCCCTCATGGGCAACAACATCACCGAGGGCGATCTGACGACGTCGCCCGGCGGGAAGTACCTCGTCACGACGGGGTGGAACGTCGTGCCGAGCGGGCACGTGGCGGCGAGCACGGTGCCGGTCGTGGCGAGGATCGACTCGTCCGGGAACGTCGACACGTCGACCATGGTGTCCGGCGTCGGCTTGGCCGGCCCGCCGGCGGTCGGCGCCTTCACGCTGCCGACCCTGAGCGTCCGGAGCGCCGTGGTGGCCGGCGACAACCCGACCAGCATGGGGTTCTGGGTCAGCGGCGTGGCCAACGACACCACCTCGGGGAACACCGGTGGCCTCTGGTACGTCCCCTTCGGCACCTCGGGCGCGGCCACGCAGCTGCTGTCGATGCCCGACGACAACGCGGCCTCTCTCGTCTCCGCGCGCTGGATGCGGATCTTCGGCGGTCAGCTCTACGGCGGGTTCGACCAGCTCTCGCCGTACATCGCCACGATCGGGACGGGCCTGCAGACGTCCGGGACGCCGGCTCTGACCACGCTGCCCGGGGGCTTCGCGACCTGGAGCGACGCGGGCGCCAACCCGACGCCCAGCCCCTACGGCTTCCTCCTGTTCAGCCTGTTCGGCTCCGGGCCCGACACGCTCTACATCGCGGACGACGGCATCAACCCCATCGGCGGCCCGGACGTCGCCGACCCGAGGGTCAGCGTGAGCACGCGCGCGGGGGGCCTGTCCAAGTGGAGCTACACGGCGTCGACCGGGTGGGCTCGGCAGTGGAACATCACCGCCGGCAACCTGCCGGGGGACGCGGGCACGCTCGCCAACGCGCCGATCGGCTTCCGCGGGCTCGCCGGATTCGCCACCGGCACCAAGGTGACGCTCATGGCGACCACCGCGAACGACGAGGGGAACCCCGACTCGCTCGCGATCATCATGGTCGACAACGGCACCCCGACGCCGCCGGCGGCCAACGTGTTGATCACGACGCCCGTGACCCAGGTCTTCCGCGGAGTCGCGCTGACGCCGCAGTGATCTTCCGGAAGCCGGAGGGTCGATTCCGATATCCGGAGGAGTCGACTGCCGCCGGGCATAGATCCGGCGGCGAGTGACGGGGCATTCCCCTGGCCTGACTCTTGAATCCGGTAGGACCTCGGCGCAGGAGATGATGAAGACCAGGGGGGACGCGTTTCTGGCACTCACGGTCAGGGCCCTGTTCGTGCTCGCAGGCATGGGCGCGGCAGCCTGGGTGGCGATCGCCTGCTCGAAGGGCAGCGACCCCGGACAGCTGCCGACCGCCTCCGCCCTCCCTTCGGGCGGCGTGAGCCCGCCATCCGGGCAGGACGCCACCGGAGCCGTCGGCCTGGCGCTGACGCTCCCGGGCGGGTCGCAGGTCAGCTCGCTGTCCTACCGCCTGACCAACGGCGCGGTCGCGTACAGCGGCACGTACAACATCAGTTCGGCGGAGGACGTCAGCTTCGTCGTCGGCAGCGTCGCCGCCGGCTCGGGATACACCGTCACGCTCACCGCGCTGACCGACGACACCCTGGTGAGCTGTACGGGGCGGGCCGGGCCGTTCGACGTCTCGAACCGCGCGACGACGGGGGCGCGCGTCAATCTGGTCTGCTCGAATAACGGCAGCGGCGGCGTCCCGATCATCACCGCCACCGAGAGCAACTGCGCGGTGTGGAACACCATCGTAGCCACCCCGTCCACGACGACGACCGTCGGGGTCGACGAGGGCGGGGCCGGCAACTCCGTGACGCTCTGGGCGAGCGCCTTCGCCTCGCTCCCGGACCTGCTCGCCTTCACGTGGTCGGTGCCTCCGGGCGACGGCGCGATCTCGGGCGCCGTGCAGGACGACGCCGGCAACGATACGGCGACCTACACATGCCCGAGCTGGGGCGGGACCTACACGATCACGCTGTCGGTCACCGACGGGCCTCTGTCATCCACCGGCGGCTGCCTGCCGGAGCTGACGACGGGCACGGTCGCGGTGACGTGCGTCTCGACCGCGACGTGCGGCGGACGTCCGCTGGCGATCCCGAACGACGCGAGCGGGGCCTGCACGGGCACCGACGCGACGGGCGCCGCGCTCGTCAATGCCGGCGCGCCCGACGGACAGGGCAACTTCTGCTGCGTCAGCCCCGGCGCCCCGGACGGCGGCGACGGCGGCGCGGTCTCCGGGGGGAGCGACGGCGGAGGGGCGGGCGGCGACAGCAGCCGCGGCGGCGACGGCCCCCGCGTCCCGTGCGGCTCCGGCTGCGGGGGCGCATGCACGAGCGGCGGCTGTCTCGAGACCCTCGCCTCGGACCAGGTCTATCCGTACCCCGTCCCGTACGGCATCGCCGTCGACGGGGCGAACGTCTACTGGACCACCGAGATGGGCGGCGCCGTGATGAAGGTGCCGACGGGCGGCGGCACCCCGACCACGCTCGCCTCCGGACAGACCGAGCCGTTCGGCATCGCGGTCGACGGCGCGAACGTCTACTGGACCGCCCGCGGCGACGGAACCGTCATGAAGGTCCCCATCGCCGGCGGCACCCCGACCCCGCTTGCTTCCGCACAGACCGAGCCGTTCGGCATCGCCGTCGACGGGGCGAACGTCTACTGGACCGACAACGGCAGCGGCACCGTCATGATGGTCCCCGTGGCAGGCGGAGCTCCCGTCACGCTCGCCTCGGGACAGTCCCAGCCGTTCCGGATCGCCGTGGACGCGACGAGCGTGTACTGGACCAACTACGGAGGCGGCACGGTGATGACCGTGCCCATCGCGGGCGGCACCCCGACGGCCCTCGCCACCGGGCAGGACCACCCGCAGGGCGTCGCCGTGGATGCGACCAACGTCTACTGGGACACTTTCAAGGGCGGCACCGTCATGATGATGCCCATCGGCGGCGGCACCCCGATCCAGCTCGCGTCGGGGCAGTCGCTGCCTTCGAGCATCGCCGTGGACGGGGCGAACGTCTACTGGACCAACGCCGGGGACGACACGGTGGCAGAGGTCCCGATCGGCGGGGGCAGCACGACCACGCTCGTCTGGGGACAGGCCGAGCCGTACGGCATCGCCGTGGACGGGGCGAGCCTCTACTGGACCACCGAGGCCGGCGGCACCGTGATGAAGCTCACGCCCAAATGAAGGCCGCAGGACGTTCCATGCAAGATCGCCATCTTCTCTTCTTGCTCGCCGCTGCGGCAACCGCCCTCGGTTGCTCCGGCGAGCCGCCTTCGTCGTCCGCGAGCGCGGCATCCGCGGGCACGGACGTCGACGGCTCGACGCTCGCGCTTCCGTCGACACCCGGGCCCGAGATCGGCGCGGTCGGGCTCGCGCTGACGTTCCCCGGGGGCGAGAGCTTCAGCTCGCTCTCGTACACCCTCACGAACGGGACCAACACCTACGCAGGCAGCTACTCGATCGCGAGCGCGAGCACGCTCAGCTTCGTCATCGCGAGCGTGGCCGCCGGTGACCGATACAGCATCGCCCTGACGGCGACGTCGGACGACGGCAAGGACACCTGCTCCTTCCCTGCCCCGGGCGCTCCCCTCACCGGCGACATCCAGGTGCTGAGCCGCACGACGACGGTCGTCGACGTCGCCATGCAGTGCTTGAACCAGCCGGGCCTCGACGCCGGCTCGGTGCTCGTGCGCGCCGTGGAGAGCCTCTGCCCGCTCTGGAACTTCGTCGCGGCCAACCCGGTGGACGTCGCCGCCGACGGCGGCGCGAACGTGGCCGACGCCGAGACCGCCGGCTCGAACAACGCATTCAACCCGGCGCAGAGCGTGGCCGCCCTGATCCGCGACGGTCAGCAGGCCCTGGTCATCGGCAGCGGCACGGGCCCCGATCCCGGCTCGCTGGCGTTCACCTGGAGCATCGTGAACCCCGATGGCAACGGTGAGCACCTGGACACCGTCGCCGCGAACGCGAGCACCGCGGGCACCACGCAGGGGACCGGCCAGAACCCGATCCACCAGGTCGTCTTCAGCTGCCCGCCGGCGTCGCCCCCGCAGACCTACACCGTCCAGATGGTCGTCACCGACGGCCCGGTGCCCGACGGCGGCTCGTGCGACCCGAGGTTCGCGACGGGGACCGTGCAGATCACCTGCCAGCCGTAGCGCGCCGCCCGACGAACCGCTCGAGCCTCTCCTCGACGAGCGTTCGCGCCCTCGCCGAGGGGATCCGGCCGACCCAGCGGCGGAGCTCGAGCCAGCGGAACTTCTTGCCGATCTCGAGCTCCGGCACCGCCGTGAAGAGCCGGGAGCGCCCGCCGGACAGGTACGCGAGATCGAAGAGCGCCTTCTCCGCGGTCGCGAGCTTGACGCCGCCGGTCGTCTCCTCGAATCCTCCGTAGAGCTCGGGCGCGATGTGGTGCACCGAGAACACGCCCGGGCTCGTCGCGATACGCTTCGTGCGAGCCAGCGAGACGACGTAGAAGACCTCCGGGATCTGCTCGACCATCCCGCGCAGATGGAGCGCAGTCTGCAGCGAGAGGTAGCTCGGCATCGGAGCGGTGAGGTACTCGGGCAATCGATAGGGGTCGGGGCTGGCTCCGACCCACCATGTGCCGTGACGGACCGCCGTTACGAGGCCGGACTCCGCGAGCCTCGACAGCGTCTTGCTCGCGGCATACGTCGACTGCCCGAGCGCCGCGGCCGCGTCCGCCGTCGCGACGACGGGGATCTTCAGGCGCTGCAGGCGCGCGAACGCTTCCCGCGCGTTCATCCGAGCGCCTCGAGCCGCGAGACCACGGCGTCCTGCATCGCATTCCAGGCGTCCCGGCTCGCGAAGATCTCGCGCTGCTCGGGATCCAGGTAGGCCACGACCTGGGACGCGTACTCATCGAACGAGATGCCCATCGCGCGCTCGATGGCGACCGGCACCCGCGCCCTTCCGGCGGCGGGCAGCCCGCCGGCCGCGCCCGGCATGGCCAGCAGGTGATTCAGGTCGAAGACGTCGCGGGCCTGCGGCTCGCTGCGACCCGCGAGAGCCTGGATCTTCTGCACGACGGCCGCCGTCGTCGCATAGTGCGTCGCGGGAAACGGGGAGAGCGCGTAGGGGCGCAAGAAGTCGCCCTCGATCGCCTCGAACGCGGCGCCCTCGACGCGATCGCGACGCGAGAATTCGATCTTCGTCCGGAGCGGGATCGGAAAGGCGGCGGCGCGAAGGCCCGCCTTCCAGCGCTGCGTCGTGTCCGTCTGCTTGGGCGCGGAGACCTCGACGAGCTCGATGCCACGGACCCGCAGGGGCGCGAGGACGGTGGGGGATTGCAGGAGGCGATCGATGTTCTTCTGGAGCGTGGCCTTCGCGACGACGGTGACATCGAGGTCGATGTCCTCGGAGTAGCGCACGCTGCGGAAGAAGAACCGGAGGTTACAACCCCCCTTCAGGGCGAAGAGGCCCTTGTCCTCACCCCGGGCGACGAGCGCGCGGAGGAAGACGAGGTGGAAGAGCTCGACGTGCTGGCGGGCGGAGAGAGCCACGCATCATGAATACCGTATCTGGACACATACGTCCAATCGGTGCATTCATTCGCCCGTACCGTTCAGGCACGGCGCCGCCGCATCCTACGATTCCCGGAGCGCGCCTCCGGGAATCGAATGGAATTCACGGGGTAGCGTCCTCGGCGGTAGCCGCCCCCGGAACGTCACCGGGTTCTTGCAACGCCCGGTCCGATGTTGGGGCTACGTGCCGCATATGCCTCGGTTCGCCGCCGCGCACGTCGCCATCGCGGCGGTGACGCTGGTGGCCTGCAGCGACGCCTCGCCGCCGCTCGAGCTCGTCGGCCAGACCCGGATCCCCATCGCCTACGGGAGCCTCGACAGCATTCACACGGCCGTCGTCGCCGTCCTCGCGCCCCACCACGGGACGACCAACCAGTTCGAGGAGTGCAGCGGAAGCGTCGTCCAGGTGAAGGGCAGCGACGGCTACGTGCTCACCGCCGCGCACTGCTGCAGCCAGGGAGACGTCCCGTCGGTCGTCGTCGCGTCGAGCGACTACACGGTCGGCGAGCAGTACATCTTCGGGGGAACGCCCGTGCCTCCGACGTACGCCGTCGTGGGCGGCTCGGTGTACTACGACGCCCAGTTCAACATCAACAACCTGGGCGCCGGCTATGACTTCTGCATGCTCAAGTTCTCCGGGGCCACGGGCAGCACGCCGACCCTCGCGCTCCCCGCCTCCTCGGGCGACGGCCTGGCGCTAGGCTCGACGGCGGAGCACATCGGCTACGGGTACACCGAGACGAGCACGACCAACTCGGCGCGCCGGACCGGGTCGGATTCGGTGGATCAGGCGCTCACTTCTCTCCTGCTCGAATACAGCCAGGGGGGCCCGAGCCACGTCCCCGGCACGTGCGCCGGGGACTCGGGGGGGCCGGCTCTCTTTCCGGCCGGAGCCGCGCAGTCGCAGCAGGCCGTCGTCGCCGTGACCTCGTTCGGAAACGACCAGACTTGCGTGAACATCACGCTCGGGGGCGCGAGCCGCGTGACCGCGGGCCTGGGCACGGGGGGGTTCATCACGAGCTACCTCGCGGATACGCCCACGGGCACCCAGGCCGTCGTCACCTCCTCGTCCGTCCCGGCAGGCGGCCCGTGGTCGCTGGTCGCGACGGGCGCCGGACTGCTCGCCGCCGGCGTGCCCCTGCGACGCCAGAAGCGCGCCCGGACATGACCTCCGCGCGCGCGGCCGAGCGTCGCTTCGTTCTCACGTTCCTCGCGGTCGCCGGCGGGATGTCGCTCGCGTACTTCTACCCGTGGTGCCCCGGCAGCCTCGTCGACACGGCCTACTCTGCATACCTCCGGGCGTACGCGAAGGTGGCGGGAACGGCCATCGGCTGGTTCGACCCGACCGCGCACGTCGTCGGCCAAGAGATCGTCGGCCGCTTCGGCCTGCGGATCATCCACGACTGCGACGCGATGGAGACCAACATCCTCTATGTCGCCGCGGTCCTCGCGTTCTCGGCGACCTGGAGGCAGCGCGCCGCCGGCCTCGTCGCCGGGCTCGTCGCCATCGGCGTCGCCAACGTCGTGCGCGTCTGCGCGCTGTACCTGGTCGGCCTGCACTGGCCGCCCGCGTTCGACACGGCCCACCGCGAGATCGCGCCGATCGCGATCGTGACGGTCGCGCTGAGCGCCTTTGTCGGGTGGGCCGGCTGGGCGAGCCGCGGCACGCCGGCCCCGGGCCATGCCGCCGCTTGACCGCAGGTTCGTCCGTCTCGCGCTGCGCGCGATCCTGGTCGGCGCCCTGCTCCTCGCGCCCTGGCCCGGGCTGGGGGCAGCGTTCACGCGCGCGGTCGGCGCGGTCGCCAACGTCGTCGCGGGCGACCTGCGCTGGCACGCGCAGCCGCCGCTCGGGCTCGGCAACGAGCACACGCTCGCGATCGCGTTCCGGCCCGCGCTGGAGGTGGACTCCGGCGGCCGCCCCATCCCGGACCCGGCGTGGCACACGGTCCTGACGATCCGCGACATCGAGAGCGGCGCGGCCACGCGGTCGGCGATCAACGTGCGGTTCCTCGTGTACGTGCCGCTGGCGATCTTCGTCGCCCTGACGCTGGCGGCGCCGATCGAGCGGAGCCGCGCATGGGCGCGCTCGGTCGCGCTGGGTCTCGTGCTGCTCGCTGCGTTCGTCTCGCTCTCGCTGGCGCTGCCCGTCGTCGGGCTGCTGAGCGACGACCGGGTGCGCGGCATCGAGCTGGGCGACACGGCGAAAGGGCTGCTCGAGGCCGCGTACCTCACGCTGATCGAGATGGGCTCGGCCAACGCCATCCTGCTCTGGGCCCTCGCCCGCTGGCTGACGAATCCGAGTGGAGGCTGGCTGTGGCTTCACCGAAGGGGGATGGATCGCCACGACGCCAAGACGCCATGATCTGCGGGCGCCTTGCCAGTGTCGCCACCGTGGCGCGATCGCGAATTGTGCGCGGCGCGCGCGCAATGAAACTTGGACGACACGATGGGCGTGCATCATCGCGCCCAAATGCATCCGGAGGGGCCGCCAGCGACCGGCACGACCACGCCGCTCGTGGAGGGCGATGTCGTCGGCGGTGCGTATTGCGTCGTGCGCGCCATCGCCGAGGGCGGCATGGGCGTCATCTACGAGGTCGAGCAGATCCCCACCGGCGCCCGGCGCGCCCTCAAGGTCATGCAAGGCCGCTTCGCCGCGGACGAGCAGCTCCGCGAGCGCTTCGTGCGCGAGGCGCGGCTCGCGGCCTCCATATCCAGCGACCACATCGCGCAGGTCCTCGACGCCGGCCAGGACGCCGCGACGGGCGCGCTCTTCATCGTCATGGAGCTGCTCGATGGGCACACGCTCTCGAGCGAGCTGCGGACCCGCGGCGCGCTCCCGTGGGGCGACGCCATCACGGTGCTCGGCCAGATCGCGCACGCGCTGGGCGCCGCGCACGCGCGCGGGATCGTGCACCGCGACCTGAAGCCCGCCAACGTGCTGGTGACGCGCTCGCGCCACGCCGCGCTCCCGTTCACGGTGAAGCTCCTCGACTTCGGCATCGCCAAGGCCGTGGTCGGTGCGTCCGAGGCGACCAAGGTCGTCCTCGGCACGCCCACGTGGATGGCGCCCGAGCAGACGACCATCGGCGGGACGATCGGGCCGCAGGCCGACGTCTGGTCGCTGGGCCTCCTGGCGTTCCTCGTGCTGACCGGCAGGCACTACTTCCCGAGCGCGGACGACAGGTCCGCCACGACCGCTCAGGTGCTCCGCGAAGTCATCATCGACGAGCTCGTTCCCGCGTCGCAGCGCGCCGCGCGGATGGGCGTCGCCGACCGGCTCCCCGCCGGCTTCGACGGATGGTTCGCGGGGTGCGTCGACCGCGAGCCTGCTCGCCGCTACGCGAACGCGAACGTCGCGTTCGACGGGTTCGAGGGCCTGCAGGCGCCACGGGCCGAGATCACCCAGCGGTCCCGGCGTTTCTCGACGCAGGAGCTGGTCCCGCCCGCCCCCGAGAGGGCCACGGCGGTCGAGACCCCTCGTCCGCCGCGCGCCGCGAGCGCGACGAGCGCCCCGCCGCCGACGCCCGGGCCCGCCACGGTGACGTGGCGCCCCTCGAGGATCCGCGCGCGCGCGGGCAAGACGCTCGGCCTCGTCGGCCTGGCGGGCGCGGCGCTGGTCGTGCTCGCCCCGTGGTCGAGGGGGGCCCGGGAGCCGCCGGCGGCCTTCGCCCCCGGCGCGCCGTCGCCGGTCGTCCGGCTGCACGGGTCCAATACGATCGGCACCGACCTGGCCCCCGCCCTGGCCGGGGCGTTCCTCGAGCGACGGACGGGGGCCAAGGCGATCGTGCGCAGGCGCACCGCCCCTGACGAGATGCGGGTCGAAGCGCGCGACGGCGAGCGCACGCTGGAGACAATCGAGATCTTCGCCCACGGGACGACGACCGCCTTCGAGGATCTGCGCGCAGGGGGCTGCGACGTCGGCATGGCGTCGCGCCGCATCCGCGCCGAGGAGGCGGCCCGGATGCCTTCGTCGGAGCTCGCGTCGGCGGGCGGCGAGCACGTGATCGCGCTCGACGGGATCGCGGTCGTCGTCAACCCCTCCAATCCCGTCGTGACCCTCACCCGGCGGCAGATCAGCGACCTCTTCGCGGGCAGCATTCGCCGCTGGTCGGAGGTCGGCGGGAGCGACGACCCCGTCGTCGTCCATGCGCGCGACGACCGGTCGGGGACGTACGACACGTTCAAGCACCTGGTCCTGGGCGACCGCCCGCTCGCCGCGAGCGCCGTGCGTCACGAGTCGAGCGACGAGCTGTCCGACGCGGTCGCGTCCGACTCGCGCGCCATCGGCTTCATCGGCCTACCGTACGTGCGGAGCGCGAAGGCCATCATGGTGCAGGAGCTCGGATCGCAACCGCGGCTGCCTTCCGCGATGACCGTATCGACCGAGGACTATCCGCTGGCGCGCAGGCTCTATCTCTACGTGCCCGCCGGCGCGCCGATCGTGGCCCGCGATTTCGTCGACTTCGCCGTCTCGGAGGACGGGCAGAAGGTCGTGCAGGCGAGCGGGTTCGTCGACCTGCGACCGAGCTGTGACCCGAACGCCGCCCGCTGTCCGACGTGCCCGCGCGACTACCGGGAGGCGGTGGCGGGCGCGTGCCGGCTGTCGATGGACTTTCGCTTCGAGCGCGGCACCACCGCGCTCGACGCGCGCGCGCTCGGGGACCTGCAGCGCCTCGCGGCGATGATGGCGCAGGCCGAGTACGCGAAGAGGGCCCTGCTGCTGCTGGGCTTCTCGGAGGGAGGCGGCGCTCGCGAGGACGCTCTGCGCCGGTCGAGGGAGCTCGTGACCGTCGTGGCCGCGCAGCTGCGCGCGCGCGGGCTTCACGTCGACGCGGAGCGCGCGTTCGGTGCCGACATGCTCCTCGCGGAGGGCGAGACCGACGAAGGGACCCAGCGCAACCGGCGGGTCGAGGCGTGGCTGCGCTGAGGGCGGGGTGTCTTCGCACCAAAGTTGGGTGCCCACCCGGGACCTCGTCCGCGCATTCCGATGACCACCGACTTCTGGTTGCCTCGCGAGCCCGGATCGCGGGTTGGGCTCACGCACGGCCACCCTGGAGCGGTGCGGCAGTTCGGCAGTCTCGTGGCTCGGTCGCCGGCGATGCGCTTCCCTACAACCGGCACGAGGGCGATCCACCGGCCATGGATGACGCCGACATCGATGCCATCGTCGCGTTCCTCGAGACCCTCACCGACGAGCCTCATGGCAGCCGGATGGCTCGGAGCTCGATCCGTTGAAAGAAGACCGCTACGGGAGCTCTCTCGTCGCTGCGATCCGCGCGTACGCTCCAGCGCTCCCGCCGCTCCTGGGTGCCGTGGTCGACCTCGACGAGGCCGAAGCGTGCGACCGACCACGATCGAAGTCGGCCTCGCGACCGACGCGGGTCACCTCGGGACGCTCGCGGGTCGGTTCACGAGCATCGCCTGGCACACTTCGTCGGCCGCGGATCGCCCCGCGATCCTCGCAGGACGCGTCACGAGCGACGCGAGTCGCCTGACGACGCTCGCAGGCGCGCCCGCGACGATCGAAAGGTCGCTCGTCACGCTCGCAGGTCGACCTCACACGGACGAAGGTGCGTTCATCATCGTCGCGAGCGGCCCCGCGACCGGCGCGACACCGTCCTCGGCGGCGCGGATCGCCGCGGGAACGGCCGGTGGGGTGCCGGAGTGGCCTGGCCGCGACGAGCTCACCAAGGCGTCTGCCGAGATTCATGGAGAGGAGGTTGTGGAGCGGCGAGGCGCCGGGCTGCACGCTCGGCCGTGTAGCGCGTTGCGGGGGTGCCGCCGCGTGCCCGGGCGCGACGTTCGCGGGGGCGCCCCGGGGAAATCTCGCCTAGTCTTGCCGACGAGCATGCTTCGTCTCCGGCTTCACTCCGCGCTCCGGCCGATCGCCTTCGCCTTCCTCGCCCTTGCCGGCTGCGACCCCTCCCCTCCCTACATCGGCGCGATCATCGGCGCGCCCTGCACGACCGGCACGATGGCGTGCGGCGCCGCCGTGACCGGTGACCCCATCCCCGTCGTCTATTGCCCTCCGGGCAATGGCCCCCCCGTCTTCAAGGCGGTGATGGCCTGCCAGCGTTCGTGCGAGAGCGTGGCGGGGGACACGACGCGCGTGCGCTGCGACGGCGCGGCGGAGTACGCCTTCCAGTACGGCGCCTGCGACATCGACGGGGCGGGCGCCTGCCAGGCGGCCGTGGTGTCGACCAGCGTCCTGACCTGCAGCAGCGGAGTGTGGCAGTTCCTGAACGGCTGCACCGGCTCTCAGCAGTGCGCGGCCCTGTCGTCGAGCCCTCCGGTGCGCCTCGGCTGTCAGTGACGGCGCTGACTCCTGTCATCCTGAGCGAAGCGAAGGATCCCCTCGCTCAGGATGGCCAACGGCGCGCGACCGTCTTGGACCGACGACCGTCGCCTCGATCGGCGAGCGACGACGCCGCAGGCGACGACCGCGAACGCCATCGCGAGGGGCGCTCCGTCGAGGCTCCGCCCCGCCCCGACCGCGCAGCTGAAGAGGCCGACCTCGCACGGACCGATGTTGCTGTTGTCCCCGGCGTCGAACCCCGGGTCGGCGCCCGGGATCACCACGGCCGCGTCGCCGGCGCCGGCGTCCGACCCGTCGCACGATGACGAGAAGCCGTCGTGCGGAGTCGGATCGCAGCTCGCCCCCGCGATCGGGCCTCCACGGGTGGCCCGCGTTCCGCCGGGGGCGTAGGTCGAGCAGATGCCGGCGACGTCGTCGAGCGCGAGCGTCGTGGAGCCGGCATGGTAGAACGCGTACATCACCGCCGAAGTGTCGGTGGAGTGCGCGAGCCCCAGGAAGTGGCCCGTCTCGTGGGTCATTATGGTGGCGAGGTCGTACGCCCCCTGCGGCGCCGGGGGCTGCGCGACGAGGATCTTCGTGGAGTTGATCTCGATGTCGGCGCCGTAGATCTCGCCGGTCGTCTTGTTCACCGTGAGCTTGGTGATGCCCAGAGCGTTGGCGCTGTCGTTGTACGGCCACGTCCCGTCACGGAAGATGATGACGTTGTTGTGCCCCTGCGAGGGCACGACGTCGCAGTCGACCGGGGGCAGCGCGATCGCCGTGATGCTAGGCGCGCCGCCCGCGCACGGGGCGGCGCTCCACGTCGCGAACGCCTGCGCGGCCACCGTCGCGGCCGCGGTCAGCGAGATCTGCGAGCTGGCGCCGCGCTGGAGGCTGTAGCCGACGCACTGTCCTCTCCAGAAGAGCGTCGGGAGCGTCGCCCCGGTGCCCGGGTCGGCGCTGAAGCAGCCCTGCTTCGCGGGGTCGTAGCCCGACGGCGGGTCCTCGGTCACCTCGGGGCAGTAGGCTCGCGCGGCGGGCGCGCCGAGGAGGGCGGCGAGGACGCCGAGGCACACGGCGAGGCGTCGGGGGGTGGAGCGCGGGAGGAGCATGCAGCGTCCGGAATGGCGGCACCTACCACGGGTCGGCGTCGAAGTCCGGGCGGGAATGGTGACTTCCAGGTGACGACTGGGCCTACGAGTCGACCCACTTTTCGGGCGGCATGAGCGCCCGATGCTAAGCTGCAGAGGTGAATCCAGGCGTGATCCCCGAGCCGGTTGCACGCCTCCTGTGGGACGTCGACGTCTCCCGCCTCGATCTCGATCGGGACCGGGCGCTGGTCTTCGAGCGGGTGATGTCGAGAGGGACGTGGGAATCCATGAAGTGGCTCCGGAAACGCTACCCGCAGGCCGCCCTTGCCGAGTTCGTGCAAAGCCGTGGCGCGCGAGTCCTCGCGCCCCGCGACCTCGCGTACTGGGCCCTGGTGTGCGAGGTGAACGTCCCCCGCGTCGAGCGTGACGCGGGAGGGGGTCGCCCGCGCTGGGCGGGAACGTGATCGGTGTCACCGAGGAGCAGCGAGCCGCCCTCGAGAAGATGGCCCCGCTCCTCGAGCCGGGCACGTATCTGGCCGGGGGAGTTGCCGTGGCGACCGCGTACGGCCATCGGACCTCGCGCGACCTGGACCTGTTCGTGCCGGTGGACTTCGATCCCGAGCGCCTAGAGGAGCGTCTCGCCAGCGCGCTGGCTGACGTGCGTGTCGTGGGCCGCGCCCGCGGAACGCTTCATCTGGAGGTCTACGGCGTCCCCAGCAGCATCCTCTCCTATCGATATCGGCTCCTGAAGGGGACCGAGGAGCGACCCGGGCTCGCCGTACGAGTGGCCTCCGCCGACGACCTCGCCTGCATGAAGATCTCCGCGATTGCGGGACGCGGTCTGGCCAAGGACTTCTGGGACCTGCACGAGATGCTGGAGCACGGGGTCGCTCGGGGGGAGCTGACTCTGCTGCTCGAGGAGTACGCCCTCAAGTTCCCGGTCGAGGACATCGGGCACGCGGTCCGGAGCCTCGCCTACTTCGGCGATGCGGACGCCCCTCCCTTGCCTGCGGGCCTGTCGGCAGAGCACTGGGCCACGATCAAAGCGACGTTCCAGAGGATGGTCCGGTCGTTGTGACGCGTGGCAAGAGCGCCGGGGGCTGGCGCGAGGGGGAGTCAGCTACCCCGGGACGATCACGGCATTCGGGCCGTGACCCCGTGGTAGAGGGCGCTTCTAGCCGGTGAGCCCCGCCACGGCCAGCCCCGGCGCCTTGAGCCAGCTCGGCGCCGCCTCGAAGTGCGTCAGCTTCTCGCCGATCACGTTCGTCTTCTTGTTGTCGTAAAACCACGCCGGCTTCATGCCCATCTTCAGCGGCCCGCGCAGCACCGACTTCTCGATGCCCTCGATCATGAACGTGTTGTGCACCCAGCCCAGGCCGCTCTGGATGTCCCGGAGCGTCGCGCTCGGGTGGCCGCCCCAGGGCGGCGAGACGAAGCCGTACCCCAGCGCCGCCCAGTGGTTGATCGCGACCGTGCCGTAGCGAAGATCGAGCACGCACTGGTCGAGCGCCTTGCCGACCACCCGGTCCTCCTCCAGGCTCGGGTGCACGATGACCGTCGCGTTGAGCGTGCCCCAGAGCGACTCGTTGCAGAACGTCGCGGCCTCCGCGAGGAACGCCGCGGGGTCGCTCGAGGCGATCTCCGTCTGCGACAGGATCCCGCAGAACGGCTCGGTCGTGAACAGCGGCTCGGTGCGGTCGGACGCGTCCAGATCGCGGATGAGCGCCCACGACAGCGCGTCCGCGGTCGCCGCGCCGAACCTGTCGATGCGCTTGCGGCCCTCGGTCAGGCTCGCGTAGCGATCCTTCGCCCCCGGGTAGTAGGCCTTCCGCGGCGGCACCTCGGAGAGGGCCTTCGCGATGAGCGACATCAGCTTGTCCTTCTGCGGCCAGCCCTTCCCGAGCACGAGCATCTTGCCGGCGTTGCAGTTGAACGAGCCGTTGTTCACGACCATCGTCACGATGTTCCGCGCCTGGAACCACAGCTCGTCGTCCGAGTACGATCCGGGGACGAAGACGAGCGGGCTGACGTTGCCCAGCTCGGAGGTGATCGTCTTCTTCAGGAGCGGGTCGTTGTCGCGCTTGCGGCGCTCGCGCTCCGGCCCCGGCGGGCCCCACACGATGAGATCGTGCGTCTTGTCCGAGCCCGTGATGTGGATGCTGCCGACGTCGGCGTGCTGGCAGAGGTAGGCGCCGGACTCGCCGCCGCCGTATACGACCCGCATGAAGTCGCGCGCGATGAGCGGCGCGAACGTCTTCTCGAGCACCGGCCCGACCCACTCGTTGACCGGGTTCATCTTCACGATGCACGTCTCGCCGTCGACGAACATCTTGTAGAGCGCGTCCATCGGCGGGATGGACGAGACGTTGCCCGCGCCGAGAATCAGCGCCACGCCGCCCTCCGGATCGCGCTTCTGGTAGAAACTGGCCTGCTGCGCCCGCGCGCTGGCCTCCGTCATCCCGGGCTGGAGGAGCAGCTTGCAGGAGAAGCCCGCGTTGGTCACCTTGTCGAACCGCCCGGCCGGGAAGACGTCGACCTCGACGCGGCCGTCGGGGCGCGTGCGCGCGGCCTCGCCGAGCCGCGGCCGCCCGCCGCGCGCGATCTCGTCGAGGCTTTCGGCGAGGAGACGCAGGTTTCGCACGGTGACCATCGGCCCGGCGAGCCACTCCTCGCCGGCGACGGGCGCCGAGTACGAGATGCCCTTGGCCTTGCACGCCTCCCGGACCCACTGCGGCCCCGCGTCGACGACGCGCGGGATGATCTGGCGAAGCAGCTCCGCCTTGGCTCGAGGAGCGAGGCGGGCCAGCTCCCGGGCCTTCGCCTTGACGGCGGCGACGGCGCGGTCGAGCTCCGGCCGCGGGGTGGCGACGGCGCTCACGGCGCGCGCGCTGGGGGCGGAGACGGCGGACTCTGCCATGGAGATGCTCTGGGTCATGCCACCTGGCGTAGAGGATCGCCGGGCCGCCGACAACCCTCCGCGGCGCCAATAGAGAGACCGGGGACGCCAGAAGGACCCGATGGAAGCGACGATCACGGCCCGCGACCGGCATAAATGCCGGGGCATCCTCCCCGGCCGTCGAAGCCCGCCGAAGGCTTCGTGCCCCCGGGCTCACGGCAGCGGGGACCCCTGAACCGTGAGCACGGGACACGGCGCCGTCCGGACGACCTTCTCGGTCACGCTGCCGAGCAGCGCCCGGGCGACGCCCTTGCGCCCGTGCGTGCCCATCACGATGAGGTCCACGCCACCCTCCCTGGCGGCGGCGTCGATCTCGCTCCAGGCGGGTCCCAGGCGCAGCGTGGCACGGACGGTCAGCCCGGGCCTGGTCGCCCGCCTGACGACGCCGTCGAGCGCCGCGCGCGAGGCCGTCTCGAGCTGGCCGGCCAGCTGCGGTATGAGCGCCGGCCCCTCGGGGAAGGCGTAGACGGGGACCTCGTACGTATGGACGACCGTGACGGTCGCGCCGAGCTTCTCGGCCAGGTCGAGGGCGTAGGTCAGCGCACCTTCAGCGGTGTCGCTGAAGTCGTGGGGAACCAGGATGTGCTTTGCAGTCGCCATGCTTTCTCCATAGCCTGTCCGCGCCGAGGGGCGTGAGGCGTGCCGGCCAGCGCCCGCGCTCGCTGGCGGTCCGCGGGCGAGGCCCGCGTTGGTGTAAACCCGCAAGGCGGGTGGTTATGGTCTTCGGACATGCGAAAGCGCCTGGCCCGCGCCCGTCGCCAGTGGCCACACTGAGACGAGAAGGAGTCTTGCTGGCCGGCGAGGGAGGGTGAACGAGTGAGATTCGCAAGTTCGCACAGAACGGAGTTGGCGAGTGAATCGTAAACGAGCTTCCTTCCTGGGGAGCTACGACATGGTGCGTATTCGGAAACCCCTGGCGGGGTTCTTCGCGCTGCTGACCGCGGCGACGCTGGCCCTGGCCCTGACGGGCGGGTGCGGCAACGACAACAGCGGCTCCGGCTTCGGGAGCACCTCCGGCAGCGGCAGCGGCAGCGGAAGCGCGAGCGGCAGCGGCGGCAGCGGAAGCGCGAGCGGCTCGACTAGCGGCGATCCCTCGTCCGGCAGCAGCAGCGGGAGCCTGTTCACCGGCGACGGCGGCCCGCCCGCGCAGGCCTGCCCCAGCGGCGGGCTGTCATGCTACGTCCCGGCCAACTGCACCACGTCCATCAGCGGCCACGTCTTCGACCCGGCCGGGAAGAACCCCCTCTACAACGTGGTCGTGTTCATCCCCAACGATCCGCTCGGCGCGCTGAAGCCCATCACCCCGGGGACGAAGACCTGCAACACGTGCGACGTGTCGATCGGCAACTATGTCCCCGGCGCCGTCGCGGTCACCGACGCCAAGGGCTACTTCCAGCTCAAGGGCGTCCCGGCGACGACGCACGTGCCTCTCGTCGTGCAGACGGGCAAGTGGCGGCGCGAGATCTTCCTCTCGTCGGTCACCGCGTGCAAAGACAACCCCCAGACGGACGGGACCGTGCGCCTGCCGCGGAGCAGGACCGACGGGGCCAACGGCAAGGCCGACCTGCCGCAGATGGCCTTGCTCACCGGCGGCTGCGACGACCTCGGCTGCTTCATGAAGAGCATGGGCATCGCCGACAGCGAGTTCTCGGCGCCTCGCGCGGGCGGGCGGCTCGACGTCTACTCGGGCATGGGCGGCGCCGGGCTGTCGAGCGGAGGAACCGCGGGAAGCTGGGGCAACCCGGTGTTCACCAAGGCGTCCTACGAGTATTACGACATCGCGATCTTCTCTTGCGAATGCCAGGATCACGCGGAGTCGGTCGCGGGGATGCAGGCCCTGCACGACTGGCTCAACGAGGGCGGCAAGGTCTTCGCGAGCCACTACCAGTACACCTGGTTCGCGAACGGCCCGGCCGACTTCCAGGGGACGGCCACGTGGCTCAACGGCTCCGGCCCCGCCATTGGAGGCGGCACGTACAGCCTGAATACGATGTTCCCGAAGGGCGTCGTCTTCCACGACTGGCTCAACAACGTCGGGGCGGCCACGGGCAACAGCATCAACCTGAGCAACGTGGCGCCCAGCGTGTCCACGGTGAATCCTCCGACCACGAACTGGATCTTCGATCCGGCCCCGACCCCGAACGAGACGAAGTACCTCTCCTTCCTGACGCCCGTCGGCGGAATCCCCGGGAGCGCCGCCGACGCAGGCGCGGGGGACAGCGGGGCGGAGACCAAGGGTCCGACCTACTGCGGCAAGGCGGTCTTCACCGATCTGCACACGAGCAGCGGCGACCCTTTCAGCAGCTTGACGGGCATCCCGGGCGGCTGCAACGGCGCGGCGCTCACGGCCCAGCAGAAGGCCCTCGAGTTCCTCTTCTTCGACCTGTCGGCGTGCGTCACGCCCGACACGGCGGCGCCGCCGCCCCCGCCGCCGCCGACCGCGCAGTGATTCTTTCGCCGCTCCGGGCGTCGCCGCGGTGAAGTTTGGCGAGGATCGGGTATCCTGGCCCGCCCCGTGAGATTCGAAATCGTCCACGAGTTCGACATCCCCGTCGACGCGCTCGAGCTCGCGGTCATCTCGCCGAGCCTCGTCGACAGCTTCGCGGCCAAGGTCGAGGCCCTCGCCGTGGGGATCGAGGACGTGACCGAGCGCAGTCGCTCCCTCAAGAACGGCGTGCTCGATCGCGTGTGGCACTACCGGGCCAGCATGCGCATCCCGCAGTTCGCGCGCGGATACATCACCCCGGAGATGCTCGCGTGGGACGAGCACAGCGTCTACGAGATGAGCCGGCACCGCGGGCAGTGGACGATCACGCCCAACGTGAAGCCCGAGTGGCGCAAGTACTTCTCGGCGTCGGGCACCTACGAGATCACGCCGCTCGGCGACGGTCGGTCACGCAGGCTGGTCGTGGGGGAGCTCGAGCTGCGCGTGCGGGTGGTGCGGCAGGTGGCGGAGCGAATCATCGTCAGCGAAGTGAAGAAGGCGTTCGAGGCCGAGGCCG
>PLYU01000065.1 GCA_003153495.1 Myxococcales bacterium
CGGGTGGCGCTCGCGGAGGGCCGCGCCGACGACGCGATCGCGGCGGGAGAGGCCGCGCTGAAGATCGTCGGGAACGGCGCCGCGGCAAAGCTGCTCGTCGCCGACGGGAGGGCCATGCGGGGGGACCTCGACGCGGCGCTCGAGGCGTACCAGGCGGCCTGGGGCTTCGACCACGGCGACCCGACGCCGCTGGTCCACGCCGGCGAGGCCTGCCACGCTGCGGGGCGCGACACCAGCGCGCGCGCCTTCGGGGTGAAGGCCACGCAGGAGTTCCCGCAGTGGGCGCCCGGCTGGGTCGTCCTGGGCGACGCGCTCGCGGCGCGCGGCGAGACGCCCGCCGCCCGGGACGCCTACCGGAGCGCGCTGTCTTCGCCCGATGGGGTCATCGACCGCGCCGCCGTGCAGCGTAAGCTCGCTGCGCTCCGATGAAGAGCTCTCTCGACCTCGCCCACCGCGTCCTCGCAGGTGAAACCCGCGCGATCGCGCGAGCCATGAGAATGGCGGACGACCGGACGCCCGGGTTCCACGAGCTGCTCAGGACGCTCTGGCCGCACACCGGCAAGGCGTGGGTGCTCGNNCGACGCTCTGCGATCGGCTCATCGAAGCTTACCGCGCGCAAGGCCACCGCGTCGGCGTGGTCGCCGTGGACCCGACCAGCCCGTACTCCGGCGGCGCGATCCTCGGCGATCGGATCCGCATGTCGCGCCACGCGACCGACGACGGGGTCTTCATCCGGTCGCTGGCGACGCGCGGGCACCTCGGGGGCCTGTCGGGCAGCGCGCGCGACGTGGTGCGGGTGCTCGACGCGGCCGGGTACGCGGTGGTGATCGTGGAGACCGTGGGCGTCGGGCAGGACGAGCTCGAGATCACGCGCACCGCCGGCTCGACCCTCGTCGTCATGGCGCCCGGGATGGGGGACGAGGTGCAGGCGATCAAGGCGGGGCTCCTCGAGTGCGCCGACGCGTTCGCTGTGAACAAGGCCGACCGCGAGGGCGCGGACGCGACGGTGCGCGATCTGGAGCTGATGATCTCCCTCGGCAACGAGTCGATCCGCGGGCTGTCGGCGAACCGGAGACACGCGACGCACGGCGCGGCCGACGGCTTCGTGACGCCCGTGGCCGGCGCGGGGGACTCGCGATGGACGCCGCCGATCGTGAAGTGCGTGGCGACGCAGGGTGAGGGGATCGCGGACCTGGTGGCCGGCCTGGCGCGCCACCGCGCGTGGGTCGAGGGCACCGAGGCGGGCAGGGCACGCCGCCGCCTGCGGCTCGCCGAGGAGATCCGCGACACGCTCCGCGAGGCGCTCATCGACGCCGCGGTCGCGGACCTGGGCGAGCGCATCGACGCTGCGGTCCGCGAGGTGGAGTCGCGCGCGGTCGACCCTTACACGGCCACCGAGCGACTGATCGCCACGTTCCGCGCGAGATGAGCCGACAGAAAGGTCAGAAGATCAGGAAGGACTCTCTCTCTTCCTGATCTTCTGATCTTTCTGTTCAATCCCCTCAGGTGACGCGCAGTACTTCGTCGACCGTGGTGACGCCGGCGAGGACCTTCTGGACGCCGGCGCGGCGCAGGCTCGGGATCTGGCGCTTCGCGAAGACTTCGCGGTAGGCGCGCGACGCCGCCTTGGCCTTGACCAGATCGCGCAGCTCGTCGTCCAGCTCGACGACCTCGAAGAGGCCCGTCCTGCCGCGGTATCCGGTGCGCATGCACTTCTCGCAGCCCTTCGGCCGAACGATGTCGCTCCCGGCGTGTAGCAGCAGCTCGTCGCCGTCCCACACGTCGCGCTCCAGCTTCGCCGGGCGCCTGCAGTGCGGGCACACGACGCGCACCAGGCGCTGGGCCAGCACGGCCGAGAGGGCGTTCGCCACGATCCACGGCTCGATGCCGAGGTCCACGAGGCGCACGATGGTCTCCACGGCGTCCGACGTGTGCAGGGTCGACAGCACGAGATGCCCGGTCAGCGCCGCCTGCATGGCGATGCCCGCGGTCTCGGCGTCGCGCATCTCGCCCACGAGGATGACGTCCGGGTCCTGCCGGAGGATGGCGCGCAGGCCGGTCGCGAAGGTGAACCCCGCCCGCACGTTCACCTGCCCCTGGGTCACTCCGTACACCTCGACCTCGATCGGGTCCTCGAGCGTGACGACGTTGACCGCACGCGGGTCGATCTGCTGGAGCAGCGCGTAGAGCGTCGACGTCTTGCCCGCCCCGGTCGGGCCGCACGTCACGACGAATCCCTGCGGCCGGGCGACGACCTCGCGCATCCTCGCCTGCGCCGCGTCATCCATGCCGAGCTGCTCGAACGCGAGGATCTGCTGGCTCGACAGGATCCGCAGCACGACCTTCTCGCCCTGGGAGGCGGGGAACGAGGACGCGCGCAGGTGGACCCGCTTGCCGCCGTCCAGGTCGATGGCGATCTGCCCGTCCTGAGGCATTCGCCTCTCGGCGATGTCCATCTTGGCGAGCACCTTGACCCGCGAGATGACGTTGAGAGCCACGGTGAGCGCGATGGGCTGCACGTCGACGAGCGATCCGTCGATCCGCAGCCGCACCTGCATCATGTCGTGCTTCGGCTCGAGGTGAATGTCGCTCGCCCGCTGCGACACCGCGAGCCGCACCAGCTCGTTGACCAGAAAGACCGCGTCGCCGGTGACGGGTTCGATGCGCGCGGAGGCCATGGGGCAGCCCGAACGATACACGACCCTGTCATCCTGAGCCCCCCCCCCAGTTGTCATCCCGAGCGAAGCGAGGGACCCCCCGGAGGCCTCCCGATTGCGCAGTTCGGGCGTGGCGGCGCTCCGTGGACGAGGGCCACGCACCACGCCCGAACTTCTCGCGCGGGAGGCCTCCGGGGGGTCCTTCGCTTCGCTCAGGATGACGGACGTTTCGCTTTTCGCCCCACGTGCTCCGCGTCGAAGGCGGCGGGGCAAACGTCGTTGACGCTGCACGCGCCGCACTCGGGCTTCCTGGCATAGCAGCAGCGGCGGCCGTGGAAGATGAGGACGTGGCTCGCCTGGGCCCACTCCTTCTCCGGGAGGATCGCGCACAGGTCGCGCTCGATCTTCTCGGCGTCGGTCGCCTTCGTCCACCCGAGGCGCTGGGAGATCCGCATCACGTGGGTATCGACGACGACGCCCTCGGGCTCGTTCCAGAGCACGCCGAGGACGACGTTGGCGGTCTTGCGGCCGACCCCGGGCAGCGCGACCAGCTCGGCCATCGAGCGGGGCACCTCGCCCCCGTGGCGCTCGACCAGCGCGCGCGCCAGCCCCGCGATGGCCCTGGACTTCATGCGGAAGAAGCCGAGCGTGGACACGTACGGCTCGACGTCCTTCGGCTCCACCGCCGCGAGCGTCCTCGCGTCCGGGAACCGCGCGAAGAGCCCGGGCGTCGCCTTGTTCACCGCCACGTCCGTCGTCTGGGCCGAGAGCACCACCGAGACGATGAGCTGGAACGGCGAGGTGTGCTCGAGCTCGCAGTGCGCCGTGGGGTGCTGCTTCTCGAGGCGCGTGAGCGTCTTCGGCGCGATCGACCGGGCGACCTTCGCCCGGTCCCGCCGCTCCCTGGCGGTGAGCGCCGGCGCAGGCTTCGCGCTCAATTCAGCTCGCCGGAGGTGGGCGGAATGCTGCCGCCCTCCGGGGGCAGGCTGCCGCCGTCCGGCGGCAAGATCGAGCCTCCGTCGTCGACCGTCTCGGCCAGGCGCTCGAGCGCCACGATGCGCTCGCCCTCGCCGAGCGTCATCAGCTTCACGCCCTGGGCGTTGCGGCCCGTCTCGCGGATCTCGGCGACGCGCATGCGGATCGTCTGCCCCCGGTCGGTGATGAGCATGATCTCGTCGCCGTCCTTCACGAGCTTCACCCCCACGACCGGGCCGTTGCGGTCGCTCGCGTCGATCAGGATGATCCCCTTTCCGCCGCGGTTCTGCGTCCGGAACTCCTCGATGTGCGTGCGCTTGCCGAACCCGTTGGCGCACACCGCCAGGACGTGCGGCCGGTCCGCGTTGCTCACCTCGAGGCCGACCACCTCGTCGTCGTCGCCCAGGTCGACGCCCCTCACGCCGTGCGTCGCGCGGCCCATCGGCCGGGTCTGGTCCTCGGGGAAGCGGATGCTCTGCCCGAGCTTGGTCGCGATGAGCACGTCGCGCGTCCCGTCGGTCAGCGCGGCGTAGAGGAGCTGATCGCCGTCGTCCACCTTGACGCCGATGATGCCCTTCTCCCGGAAGTTCTCGTACTCGTCGAGCTCGGTCTTCTTGATCTGGCCGCGCTTCGTGATCGTGACGACGAACTTCCCCTTCTCGATCTTGGGGATCTCGACGATGGCCGCGATCTTCTCGCCCGCCTCGATGCCGATGAAGTTGACGATCGCCCGGCCCTTGCTCGTGCGCGCGGCCAGGGGGATCTCGTAGACCTTCTTGACGTAGACCTTGCCCTTGTCGCTGAAGAAGAAGACGTACGCGTGCGTGGAGGCGACGAACAGCTGCGTGACCCAGTCCTCCTCGCGCGCCTCCATCCCGATCCGCCCGCGGCCGCCGCGGCGCTGCGCCCGGTAGTCCTTCGGGCTGGTGCGCTTGATGTAGCCGGCGTGAGAGATCGTGACGGCCATGTCCTCTTCCTGGATGAGGTCCTCGTCCAGGATCTCGGCGTCGTTCTCGACGATCTCGGTGCGCCGCTTGTCGCCGTACTTGGCCTTGATCTCCTCGAGCTCCATGACGATGACGTCGTCGAGGAGCAGGGGGCTCGCGAGGATGGCGCGGTAGCGCGCGATGGCGTCGCACAGCTCGCCGTACTCCCTGGCGAGCTTCTCCTGCTCGAGCCCGGTCAGCCTGGAGAGGCGCATCTCGAGGATGGCCTTCGCCTGGCGCTCGGACAGGAAGTACTGCGCCTTCGCCTTGGCCTCGTCGAGCTCGCCCTGGGGCCGCCCCGCGCGGCGCACGAAGGCCTCCAGGCCGGCCAGCGGCAGCTTCATGAGGGCGACGCGGGCGGTTTCCGAGTCCGGCGACTGGCGGATCGTCTTCACGACGAGGTCCACGTCGGTGACGGCGACCCCCAGGCCCTCGACGATCTCGCGCTGGCGCTCGGCCTCCCCCAGCTCGTAGCGCGTGCGGCGCGTGACCACGTCGCGCCGGTGCGCGACGAAGGCCTCGAGCGTCTCCTTGAGGTTCAGGATGGCCGGGCGCCCGTGGGCGATGGCCAGGTTGATGACGCCGTAGCTCGTCTGCAGATCGGTCTGCCGGTAGAGCTGGTTCATCACGACCTGCGGGATGACGTCCTTCTTCAGCTCGACGACGAGGTGCATCCCGTCGCGGTCGCTCTCGTCGCGCACCTCGGCGATGCCCTCGATCTTCTTCTCGCGCACCAGCTCCGAGATCCGCGCGGCGACGCGCGCCTTGTTGACCTGGTAGGGGATCTCGCTGATGACGATCTGCTCCTTCTCGCCGCGGCCGGGTGACTTCTCGACCGACATCCGCGCGCGCATCACGATCGTGCCGCGGCCGGTCCGGTAAGCCGCGTCGATCCCCGAGCGACCGAAGATGAGGCCGGCCGTGGGGAAGTCCGGGCCCGGGACGAAGCGGATGACGTCGTCGATCGTGGCGTCGGGGTTACGCAGCAGGTGCACGGTGGCGTCGATGATCTCGCCGAGGTTGTGCGGCGGGATGTTCGTCGCCATCCCGACGGCGATGCCGTTGGTGCCGTTGACGAGCAGGTTGGGGACCCGCGCCGGCAGGACCGTCGGCTCTTTCAGGCGGTCGTCGAAGTTGGCGGCGAAGTCGACGCACTCCTTGTCGATGTCGGTGAGCAGCTCGACCGCGAGCTTGGTGAGGCGCGCCTCGGTGTACCGGTAGGCCGCCGCGGGGTCGCCGTCGACCGAGCCGAAGTTCCCCTGGCCGTCGATGAGCTGGTAGCGCATCGAGAAGTCCTGCGCGAGGCGCACCATCGCGTCGTAGACCGCGGAGTCGCCGTGCGGGTGGTACTTGCCGAGCACGTCGCCGACGATGGTCGCGCTCTTGCGGTAGCCCGCGGGGGGGACGAGGCCCTGCTCGTACGCGCTGTACAGGATGCGCCGGTGGACGGGCTTGAGGCCGTCGCGGACGTCCGGGATGGCCCGCCCGATGATGACGCTCATCGCGTAGTCCAGGTAGGAGGTGCGCATCTCCTCCTGGATGGAGATGGGGACCTTCTGCTGCGGCGAGGAGGGCGTCGGCGGGTTGGGCGGGGTGGGCGGGGTCTCTGCCATGCGGTGCAGAGGTTCTAGTCGGAAGGGGGGAGGCGGTCGAGAGGTCCCCCCCCCGTGTGTCATCCCGAGCGAAGCGAGGGACCCCCCGGTCGCCTCCCGCGCGCGCAGTTCGGGCG
>PLYU01000058.1 GCA_003153495.1 Myxococcales bacterium
GCCCGCGCCCGCGCCCGCGCCCGCGCCCGCGCCCGCGCCTACGGCACCGTGTCGCGCTGCACCACCCCGAACGGGTCCAGCTCGAGGCCCCCGAGGATGCGCGCCCGCGCGAAGGCCAGTCTCGACGACAGCGCCGGCTCGTCGGCTATGCC
This sequence comes from Myxococcales bacterium, assembly GCA_003153495.1. Lineage (GTDB taxonomy): Bacteria > Myxococcota_A > Polyangia > Polyangiales > Polyangiaceae > Palsa-1150. The sequence goes on from PLYU01000058.1 coordinate 153, forward strand.
GTCGACCTCCGTCGAGAACCCGAACACGTAGCACTTGCGCAGGAACCCCCCGAAGGCCATCACGTGACCGACGAGGGGTCGGCCGGGCGCGCCGCCCACCTCGAGGGCGACGACGAGCCGCGTGTCGAACGTCCCCTGCGTGACGGCGATCTCCTCGTCGAGGGTGCGAAGCTCACCCGCCGGGACGAGGCCGAGGGCCCGCGCTCGCTCCTCGCACTGGGTCCGGCCCACCAGCTCGTCCGTCCGCAGGACCGCGACGAGCACGCGCGAGCGACTCGCCGCGTGCGTCGCGACCAGCTCGGGGCGGGAGTGGTCGTCGATGCGCCAGGCGGGGCCGTCGGGGAGCGGCAGGGACAGGCCCAGGCGCCTCGAACGGTAGCGCGGCAGCGGCTTCGCGTCCTCGGCGAACACGACCGGGGCCTCCTTGCCGGCGGAGGGCGCCGCGGGCGGCGTCGTCGCCGCGCACGAGAGGGTCAAACAGGAAGAGGAGAAGAGAAGGAGGAGAACGTCTTCCCTTCTCGTCTTGCCGCCGCGCGCTCTCACACGCGCGTCAGCCACTCGGGGTGGGACGTATCGCTTCCGCGGACGATGTCGAAGAAGCGGGCCTGGAGCTTCTTCGTGATCGGGCCGACCGTGCCGTCGCCGATCGCGCGGTTGTCGACTTCCCGGACGGGGGTCACCTCCGCGGCGGTGCCGGTGAAGAACACCTCGTCGGCCATCCACAGCTGGTCGCGGGTGAGGCGGCACTCGATGACGGTGAGCCCCATCTCGCGGGCGAGCGTGATGATCGTGTCGCGCGTGAGCCCCTCGAGGATGGAGCAGGAGAGGTCGGGCGTGTAGATGATTCCCCTGCGGACGATGAAGATGTTCTCGCCGGAGCCCTCGCTGACGTACCCGCTGGTGTCGAGCAGGATGGCCTCGTCGTAGCCGCCGAGCTTGGCCTCGCGCTTGGCGAGGACGCTGTTCGTGTACTGGCCGCACATCTTCGCCTTGGCCAGGCTCACGTTGACGTGGTGGCGCGCGAACGAGCTGATCTTGGCGCGGATGCCGCTCTTCAGCGCCTCGTCGCCCAGGTACGCGCCCCAGTGCCAGGCCAGCACGGCCGTGCGCACCGGGTTGTTCGGCACGTAGATGCCCATCGCGCCCTCGCCGACGTAAACGATCGGTCGCAGGTACCCCTCGGCCAGCCCGTTCACGCGGAGCACCTCGAGGCAGACGCTCATCACCTGCTCGCGCGTGTGCTGCGGCGTCAGAAAGCACATCTTGCAGCCGTCGAAGAGGCGGTCGATGTGCTCGCGCAGCCGGAACACGTACGTGGCCCCGTCGGCCCGCTTGTACGCGCGCATCCCGTCGAAGACGCCGAGCCCGTAATGCAGAGAGTGCGTCAGGATGTGGACCTTCGCCTGGTCCCACTCGACGAACTCCCCGTCGAGCCACAGCTTTTTCAGCTTTTCGACCATCGCGCGGCTCCTGTCCGAATCTAGTCGCGGCGCCCCCGGCGTGCCACCCCAAACGGAGGGCGGCTCACACTCCGGCGCCGCGGGCGGCCAGAGCGATGACGTGCGCCAGCAGGTCCGTCCCGCCTTCGGACGACGTGTGGACCGTCGTCGTCCCGCCGCCCCCGGCGACCGCCGTTCGCTCCGGGGTGGACTTCCGGGAGACGAGGCGATCGTCGTAGACCGCGCGCGGCGCCCGGGCGCGCAGCGCCGCGACGGCCGCCCGGAAGTTCTCGCTCTCCGACGGCGCCAGCGGCTCTCCGTGCCCCGCCCAGCTCGTCCCGCGCTCTCGCAGGAGCCACGGTGCGCCCCCGCTGCGTCGAAACAGGTAGAGCACCCCCTCGCGGTCCTCGGTCGCCGTGCGTGTCGCCGTCCTGGTCGTCTTGCTCAGCAGCACCCCGCCGCTCATGATGGCGCGCGCCGGGTCGAACTTCCGCTCGCGCGTCTCGGTGGACGTGTCGCTCCGCCGGCGGTGCACGGCCGAGACGAGCGTGGCGATGTCGTCGTAGGGCAGAGTCACGCCGGGCCTGTCGTCGAGCGAGATCCCGTCGCGCTCCAGCCGGAACCTGCGCATCGACGTCATCGTCGCCGACGCGACGACCGCCGCCGTGTCCACAGCCACCGCGTCGTGCCCGCGCGCCCGGAGCTTCGCCACGACCTCGGCCGCCCCCGCCTCGGCCGGCGTCGAGCGCACCACCGCCGGCGTCCCGCCCGCCAGGAGGAGCCTGACGTCGTACGCGGTGGCCCGCAGGTCGGCCGCCAGGGCGGCCGCCTCCGCGTCCACCGAGGTCGCGAGCTCGACGATCGCGACCACGTGCATCCGTGAAATCTACCACGCCGGGTCGGGCGGGGGGCCCACCGGGCGGCCCCGAGCGCGTCCTCGCGCTACGCTGTAGCGGATGAATCCGATTGCCCTCAGGCTCCTCGGCTCCGCCGCGTCGACCGTCGACCGGGCCGTCGTCGCCGCGCTCCAGATGAGCAACCGCAGGGTGCGGGCGGCCCCCGAGTCGCTTTCGCACGACGAGCGCCTCGCCCTCCTCGCGGAGATCCGGAACGCCTACGGAAGCCCCGAGCTCGTCTCGGACGCGGACGCATACTTCATTCCCCCGCCTCCCGTCCGCCCCCGCGAGCGCCGCGTCCGCGAGCTTCCCTGGGGAGGTGAATGCCTCGGGCTGTCGTGGGAGAGCGCCTTCGCTCCGTTTCACGGCAGCGTCCGCGACGCGTACCTCGGCCACGTCCCCAACCGCACCGCTCACGCTCGCCTGTACGCCGGACCGGGGGGCGGTCGGCCGGCGGTGATCCTCGTCCACGGCTACATGGCCGGTCAGTGGGGCATCGAGGAGCGCATCTGGCCCATCCGGTGGATGAACCGTCACGGTCTCGACGTGGCGCTCGCCATCCTGCCGTTTCACGGGCCGCGAGCTCGCACGGACGGCGGGGCGCCTCCCTTCCCCGGGGCGGATCCCCGCTTCACCAACGAGGGCTTCCGCCAGGTCGTCGCGGATCTCCGGGTCCTCGCGGCGGTCCTGCGCGACCGCGGCGCGCCGAGCGTGGGCGTCATGGGCATGAGCCTCGGCGGCTACTCGACCGCGCTGCTGGCGACCGTGCAGCGCGACCTCGCCTTCGCCGTGCCGATCATCCCCCTCTCATCGATCGCCGATTTCGCGCGCGATCAGGGCCGGCTCGGCAGCGGCCACCGCGCTCTCCTGCAGCACTCGGCGCTCGAGGAGGCGAACCGCGTGGTCAGCCCCCTGGTGCGCCCCAGCCTCGTTCCCGGAGAGCGCGTGCTCGTGATCGGCGCCGAGGGCGACCGGATCACGCCCATCGCGCACGCGGAGCGGCTCGCGCGGCACTTCGACGCCCCGCTGCTGCGCTTGCACGGCGGCCACCTGCTCCAGACGTGGCGCACCCCTGCGTTCCAGGCGGTGAAGGCGATGCTCCGGCGCAACGGGATCGTGTGAATCAAGGGCGGCGCAAGAGCACGTAGACGGCTCCCTCGCCGCCGTCGTCCGCCCTGGCGGTCGCGAACGCCGCCACGCACTGGCTGACCGCTCCCTGCGATAGCCATGCGCCGATCTCGCCGCGCAGCACGCCAGCCCCGCCCGGAGAGTGCTGGCCCTTTCCGTGGATGACCAGGACGCACCGCTCGCCCCGCGCGCGCGTCGCCTTCAGGAACGCGTCGAGGCTGGTGCGCGCTTCCTTCGCGCCGAGGCCGTGCAGGTCGAGCCTGGCGTCGATGGGGAGCAGCCCACGGCGAAGCCGCCGCAGCGCGTCGACGGGGAGGTCCAGGCGGCGCCCCTCGACGCGCGCGCCGTCGTCGGTGACTTCGAAGCGCGCCTGTCCTTCGATGAGGGTGCGGAGGTGCTCGCGCACGGCGTCCGCCTCGGCGCTCGCCCGCTCCGCCGCGCGCGCCGCCGCGTCCCGGCCGGCGGCCGTGCGCTCGATCGGCTGCACGGAGACTCGCTCGCGCGACCGGTCGAGGGGCTCGACCCCGGCGTACAGGCGGTGCAAGAGCAAGGCGTCGTCCTCTCCGCCGGCGGCCTTCGCGGGCCTCGGCGCGGGCGGCTTCTTCGCGGGCGCCTTCTCCTCCGCTTTCGCCAGCTCGTCCTTCAGCCCGCGAAGCGCCTCGAACGGGCCGCCGCGCGCGCCCTTCTTCTTCTTCTTGCTCACGGCCCGCCCTCGCCGCGGCTCCGGGCGCGCACCGCGGCCTGCACGCTCTGGATGCCGGTGAGCACGCCGTCCTCGTACTGCCAGTCCGGGTCGCCGAGCTCCGGGAAGTCGTGCGGGTTGCGGACGTCCTCCAGCGTGAGGCCGGGCCGGAGGCGTCGCGCCAGCTCCAGCACCTTGCGGCGCTGCAGCTCCTCGAGCTCGGCGAGCAAGCGCTCCACTTCGGGCCAACTCGTTGCGTTCATCGCCTGGCAGCGTAGCGCAGCGCGAGCAGCGCGGGTGCTAAGCTGCCGCGCCCACCATGGCGCCCGAGCAGCGATGACGAAGCCGGAGAAGGGGAAGAAGGACGAGAAGGACATCGCCAGGAACCGCCGGGCGCTGTTCGACTACGAAGTCGAGGAGCGCTTCGAGGCGGGCCTCGTCCTCGTCGGGAGCGAGGTCAAGTCGATGCGCGCCGGCAAGGTCGACGTCTCCGACGCGTACGCCGTCGTCGAGCGCGGCGAGCCGTGGCTCAAGCAGATGTTCGTCGCCCCGTTCGAGCAGGCGAGCGCGTTCCCGCACGAGCCGAGGCGCAACAGGAAGCTGCTCCTGCACGCGCGGGAGATCGACACCATGCACCGGGCGCTCGCGCGCGGGGGTTACGCGGTCGTCCCGCTGCGCCTTTACTTCAAGCGCGGGCGCGTGAAGGTCGAGCTGGCGATCGCCAAGGGCAAGAAGAGCTACGACAAGCGCGCGGACATCGCGAAGAAGACGGCCGAGCGCGACGCGCGCGTGGAGATGCGGGAGCGGCGGCGGTGAGGGTCCGCCTGCTCTGGTCCGGAGGGGGCGAGGCGACAGTGGTCTCCGTCGGCGCTGACACCGTCGTGCTCCGCTCGACGGTGTCCGCACCGCCGGGGTCGCGTCTCGATGGTTCGCTGAGGGGTGAGCCCGGTGCGATGTTGAAGGTGAAAGTGCACGGGTGCAAGCGCCAGCCCGAAGGCGACTTCGTGATCGAGGCAAGGCCCATCGACCTGACACGCGAGGTGCGGGACAGGCTCGGCCGCACGTGAGTGCGCACGTACGGTGCCACGGTGTAGATCGCAGCGACCTGCGCCATGCGCTTGCGGTGGCGCTTCTCGCCCTTGGTCAGTCGCGTGTGCAGCCGTCGAGGCGTAGCCTCGGCGGCGGCGCGTGTCTCGGGGCGTAGGTCCTCGCGCCGCATCGGGATGCCCTTGCCGTCGAAGGTGAGCACGAGCAGATCGCGGGTGTCCTCCTCGGCCGTGTCAGACAGCGCGTAGAGGGCGTCGAAGTCCTTGGCCGCGCCTGCCCAAGCGCCTGCTTGGACGCCAGGTACGTGACCATCTCTGCCGCCTTCTCCGCCGCCAACGCGAAAACCTTCCGGCAGGGCGCACGCCGCCGGGGGAAGCCCCGCGTCGTGAGAGGAGCTTCTCGCACGCCACAGTAATCCCGCCGATCGCGCTCAGGCCGATCACGACCGCAAACGAAAGCATGGATGCGGCGACCGCGGAGGCCGCGGGAACTCCGACGAGCCCGAAGAACTCGGTGAACAGCGCTTCCCGCTGGCCGAGCGCTCCAGGCGTGACCGGAATGAATACGAGCAGCACGACGAGGGGCGCCACGCGAGCTTCGGCCAAGACGTCCGCCGCGGGCGCCAGCCTCGCCAGCAGAATGAGGATCGAGAGGACCGTACATGCCTGGGTACCGACCGAGAGCGCCAGCGCCAGGAGAAGGTCGTCGAGGCGCTCGGGCGGCCGAAGGGCGGCGAAGCGATGGCCCACGATCGGCACGGAGCCGACGAGGGTCCGGGCGCGGGCGCTCCGTGCCGTGAGGAACGGGAGGCCGATCGCCAGAAGGGTGACGGCAAAACCCAGAACCGACGCCGCGATCATGGCGCCGTTCACGCTCCGTACGGCGAGAGGAGGACCGAGCACGGCCGCCAGTACGGCGATCGCGAGTAGTCCGACTAGGCCGGCCAGCCGATCGACGAGCAAGATCATGTACGACGTCGTCAGGTCGCCGATGTGCTCGCGCACCCGGTAGCCGCGGACGGCATCGCCTGCGACGCCGCCGGGCATCACATTGAAGTAGAGGCCGACGAACATGTGTCTGAGCGCCTCGGTCACCGAGGGCAGTCGCGCGGCGCCGTAGGCGCGCAGGAGTACGCGCCAGCGGACCGCACACAGGACGATGCACAAGAGGAGGGCCGCGAAAGAAGCGGCGATGGACGCCGCGCCTACGGCGGCCGCGCGGCGCGCCACGTCGGACCAATGGACTCTGCGCCCGATCCAGACGAGGGGGATCACGGCGAACGAGACTCGCAGAATGCGACCCGCATGCCCGCGCCACGCTGCGCTGACCCACGGCGAGCATGCGACTGTGACTGGCACGACCCATCAGCCTATCGGCCCGTCCCCGAAAAGTCGCGTCGTGGAACTTGGACGAGGCCCGAGCGTCTGGCCTATAGTTGATGGATCGTGACCGACCGCGTCGAGAGCGACCATTCCCAGGAGCTGCGCGGGGTGTGAAGGACGTCTGGCGACAGCTCGGGCGCCCAGCGACATCCATCGCCGGCGCCGTCGTGATCGCTTGGATCATCGTGAAGATCGGCGGCGCATTCATGCGCGTTGCGGTCGATCACGAAGCTGCCCTCGACGTTTCTGCCACGATGACCTGGGGGTTGCTCCTCCTCGCGAGCTTCGCCGGGTTCGGCAGCGCACTGAATTCGCTCCTGTTCCCCCGTGACCGAGCCGACTGGGGCCTTCGCTGCGTCTGGGGATGGTCCGTCGTCGTCGCGATCGGGGGCGCGCTGTGCTCCGTCGGCCTTGCCGTGCGCGGCATGCTCGTCCTGCTCGTCGTCGTGGGCTTGTTGCTGCTCTTCGTCGATCTCGCTCGCGGTTACCTCGTCTGGTCGCGTCGATCCCCCGTTCGCTGGCTTCGCGTGAAGGCCGCCGGGGCTCCCTTCTCGGCTGCGGTGGCCGCCGCCGGTGCGCTCGCGTTCGTGAAGGCTCTCGGCGAGCTCATCGTCGTGAAGCACAACGGCTTCAACAAGAACGACGACAACATCTGTTATTATCTCTTCGCGCACGAGATCCTGGACCGAGGCACGCTTTCGCAGCCGTTCAGCTTGCGGCGCATCTTCGCGTACGGAGGCAAGGCCGTCCTCGACGCGTTTCAGCTTGCCGTTCCGCTCCCTGCCTCCCAGGTCCTGATGGTGGACAACGGGATGGCCCTCTTCACGGTCATGGCCCTCGTCGTCGGGCACGTGCGCCAGGCGAAACGGACGTCGCGTCCGATCGTGCTCTTGCTCCTTCTCTTCATCCTGACCCTGCCGGAGATCCGGCTGAACACCGCCACCGAGATGACCGGGGTCGCTTTCTTCCTGGGCCTCTACCGGACGATCGCGTGGCCTGCGTTCGATCGCGCGCCCGCGATGCGCGGCGCCGTCGCGGTCGCGCTGCTCTCCGCGGGAATCTGCGCGCTGCGGCAGAACTACCTAGTCCCGCTCGCTGTGCTCCTGGTGCTCGTCTACGGGGCGCCGCTCGTGCGCGCCGTGCGGCTCCGGTCCCTGCACCTGAGGGGCCCCGCCCTGATCAGCGCCGTCGGGACCGCCGGCCTACTCGTCCTCTTCATGATCCCGTGGTGGGCCATGTCGTACAGGTGGGTCCATTCGTTCGCTTTTCCGCTCGTTCGGGGGGACTTCAACCCCGACTACGGGATGTGGTTGCCCAAGGATCGCTTCGAGCAGCTGCGTTTCCTCTGGGCGAACGTAACGTACGACCTGCCCGTCAAGACCGTCCCGATCTTCGCTGCCGCGGCGCTGGCCCTCGCGAGCCGCGGGCGGCGCGGCATTCTCGACTACTTCATGTTCGCCGCGTTCGTCGGCTGGCTCACCCTGGTCAAGTTCTTCCCCGACGTCAGGGGCCCGATCGACATCGCGCGATACCATTTCGGTTTCACGTTCGCCGCGCTGCTCGCCGTGGCCCTTGCCGCGGCGAACACCGGGACGCGCCGACCGTCGGCGGGAGGCGCGTCGGTCAGCCGCGCCGCGCTCCCGCTCGTCGTCGTGGCGATCGGGCTGCAACTCTACGCAGGCGGCAAGCACACGACGGAACAGTACGATATGTACCTGTCGATCATAGGGAGAGAGTACGACCGTCCGCTCCCCTGGGATCCCGGCATGCGTCATCCCGCATACGCGCTGCTCCAGGAAGCCGTACCGCCCTCGGAGTCGATCGCCGTGATGGTCGACGACCCGTATTACTTCGATCTTCGGCGCAACGTCATTCACAGCCTCGACATGGTCGGCGCCGTCAGCCCTCCCCCCCGTTTGCCGCTCTTCGACGGACCCGAGGCGGTCGCGTCGTACCTGGTGTCGCATGGGTATCGCTACGCGATCGTGGTTCATCCGGACGCCGCGGCCGAGCTCTATCGGCGAGACTTATGGAAGAAGCAGCAGGTCGAAGCGGCGCCGATATTCAAGACAACGGCGATCTACTACCTCACGGCATTCGACGTGTTCGACGAGCTGCGCAGGACCCGCCTCCACCTGGCGGACGCCGCCGGCATGACCACGCTCGATCTGACGCTGCGGCCCCGTCCCGAGTAGGCTGACTGATCTTCAGTGGTCGATGCGCGCGAACACGGCCTGGTTCGCCTTCTCGTCGCGATAGACGAGACGGAAGGCGGGATCGGCAACGAGCTGGCGATAGACGATCAGATCTTCCGGCAACGGCTTGCCCCGGAGAATGTACCTTCCCCAGGAGGCGAGGCTGAAGTCGACGAACTTCGGGTGTCCGAAGACGCAGCTCCATGAGCGATCGATCGCGACCCATTTGACGTTGGGCGGGATGACGACGGGCTCTCCTTGCTCCGAATGAAGGAATACGACCTTGCGGCCAAGGTCGGCGCCGTAGGCAGGATAGATCCAGGAGTCGAACGCCCCGTCGAAGGCGATCGAGTCCTCCGGCGCCGCATTGGCGTCGACCCAGCTCGCCGCGCGGACGGTCCACGTGACCGACGTCCGGGAGTACTTCGGGTCCACGAATGCCGCGGCCACGAACGAGAATGGGGCGTAGGTGTCGCCTATCGCGGCGTTCACCGCCATGTACAGGTACACGGCGGAGCTCCCCGCCACGCCCCAGCCCGCCAACGTGCGACCGCGAGCCGACTCCGCGAGCTCCTTGATCGCGGGCGCGACGGTCCACGCGAGAAGGATCGGGGGGAAGAAGAGCGTGTAACGTACGATCCCCTCGAAGAACCCGACGGGCGCGTTCTCCACGCTCACCGGCAGCATGGCGAACCACGCCAGAGCGGAGGCCAGCGACGCGAGTGCGCGTTCCGTGGCCTGGCCGGCCTTTCTGTAGCGGGCCAGCGCGAAGGGCATGGCGAGCAGGGCCAGCGTGCTCTGGAGGCCGTACGTCGAGAAGTGAAGATCCCACTGGGGCCAGAACCAGTAGGCGTGCTTCCACGGCACCCACGAGGCTCCGTTGGACGAGAGCGGCCGGGCGAACGCGAGATACGGGAACATCCAGAGGTTCCTCCAGTCCCCGTATCCGTTCGGCTTCGAGGCCACGAGGGGGCGGCCCAGGTGAACGAAGTTGTAGGCGTATGCGATCCCTCCGAGAGCGAAGAAGAGGAGCAAGCCGGCGCCGAGCCAAATCGCCGTCCGTGACGCCCGCGCGTTCGCGCGTCGCCAGCCGGCGCGGATGCGCCATAACCCGAGAGGTGCGAGGGCGCCGACGAGCACGAGGCCGTTGACCTTGGTGCCCGCCGCCAGGCATGCGGCGATCATGGCGAGCAGCAGCGCTGCGCGCTCCCCGCGGACCGCCCACCGCGCCGCGAAGTGAGCAGCCGCCACGATGCATGCGGCGAGGAGGACGTCGTTCTTGTGCGCCCCGGATCCGAGAAGGACCGTCGGCATCGCGAGTGAGAGCATCGTTGTCGCAACGACGTGCAAGGTGCCCTTCCCCCACCACCTCTCGGTGAGCCCCGCCACGGTCGCGCCGAAAAGGAGGTAGGCCAGCACGCCAACGACTCCCGTCAGCGTGTCCGTGCCGTCGAGCGTGATCACGTCGGCGAGCAGAAGCTCGTAGTTTGCAGGAAAGGTAGAGAGGCGCAGCTCGGGCGCGTCGAAGAACGCATATCCGTGCGCCCGGGCTATGAACAGCGCCTTCGGGAGGTGGTAGGCGAGCGCATCATGCGGAAACGGAAAGACGACCGTGCCGCGTACGACGATGTACGCGACCCAAAGAGCCGCCGGGGCGACGGCGAGCACCACGAGGGCGTGCCCGCGCGTGGGCACGAACTGCGTGGTGAACCGCGTTCGCAGCCTGGCCAGCGTCGGCCACGCGAGCGTGAACACCGCGAGCGCCGCTCCCAGCAACGTCCAGCGGCCGAGCACATGAAAGAGGGCGAGCGACCAGCTGATCGCGACTGCCAGGCCGAGGCTCAGCAGCCCCGCCGACGAGGCGGCCTCGAAGCGTCCAGGGGAATCATCGGGCGCCCCGCCCCACTCCCAGAGCCTGATCGAAGCTGCGCAGCCTACCGCCGCGAGCGCGAGGAAAAAGATCGAAAAGAGCATTCGCGCTCGAAAGCGCTTTCTTCATACCGCGAGCTGCGACTGGCGTTCAAGGTCCCTCAGCCGAGCGCCCAGTCAACGGCCGAGCCCAGGTCCGCGCAGACGTGGTCAGGCACAGGCTCGCTCCATCCGTCGGCGCTCGGTCGTCGGCCAGCCTCGCCGAGGAGCACCGTGCGACATCCGGCGCGCGCACCCGCGCCCACATCTTTGAGACGATCGCCGATCATGACGCTGGCTGCGAGCTCGATGCCGAGGGCGCGCGCTGCCTGCATCAACATTCCGGGGAGCGGCTTGCGACACTCGCACACCACTCGGTATCGCTCGAGCTTCGCCTCGGGATGGTGAGGACAGAAGTAGAAGGCATCGACCCGAGCCCCGCGCGCGTCCAGTAGGTCTGCGAGCCTGGCGTGCACCTCGCGCACGGCATCTTCGTCGGCGAAGCCGTGCGCGACCGCCGGCTGGTTGGTGACGACCACCACCGCGCGCCCGCTGACGCGTGCCCTGGCGATCGCATCGGCCGCGCCCTCGAGGAGCTGAAGCTGGTCGGCCCGCACCAGGTAGTCCACGTGCCGCACGATGGTGCCGTCGCGATCCAGGAACAGCGCCGGACGATCGCGGGTGCGGGGTGGCCGGGCGAGCGGAGACGACATGTAAGACCATCGCAAGCATAGCCTTCCCTCCGGTCTCCGGCGCAGGTCCGGCACAGAAGCCAGGAAGCAGAAGCATGAACATCAAGAGGAGGGAGCCGCTTCTTCTCCGCCGCTAGCTTGATCCCGTCCGCTGCCAAGGCGTATGCTTCACGTTTGCGGGCCGTGCCAGCCCGCGTCCTCGATCGACGAGTGCCGACATGATCATTAGCCGAACTCCTTTCCGCATCTCGTTCTTCGGTGGCGGGACGGACTACCCCGCGTGGTACCGCGCCAACGGCGGCGCGGTTCTGGGGCTCTTCCGGGTTTCCGGTGGG
>PLYU01000351.1 GCA_003153495.1 Myxococcales bacterium
TGTAAGTCATGCCACTCGCAACAAGCTCGCGCCGCCGCTTTGCGGCGTCACTTCGATTGCTCGTCCGCGGGACGCTCGCTCGCTCGGATGCGGGTACGCGGGGTCATGGGCCGTGTTCCTTCCAGGGGTGAGTCGGAGTAGGAATCATGGTCGCCCATAACCCCCTCCACGGATCCGGACTGGCGGATTTCCCGCATCCGGCTCTTGCCTCAGGTGATGACGCCAAGTCGCCTCAAGGGGTAGGGGTGACAGACGCGGGCCGGGGGCAACCAGCGGTCGATGAGCCGCCGCATCCGGTCCCAGCGAATCCGACCGTTCTGGCTGCGCCGAGACAGCGCACGGTGCCAGAGCCGGCCGACCTGGAATCGGAAGGTAGTCAGCGCCGGTCCATTCATGGGCACGCCGTAGTAGCGGACGTGCCCACCAACGACCGAGCGCAGCCACTTGCCCACTTCGGGGACGGGGTCGTGCATGCGCCGCTTGAGGTGGACCTTCACCTCGCTGAGCTTCGCCTGCAACCGTTTACGAATCGTCTGCCGCAGCACCGTGAACATCCCATTGCTCCTCTTCTTCCCGCAGATGTGCGTGAAGCCGAGGAAGTCGAACGTCTCGGGCTTCCCTCGGCCGCGACTCTTTCGGTTCGTGGCCGCGAACGGCCCGAACTCCAGGAGGCGCGTCTTGTCGGGATGCAGCTCAAGCCGGAACTTCCGAAACCTCTCGGTAAGCTCCGCCAGGAACCGCACGGCATCCGACTTGTTCTGGAATCCCATCGCGATGTCGTCAGCAAACCTGACGACGATGACATCGCCGCTGGCCTGCTTGCGACGCCACGCCTGGACCCAGAGGTCGAACGCGTAGTGAAGGTAGATGTTCGCCAGGAGCGGCGATGCACTGCCGCCCTGGGGCGTCCCTTCCCCCACCTGCAATCGCTTCCCATCCTCCAACACGCCGGCGTTCAGCCATTTCTGGATGAGCCGCACGACGCGTCGGTCCGCGATCCGGTGCTCGACGAACTTCACCAGCCACCCGTGGTCGATGGCATCGAAGAAACCACGGATGTCCAGGTCGAGCACCCAGTTCACCTTTCTCGTCAGCAGTCCGGTGTAAAGCGCATCCAGCGCGTTGTGCTGGCTGCGTCCCGGCCGGAACCCGTACGAGAAGCCGAGGAAGTCGGTTTCGTAGACGGCGTTCAGCACCTCGACCGTCGCCCGCTGGACAATCTTGTCCTCCAGCGCGGTGACACCGAGCGGCCTTTGCCGCCCGTCGGCCTTGGGGATGAATACCCTGCGAACCGGCTTCGCCCGGTACGCCCCGCGTTTCAGCCTTTCGGAGAGGTCCTGGAGGTTTCCCGCCAGCGCCTCGCCGTAGTGCCGCCACGTCTCGCCGTCCACGCCGGCAGCGGCGTCTCGCTTGAGGGCGAGATACGCCGCGTGCAGACGTTCGACGTCGTACACGTGGTGCAGGAGCGTGGTGAACCGCATCTTCCTGTCCCTTCTTGCTGCTTGACGTACCCGCTCCAGCGCACTCGGCGCGCCTTCCCGGCTCGGAGTCCGGAGCGCGTTTTGCTGTCGCGGGTTCCCTTTGGCCAGACCCCTTCCCTCCACTCCCTCCGCCGCCGGTTGCCCGGCATTGTTCGGGGGCTTCACGGGTACTGCGGGCCTGTCCGACTTCCCGTGCTCGTTCATCGCCGTCGTACGTCCTTGGACTTCACGGCGCGTCCCGCAGCGCCATCCGCTGCGGGTGAGCACGGGACCTCCCGGTTCCCGAGCATGGTGTTTCCGTGCGTGCACGGGGTCTCTGACCGCGCGGGGTCTCGGAGCGCCTCGCGATATCGGCGCTCCGGGTGTGGCCTTCCGCTCATCCTTACAGCGTCGGCACCCCGAAGGTTGGTTCTTTCGCGGCTGAATACCCGGCCCGTACGTCCTCCTGTCAACGACGCTGCCCTTGCAGGCAGCTCCGCATGACTCGGAGCCGGCGTGGGTTGCTAGCCCTTCACCGTATGACTGTTTCATTCACACCACCATGCCGGTTTGATCGGCGCACAAGGAACACGGCCCATGACCCCGATACTTCTTCCACATCACAAGCTGAAGGCGTTTGGCGTGGCGATGCAGCTGCTCGAGGCGGTGCGCGAGGCGCGGATACGAGATTGCCAGCTCAGAGACCAGGCGACGCGGGCGGCGAAGAGCGCGGCGCTCAACTGCGCCGAGGGCGCCGGGCGCGTGAGCCGGGCGGACAAGGCGCGGGTGTTCGCGATCGCACGAGCGGAGGCGGTCGAGGCGGCGGCGGCGGTAGAGATCGCCGTGGCGGCGGGTGACGCTCCGGCGGAGGCGCTCGGGGCGGTGTTCGCGCATGCCGACCGGTTCGTCGCGATGATGACCGGGTTGATTCGGTAGCCGTTGGCGGCTGCGCGCGGTCGATACCGCGCGCAGCCACCACGGGGTCAGCGGCTGAGGGCCCGGAGCATCCGCTTCAGCCGGGTCGCCAGCTCGAGAATCTCTCCGGTGATCTGGGCGTCGAGGGCGCCGATCGCTTCGGCGAGGTCGACGGCGCCGGCGACCTCGTGCAGCGAGTTGTTCGCGATGTCGAAGTGCCGTCGGCGGACGCCTGCCGAATCGCTGGGCAGCCCTTCGCAGAGCCCCAGGAACGCGCTCTTTGCGGCCCGCGTCGCCTGGTCTCTCAGCTCGGCATCCCGGATCCGCGCTTGGTGAACCCTCCGCGCCAGCTCCTTCGCGACCTTGTACGCATCGAGTGTCTGAAACTTCAGCAGTTGGTTGCTCATCGTCTTCGCTCCTTGCCCCGTCGAGGAGCGAAGACGATGACCAACTGACGCGAGTCGACGCGCGAAAGTGCCGCGCGACTGCGGCCGGAGTGCCAGGCTCCCGCCTGGCACGAGGACCGCGAGGGTGAGCCGGTCGAGGTCGGGGTCGGGGTCGAAGGTCGAGGTCGAAGGTCGAGAAGCTCCCGGTCCGATCGGTTCCACCGGGCAACTCGCGCCGCCGCCATGCGACGTAAGCACGCTCGCTTCAAGCCGAAAGGCGCGCCCCACCGGCGCCCGCAGCGCCTCGAGACGTTCCTCGCGTACGCCCGCGACAGCTACGACACTCCCCTGCCCCGCTACGTGGAGGAGGAACTGCGCGGCTACCTCCGCTGCGGCGTGTTCGCCCACGGCTTCGTGCGCGCGCGCTGCGAAGCGCTCGCGTCGCCGCCTTGAGGCGCGAGGAGGGCAAGGATTCACTACTCGCGCGCACTCGAGAATGACCCCCACCCGGCTCGACGGGACTCCGGCTCTCGGGCTCGCCCCACCACCTGCCCCACCACGTGAGGGGGCCGGAACGGGTGGAATTCGGTGGCGAGCGGATCTTCGGGGCGCTCGACAAGGATTGACCGGGTCCACGTGCAACCGGCCAAAACCCAGTCAACGCCGGCCCCGGCATCACGACGCTCACCCACGAGCTGACCCACGCGATCCTCCGCGCCGACTTCCCCGACCCTCCCACGTGGATCAACGAGGGCATCGCGTCGCTCTTCGAGATGCCCGTCTTCCCTCGTCCGGGCGAGATCCACGGCGCCGTCAACTGGCGCCTCCCGCGCCTGCGTGCCGCGCTCGCCTCGAAGACCGAGCGCGCCTCGGTCACGCTTGACGCCCTCTTCGCGATGACCACGGCCACCTTCCGCGGCCCCGACGAGGACCTGCACACGGCGATGGCGCGCTACTTCTGCCAGTGGCTCGACGGGCGCGGCGCGCTCTGGCCCTTCTACCAGGCGTGGCGCGACGGCGTGGCGAGCGACCCCACCGGCGAGAAGGCGTTCGCCCGCGTCACGGGCACGACGCCCGCGGAGGCCACCGGCGCGTGGATCGCGTGGGTGCTCGGGCTGCGCCCATGAAACGGTCGCGCTACCCTCCCGCCTCCAAGGAGGTGTCCCAATGTCCAACGATCCGAACGCCCAGTTCAAAGCCGTCCAGCGCGAAGCGTGGGCGCTCTTCATCCCGCTCGAGGCGGTGACGACCGCCCCCGCCGCCGAGCTCGTGCGGCACTCCCGCCTGCGCCCGCAGCAGGCGGTGCTCGACGTCGCGTGCGGGACGGGCGTCGTCGCCGTCACGGCGGCGCGCGCGGGCGCGAGGGTGCGCGCGCTCGATCTGTCGCCGGTGCTCATCGAGCACGCGAAGAAGAACGCGGCGCTCGCGGGCGTCGAGGTCGACTTCACCGAGGGCGACGCCGAGGCGCTCCCGTACGCCGAGGCGTCGTTCGACGTGGTCCTGAGCCAGTTCGGCCACATGTTCGCCCCGCGTCCGGACGTAGCGATCGCGGAGATGCTGCGCGTGCTCAAGCCGGGCGGGACGATCGCGTTCTCGACGTGGCCGCCGGAGCACCTCGTCGGGCAGATGTTCGCGCTCGTGGGCAAGCACGTCCCGCCGCCGCCGGGCGTCGCGCCGCCCCCGCAGTGGGGTGACCCGAACGTCGTGCGCCAGCGGCTCGGCGAGGCGGTCACCGACCTCTTCTTCGATCGCGGGGTCATGACCTTCCCGGTGCTCAGCCCCCAGCACTACCGGAGGAGCGTCGAGGAGACCCTCGGTCCCGTCGTGAAGCTCGTCGCGTCGCTGCAGAACGATCCTCCGAAGCTCGCGGCGTTCCGCGCGGAGCTCGATGCGTTCGTCGGGCGGTACTTCGACGCGAACACGCTGCGGCAGCAGTTCCTGATGACGCGCGCCACCAAGCGCTGACCGATCCGCGCGCCGGCCTACGCGACCTTCACGAGCTGCTTCCCCACGTTCTCCCCGCGGAGCATCCCGATGAACGCGCGCGGTGCGCTGCCGATCCCCTGCGCGATCGTCTCCCTCCCGAGGCGGATCTTCCCCTCGGCCACCCAGCCGCCGAGCTTGCCGAGCGCCTCGGGCCACCGGCTCATGTCGTCGGACACGATGAACCCCTGGAGCTTGACGCGGTTGACGAGGAGCGACTGGAAGCTCGTCACCCCGTACGGCGCGGTCTCGTTGTACTGCGACACGAGCCCGCACAGCGGCACGCGCGCGAACGGGTTCAGCCGGCGCAGCACCGTGTCCATGATGGGCCCCCCGACGTTCTCGAAGAGCACGTCGACCCCCTTCGGGACGGCGGCCTTCAGCGCCGCGTCCAGGCCCGGCGCCTTGTAGTCCAGGCACGCGTCGAACCCGAGCTCGCGCACGGCGTAGTCGCACTTCTCGTTGCCCCCCGCGATCCCCACGGGGCGGCAGCCCCGGATCTTCGCGAGCTGCCCGACGACGCCCCCGACCGCCCCGGCCGCCGCCGTGACGACGACGGTCTCGCCCGCCCTGGGCGCGCCGATGTCGTAGAGGCCCACGTAAGCCGTCACGCCGGGCATGCCGACCGCGCCGAGGTACGCCGGGAGCGGTACGGGCCCGGCCTGTACCTTCATCACCCCCGCGCCGTTCGAGCGCGCCCACTCCTGCCAGCCGAACGCGCCGACGACGATGTCGCCCTTGGCGAAGCCGGCGTGGCGCGACTCGACGACCTCGGCCACCGTCCCGCCGGGCATCACGTCGCCGACCTCGGTCGCCTTCGCGTACGACGGGCCCTCGCTCATGCGGCCGCGCATGTAAGGGTCGAGCGAGAGCCACAGGACGCGCGCCAGGATCTCGCCGTCGCCGGGCGGGGTCGTCGGCTCCTCCACGATCCGGAAGTCACTCTCGGTGGGCCAACCGTTCGGGCGCGAAGCGAGCAGGACGCGGGTGTTCGGGGGCATGCGGGGAGCCTATCCTGACCATGGGACCGACGTGACTCGCAAGCTCGTCTCGCTGATTGCAATGAGCGCGCTCGTGGCGAGCTGCTCTCGGAGGATCGCGCCGGCGCCCGAGGTCACGGCGGACCCCGAGGAGGCGTCGAGCCATCCCGTGAGAGACCGCCTCGCCCGCTACCTTCCGGACAGGGCGGGGGCGTTCGCCGGAAGCGCGCTCGAGGTCGGCCCCAACTACGTCCGCCGGACCTACGAGCGCGGAGAGGCGAAGGTCGGCGTCACGATCGCCGACCTGGGGGCGGTGACGGTGCGGTTCCCCTTTCGCGTTCGCCACGTCGAGGAGGGGCCGCGCGAAGCTCCGGCGCCCTGGGCCGCGGGGGGGGGATTCGCGGCCGCTCGTCTGCGTCACGTTCGGCACCATCGCCGGAAGCACACCCAGCGTTCGCTCCGTCTATCGCACCGCGCTCGAGGCGGTCGCGGACCTCCCGGTGCGCGCGCTGCTCACGACCGGGCGTGGCTTGCCGGGGGACGCGCTGGGAACGATTCCCGCCAACGTTCACGTCGAGGAGTGGGTCCCGCAGCGCGACGTCCTGACTCGCGCAGCGGCCGTCGTGTGCCACGGCGGCTCCGGGTCGGTCCGCGGGGCGCTGGCCGCGGGCGTCCCGATGGTCGTGGTGCCGCTCTTCGCGGACCAACCGCACAACGCCGATCGCGTC
Source organism: Myxococcales bacterium (assembly GCA_003153495.1). Classification (GTDB taxonomy): domain Bacteria; phylum Myxococcota_A; class Polyangia; order Polyangiales; family Polyangiaceae; genus Palsa-1150. The sequence goes on from PLYU01000351.1 coordinate 6,453, forward strand.
GCCGCCGTCGGGGCCGGGATCGCGTTGCCTGGCCCGGACGCCGCCGGCCTGCGCGCCGCCGTCGAGCGCGTGCTCGCGGACGCCGAGCTGGGTCGCGGCGCGCGGCGGGTCGCGGAGGAGATCGCGGCTCTGCCGCCGGTCGAGGCGGCTGTGGAGAGGATGGCCGCGATGGCCTCCCGCTGACACGGCCCACCGCGTCGCGTTCCCGCCGCGAACGAACCGCGACCAGCCTAGAGTCCGGCCCGGATCCGGCGGGCGAGGTGCATCCATCCGCGCGGTCCACGCATGAAGGCGCGCCGGAGTCGAAGCTGGTCGAAGTATGCAACGCGTCTCACCGCCATTCCGCCTCGAAAGCAGAACCGGTCGACGTTCTCCCAGGTGACGGGGCGCCCTCCGATCGTCGCCGAGAACGTCATTTCGATGAACAGCGCATCGCCGTTCGCTCCCCAGTCGTTGACCCTCGCCGTCAGGTCCGGGAGCACCTCGAACGTGCGCCGGAAGGCCTCCCTGGCGGCGGCGTGACCCCGGGTCGGTCGCAGGCCCGGCGCGCTCAGCTCGATGTCCGGACCCAGAAGGTCCATGAAATTGTCGAGACTGGAGCGCCCCTCCCGCCAGCGTGCGGCGAAGGCCTTCACGAAATCCGCGTACTCACCGCGCTCGCCCGTTCGCGTATTGACGATCACACTCATCGCTTTGCCCTCCGGAAACGGTGTAGCTGGCGCTTGCCTGCCGGCGTCGACGACTCCAGAAGCAGGTCGAGGACCGCGTCGCGCGCTTCGCTCACTGCACGCTCGTCGCGAAACAACTGAAACCTCGTGTTGAGAGCGAGCACGTAGCCGTAGAGCCTGAAGACGATGCTCGACGACGCAACCGAGCGCCTGAGGTGCCCGAGCCGGACGGCCTCGCCGGTCCGCGCGACGAGAACGTCCGTCCATTCACCGAGGATCTCCGCCACGCGGTCGCGTACCGGCCCCGGCTTCGCGTCGAACTCCGCTCCCACCGAGGCGAAGAAACAGCCGCCGCGCGCGCGAGAGCTGCGGTCGATCCATCTCTCGACGAGCGCCACGAGCGCGACGAGCCCGGGAGGGTCGTGCGCGCCCGGCACGAGAACCGCAGCCGCGAAGGCGCGACGCCCGGCGTCGAGCGTCTCGATCTGGAGGGCCTCCTTCGTGCCGAAGTGTCCGAGGATGCCCGCCTTGGTGAGCCCCGCGGCGCTGGCCACGCGTCCGATCGTGAGCGCCTCGAGCCCCTCGGCGGTCGCAAGATCGACAGCGTACTGGAGCACTCGCTCGCGGGTCTCCCGCCCCCGTATCAGGTGAGACGTCGCCCCGGACACTTACCGAACGGTAGCAACCGATCGGTAACCACGCAATGCCTCGCCCATGGCAGCGCCCGCAGGAGCGCACGCTCGAAAGGCGGCGCGAACTGGAACGAATTCGTAACAGCGCGCCGCGCTCCGCTCATGGTACCCGGCACTCATGTGGATGGAGGTCGCCCTGGTCGCCTCGTTGCTCGCGGGGTGCAGCAGCGCAAGCGGGGGTGCACCGGCGGCGGGGAGCGGTAACGACGGCGGCGGAGCGGAGGCCGGGGCCGGGCAAGGCGGTGGTCCTGGTTCGGGCGGCGGGGCGTGGACCGGGACGGAGCATTGCGCGGTCGCCGCCACGGGGACGGGCCCTGCGCCGGCGCCGCAGCAGAGCAACGTGACGATCCTTGCGTCTCAGATCACCGAGACGGGCACCGAGCTGACGCTGACCGGCCTCACGGTCGGGCCCGTCGGGGGGTGGTCCTGCCCGAATCAGACGCTCTCGGCCCCGGAGTGGAGCCAGTACGGGATCGAGTGGTTCGGGCCGGGGAGCGACGCCGGCGCCTTCGGGTTCACGCCGTGCGCCGCGCCCTCAGCCAGCCCGTTCGGCCCGACGGTCATGTTCGTGCTCGACGGCCAGCTCGCCACGAACATCACGCCGTCCTCCCTCAACTTCCTCGTTCAGGTTACCTCCGGCACGGTCGGCCCGGACGGGGGAGTCGACCAGAGCGGCAACGGCGTGGGGTTCTCGGTGATCACTTGCTCGTTCGCGCTGAAGCGCTAGGGCCACGGGGCGCCCACGGTCGTGACATGTCTGCGTGACCACCAGGAGTTACGTCCCCTTCCCTCCGCAGAGGAACCGTCACGACCACGCACGATGGTGGCTACCTCCCTCGCCTGCCCCCCGGGGACAACGGGACCGGGTCATGACCACCGCGAGTTGAGTGGTTTCCTCTCTCGCCCGGCTGGTGAGGACACCGCGTGAGGCGGATAGGGAATCCTAGCGCTGTACGCCTGCCAAGCGGCGCACGAGGCCGCCTCTTGTGTAACGAGGGATCGGCGTATCACAAGCCGCGGACTACATTGACCAATTTCAAGACGCACCTCCGCCCGCCCGCCCCGGGCCGACGAGCCGACGGTTCCGCTCCCGCGCGCCGGTCCGTGACCGCTGGGCTACGCGAGGCCGAGGCTGAGCTGCGCCACGGCCTCGTCGGCGTCCGGCTCGTCGGTCGGATCCCGAGCCCGCGCGACCGGTGGGGGTCGGTCGGCACTCCCAGGTGGGCAAGGATCCGTCGCACGGGCTCTCGCTCGGTGATGACGGCTACGACGCGCCGCCGGCCTCGGCAGCGCGGGCATTCCAGGACGTCCACGGAGAACGACCGGCGTAGAAGAGACGCCCAATCCACCCTGGGCGACGTTGCGTACAATACCCCGCCGACCAGGCGATCCCAGTGCCTCACCGAGGGGATATTGGGCGCGAGCATGATGACGTCGCCGGGACTCGACCGCGATCTCGGAGGCGGCACCAGCGCGCTCGCCCTCGAGCCGCCGTTGAGGTGGGGATCGTTGGCCGCGCCCCGATCGGGCGGCGAGTGCTGTCTCCCCGCGGGCGTGCTTGGTGTGCCTGCGGCCGTCGCCTCCGGGCGCGGGTGTTCGCGATCGCGAGAGCGGAGGCCGTCGAGGCGGCGGCGGCGGTGGATATCGCCGCGGCGGCGGGTGACGCTCCGGCGGAGGCGCTCGGGGCGGTGTTCGGGCACGCCGACCGGTTCGTCGCGATGATGACCGGGTTGATCCGGTAGCCGTTGGCGGCTGAGCGCGGTCGATACCGCGCGCAGCCTCCGAGGGGTCAGCGGCTGAGGGCCCGGAGCATCCGCTTTAGCCGGGTCGCCAGCGCGAGAATCTCGCCGGTGATCTGGGCGTCGAGGGCGCCGATCGCTTCGGCGAGGTCGACGGCGCCGGCGACCTCGTGTGCCAGGCGCCCGCCTGGCACGAGGACCGCGACGGTGAGCCGGTCGGGGTCGGGGTCGGGGTCGAGGTCGGGGTCGGGGTCGAGGTGGAGGTCGAGGTCGAGGTCGAGGTCGAAGGTCGAGGTCGAGAGGGCGCCCCAGTCCGAAGCTGAAAGAACGGGCGGGCGGCTGCACACCTCGTGTCGATGGCCTGGGACGCGAGAGGAAGCGCCTCACCCGGCGTCCCGACCCGATGGGTGTCGAGGATGGTCGCCCTCCCACGTCGTCCCGCCGGCACGGGACACGAGAGGAAGCGTCTCACCCGGCGCCCCCACCCGGGGACATCGAGAATCCGTGACGCTGCATCGGTGTCGGACCGCGCCCCTTCGAACACAAGCCGCCCTTGACCGCACGAATGTTCAGTATCACCCTTGGCAGGTGCCCGCTCCTCTCCGGCCCCTCGCCAACCCCCCGAACCCCTGGGCGACGACAGCTGTCGAATATCTCGACGGCGACGCGCCTCTGGCCGAGCTGGAGGTCTACGAGGACCACACCCGCGGCATCCTCGCGCACAACGACAGCCCGGACGTCGGCTTCTCGTGGAGCGTCAACCCCTACCGCGGCTGCTTCCACGCCTGCGCCTACTGCTACGCGCGCCCCACTCACGAGTACCTCAGCTTCGGCGCGGGGACGGACTTCGAGCGCAAGATCGTCGTCAAGAAGCGCGCGAGAGAGCTGCTGACCGAGGCCTTCGACGACCCGAAGTGGCGAGGCGACCTCGTCGCCTTCAGCGGCGTCACCGACTGCTACCAGCCGCTCGAGGCCACCTACAGGCTGACGCGCGGCTGCCTCGAGGTCTGCGCAGAGTACCGGAACCCCGTCGCGATCATCACGAAGGCGCCCCTCGTCGAGCGCGACGTGGACGTGCTGCAGGAGCTCGCGCGCGTTGCGCGCGCCTCGGTCATGGTCAGCGTCCCGTTCTGGAACGAGGCCAACGCACGCGCCATCGAGCCCTTCGTAACGACGCCGGCACGGCGGATCCGCACGATCGAGCGCCTCTCGGCCGCCGGGCTCGAGGTGGGGGTCATGGTGGGACCCATCATACCGGGGCTCAACGACGAGGACGTGGGCGAAGTGCTCCGCGCGGCGCGAGGCGCCGGGGCGACCTACGCCGGCAGCGTTCTCCTTCGCCTGCCCGGCCCCGTGAAGCAAGTGTTCGAGGAGCGCCTGCGAGCGTCCCTCCCCCTCCGCGCGGATCGCGTGCTGCGGCGGGTGCGCGAGACGCGCGGGGGCAAGATGTACGACGCGAAGTTCGGCGTCCGCGGCAAGGGCGAGGGCCCCTACGCCGAGGCCATCGCCACCCTGTTCGAGCAGACGGCGCAGAAGCTCGGCCTCCGGACCGGCCGCTTCGCCGGGGAAGACCCGCCGATCACGTTCCGCCGCCCGCGCGGGCAGCTGGGTCTCTTCTGAGTCGCGCCGCGGTGGCCTCGCGGTCGTAGTGGTAGGCGATCTGGTCGGCGTCGTAGCGTGACTGCTGGCCCACGACGCAGCGGGCGCGGGCCTCGACGGTCGCGCTCAGGATGCTGCTCGCCGCGTTCTGCATGCCGCCGATGCAGGGCGCGGGGCACCCCTCGCACGGCGCGGGGCGCGCGACCGACGGGGAGACGTCGGCGTCCACGAGCCACGCCCCTCGCAGGGCCCACCATGCGCCGTGCTCGGGGTGAATGAGCAGCCCGAACGGTCCGGAAGCGCCGAGCCCGACGAGCTGCGCCAGAGCGACGAAGTCGACCCGCACCGGCGCGTGGAAGGCGGCGTCGAACCGCAGGAACCGCACGCCCGCCGCCCGCAGCGCGTCGTCGGCGCGAGCGAGGATCTCGGCGACGAACGCGTCGTACGGGTGAGGCGCATCCCAGAGGTCGGGGCGCGCGTCCATCCGGGCGCGGAACGCCCGCCACAGGGCCGGCCCCGCGCTCCCCGCCACGACGACGCCCCGGGCGCCGGGCAAGAGGGCAGACGAGCGGAAAGTCTCGGGCGCCCGCGCGTCGTACGCGGCCACGTCGCACGAGGCCGCGAGGTTCACGCCGCTGCCGGCCAGCGCGCGGCGAACGAGGTCGGTCGCATGAGCAGCCACGGCGCTGCCCTGAGCATAGTCGAGCCGACGTCCTTGACGACTTGCGGCCCTCGCGGCGGCCGAAGCATGATGCGGGCCCGTGCGCGCCTCCAGGCCAGCCCTCGCAGCCGTCCTGATGCTCGCAGGCCTCCAGGCCTCCGACCCATCCCCGCAGGTCCCCGCGCCGCCGCGCTTCGACGACGCGTCGCTGCGCCGCCAGGCCGACGACGTGGTCGACTACACGCTGCGCGCCACCCTCGACCCGCAGCAGCACACCGTGCGCGGCGAGGGGACGATCCGCTGGCGCAACGCGAGCACCCGCCCGGTCCGCGAGCTGTGGCTGCACCTCTACCTGAACGCCTTCAAGAGCGAGCGCTCGGCCTTCCTGCGCGAGCGCGTGGGCGGGCGCGGGAGCTCGGCGCCCTCGGACTGGGGGTGGATCGCCGTCCGGAGGCTCTCGCTGCTCGACGCGCAGGACCGCGCGACGGACCTGCTGCCGTCGATGGAGCTGCGACGCCCCGGCGACGAGGACGAGACCGACGCCCGAGTGCCGTTGCCGGTGGAGATCGCGCCTGGCGAGGCCGTCCGGCTCGCCGTGGCGTTCGACGACAAGCTGCCGGCGATCGTGGAGCGCACGGGTTACCGCGGCAGCTTCCACATGGTCGGCCAGTGGTTCCCGAAGATCGCGCGACTCGAGGACGACGGGACCTGGGCCCACTTCCCGTTTCACCACCTCTCCGAGTTCTACGCGGACTTCGGGACGTACGACGTCACGCTGGACGTCCCCGAGGCGTTCACGCTCGGTGCGACGGGCCCCCTGGTGGACGGCCGGGTCGCCGGCGGCCGCCGCGTCGAGCGTCACCTGCAGCGCGACGTCCACGACTTCGCCTGGACCGCCTGGGACCGGTGGGACCGCCTGCGGGAGACGATCGACGGCGTCGACGTGACCGTCCTCTTCCCGCGAGGATACGGTGGCCTGGCCCGCCGCGACCTCGCCGCGGTCCGCTTCGCGCTCCCGTACGACTCCGCGCAGTACGGCCGCTACCCGTACGACGTGCTGACCGTCGTTCACCCCGAAGACGACGCGAGCGAGGCCGGCGGCATGGAGTACCCGACGCTCATCACGAGCGAGGGGCCCTGGTTCACGCCCGCCGGCGTGCTCTCCCCGGAGATCGTCACGGTCCACGAGCTGGGGCACCAGTGGTTCTACGGGCTGGTCGCCACCAACGAGGCCGCGTGGCCCTTTCTCGACGAAGGGCTGAACCAGTACGCCGAGGTCCGCGCCATGGCCCGGTGGCGCGGCGCCGGCTCCGCCGCCGAGGTCCTCGGCTTGCGCGTGAGCGACGCGGCGATCCAGGCCGTGGCGAGCAACCTGTCGGTTCAGGACGAGCCCGTGGCGCAGGCGGCGAGCGCGTTCTCGAGCGGCGCGAGCTACGCGCGGCTCGTCTACTGCCGCACGGCAGCGATCATGGAAACGCTCGCCCGGGTCTACGGCGAGGACGCCGTCGGGCGCGCGCTCGGCCTCTACGCCAGGAGGTACCGCTTCGAGCACCCCGGGCCGGAGCAGCTCCTCGCGGTCTTCGAGGAGATCCTCGGCGCGAGAGTCGCGGCGACGCTCCGGAGGGCCCTCTTCGAGAAGGGCTGGGTCGACTACGTCGTCGACGGAGTCACGCCCTCCTCGGCGCTCGTGCGGCGGCGGGGCACCCTCTCCTTCCCCGTGGAGGTGGAGCTCTTTCTCGACGACGGCTCGACGCTGCGTCGACAGTGGGACGGCCAGGGGGAATCCCGGTCGTTCGAGGGGCCGGGCAGCAGCCCGGTACGCGCCGCGGTGGTCGACCCCGACGACCGGGTCTTCATCGACGCCAACCTCGCGAACAACCACGGCGGAGACGGTGGTGGGGGCGGCGCGCCGCGCACCCTCGAGCGCGCCACCTACCTCATGCAGCTCGCGCTGCAGGTCGCGTCCCCGTGAACGACGAGGTCCTTCTCGTCCCGCCCTCCGCCATGCACGCCCGGCGACGGCCGTGGGCGATCCTCGGCGTCTGGGCCTGGCAGGCGGCCCTCGCGCTGGTCGCCAGCGGCCCCGCGGCCGCGGTGGCTCGCTCGGCCTACGGGGGGGATCCTCGCGGCGACGCGCCCCTGTGGAAGCCAGGCGGGCACGCGCTGCTCGACCTTCTGGCACACAGCAGCGCCGGCATCGGCGCCATATCGACGTCGGCCATCATCGCGCTGACCGTCGGGGTCGTCGGCGGGCTGGTCCCCGTGGCGGCGCTCCTCGTCGCCATCGCTCACGCGACGCGCGAGCGCCGCCCGGTGGGCCTCGCCCTGGCTACCAGAGACGCCCTGCGCGCGTTCCCGCCCCTCTTGCTGCTCCTGGTCCTCGCGGGATGCGCTACGGCGGCGGCTGTGGGGACGGGCGTGCTCGCCTTCGACTTGGTCGCGGCGTGGGCCCACGACGCGCTCGGCGAGGCTCGCGCACAGGCGCTCGGTGCGGCGGTCGCTCTCGCCTTCCTCGTCCCCGTCTCCGCGGTCGGCGTCGTGCACGACCTGGCTCGCGCCACGGTGGTGCGCTTCCGGATCGCGGGCCTGCGCGCCCTGCTCGTCGCCGCGGCGACCTTCCGCCGCGCGCCGCGCGCCCTATGGTGGTCGTGGGCGTGGCGCGCGCTCGCCGCCCTC
>PLYU01000226.1 GCA_003153495.1 Myxococcales bacterium
CCGGCGGGGGGAAGGCCGGGTTGGGGGGCCGCGAGGCCCAGGGTGGCTTCTTTCCGCTAGGCGCGCGACGTCGTAGCGCACCCTAAATTACGGCCTTTCGTGCGTAGACTCGGCGCCTCTTTGCGAAAGTAGGGCTAGAGGAGGCCAGTGGGCTCCCTACGGCGCGAGCACGTCTCGCAGCCCGTACGTCCCGGCCGGCCGTCCCGTGATCCAGCGCGCCACCCGCACGGCTCCGTGGGCGAAGACGTCCCGGCTGGTCGCGCGGTGGGTCAGCTCGAGCCGCTCGCCGCCGCCCATGAGATGAACGACGTGGTCGCCCACGATGTCGCCGCCCCGCAGCGCGTGCATGCCGATCTCCTCGGCGGCCCGCGCGCCCGGCTTGCCTTGACGCCCGTGGACGAGACGGGCGCCCTTGCGCGCGCTCTGCGCCACCTCGGCGAGGCGAAGCGCCGTGCCGCTCGGCGCGTCCACCTTGGCGCGGTGGTGGGTCTCGACGACCTCGATGTCGAAGTCCGGCAGCGCCGCGACGGCCTGGGCGACGACCTGGGAGAGCACGTACACGCCGATGCTCATGTTCGGCTCCCACAGCACCGGCACGCGGACCGCGGCGTGCTTCAGCGCGTCCTTCGCGTCGTTCTCGAGGCCCGTCGTCCCGCTGACGATGGCCGTACCGGCGGCCGCCGCGACGGGCGCGAGCGCGAGGGTCGCGCGCGGCGTCGAGAAGTCGATGACGACGTCGGCGCGGGCGTGCTCCAGAGCGGCCAGGCCATCGACCACGCACACCCCGATCGGGCCGATGCCGCCGAGGTCACCGACGTCGCGCCCGACGTCGCTCGCGGCGACGGCGCACACGATCTCGATGCCGTCGGCAGCCGCCAGGCGCACCACGGCACGCCCCATCCGCCCGCTGGCGCCGACGATGGCGAGGCGCATCAGCGAGCGCCCCGCACGTACGCGTCGAGCGCGGCGGCGACGGCGGCCCGCGTGGCCTCGGTCGCGGTGCAGATCGGCGGGCGGACGACGTCCTTCGCGGCGCCCCGGAGCGCGAGCGCTGCCTTGACCGGGCCGGGGTTCGCCTCGAGGAACATCGCGTCGTGCACGGGCAGCAGCGCGAGGTGTGCGCGGCGGGCTTCTTCCTGGCGCCCTTCGAGGGCGAGGCGCGTCGCTCGCGTCACCTCCGCGGGGAGCACGTTCGACGTGACGCTGATCACGCCGCGGGCGCCGCAGGCGACCATCGGCAGCGTCAGCGCGTCGTCTCCGCTGAGCACGGTCATCCGATCGCCCATCGTCTGCACGAGCTTCTGCGCGCGGAGGACGTTCCCGGTCGCCTCCTTGACGGCGACCACGTTGCCCGCGAAAGAGCAGATGCGGACCAGCGTCTCGGCGGCCAGGTCGATGCCCGTCCGACCGGGGATGTTGTAGACGACGACGGGCAGACGAACGCTGGCGGCCACGTCGACGAAGTGCCGGAAGAGGCCCTCCTGCGAAGGCCTGTTGTAGTACGGGACCACGATCATCACGGCGTCGGCCCCGACCCGCTCGGCGTGCTGCGCGAGGCCCACGGCCTCGCGGGTGGAGTTCGACCCGGCGCCGGCGATGACCTGCACGCGCTTGTTCGCGCGCTTCACGGCGCGCTCGACCACCTGGCCGTGCTCCTCGTGCGAGAGCGTGGGGCTCTCGCCCGTCGTCCCGCAGGGGACGATGCCCGCCACGCCGCCCGCGACCTGCGCGTCGACGAGCGCGTCGAAGGCAGCCCAGTCGATCGGCTGCCCGGGCTCGTCGCGGAACGGCGTGACGAGGGCGGTGTAGGTTCCTTCGATTCGAAGCCCCATGGCGTGCGAAGTTAGCATCGCGCGGTCAAGCGTCGAACGGCCTTCGCAGCTCGTCCCCCGCGAGCCCGGCGAGGAAGTTGTCCCTCGCGCAAAGGTCGTCGAGCCAGGCGGCGTCGGTCCCCCCGATGTCGCCCTTCTCGACGAGGTGCCCCAGGTGCCGCAGGCGGTGCACGTGCGAGCGGATGCGCGCCTCGGCGTACCGGGTGGCCGTTCCCGTCTTGAGGATGAACGGCCAGTCGCTCGACTGCAGGAGCAGGAGCTCCCGGACGACCTGATCGAGGGCCTGCCCGCGCCGCCCGTCGGCGTGGCGGTGGTTTCTGACCAGCCACGCCGCGTAGCGCGTCGCGTGGTGCACGTGACGCCACGTCCACGCCGCCTCGGGCCCTACCCAGACCTCGCCGAAGCCGCCGGCGCCCCACGTGCTGGCGCTCGGCGACGCCTGCGCGCATACGGGGTGGCGCTCGAGGTACTCGCGCAGCGTGATCGCCTCGACCTCGCCGCCCGTCTCACCGAGCCTCCGGAAGCAGGCCTCGAGGAACGCGGGCCCCTCGAACCACCAGTGGCCGTACAGCTCCGCGTCGTACGGCGCGACGACGACGGGAGGCGCAGGCATCGCCATCGAGCCGGCCAGGTGCTTCACCTGCTGCGCGCGGTTGTGGACGAAGTTGCCCGCGTGCTCCCAGGTCTTCTCGAGGGCGATCCCCGGCTGGTACGGCTGCTTGTCGACGTCCTTGCCCGTGATCCGGAAGTACTTGAGCCCCGTCATCAGCCGCGAGCCGTCCCCGGCCACCTCGCCCATGAGGTCCTTCTCGGGGAGGTCGAAGCCGATGTCGCGGTAGAAATCGCGGTAGTACGCGTCGCCAGGATACCCCTCGTCGCGCGACCACACCTGCCGGCTCGACTCGACGTCGCGCGCGAAGAACGCGACGCCGCCGGGGCTGCACACCGGGGCGTGGACGCCGAACGGCGGGCGCGGGCGCGCGTCGAGCAAGCCGTGCGTGTCGACGATCGTGAAGCGTATGCCGGCGCGCGCCAGCTCGTCGTCGAAGCCGGGGTGATACGCGCACTCGGCGAGCCACGCGCCGGTGGGCTTGCGGCCGACGATCTTCTCGAACCCCCGCACCCCGAGCTCGAGCTGGGGGCGGATCCCCTCGCGCGCGGGCAGCATGCCCGGCAGGTAGCAGTGGGTGGCCGAGCACGTGAGCAGCTCGAGCCGCCCGGCGTCCCAGTGGCTGACCAGGCCCGCGACGACGTCGCCTCCATGGCGGTCCCATACGGCCCGCATGCGGGCGAAGTGGTCGCGGTAGAACGTGGCGATCGGGGCGAAGCGCTCGTCGCCGTAGAGCCGCTTCATCTCCCTGTCCGCCAGCGCCTCGACCCGGGCGAGGTGCTCGTCGAAGCGGCGCCGCAGCAGGTCGTCCTTCATCATCGCCGCCAGGGGCGGCGTGACGCTCATCGTGAGCGCGAAGGGGACTCCGTCACGGGCGAGCCGGTCGAACGCGTCGAGCAGCGGCAGGTAGCACTCGATGAGCGCCTCGTAGAACCAGCGCTCCTCGAGGTGCCGCGCGTGCTCCGGGTGCCTCACGAACGGCAGGTGCGCGTGGAGCACGAGCGCGAGGTAGCCTCGAGGCATGGCCCCCCGGGCGTAGCACGGCGGGGGGGATCACTGACAGACGCCCGCCATGGTCGGCGCGTCCAGCTTGAGCGTGCTCACGGGGGTCCCGAGGGCGGCGACATCGCTCGCGATGATTCCGCCGTAGGAGATCGAGTAGACGAAGCTCCCGATGAACACCCCGCGGCGCACCGAGCCGTCGAAGTAGCCCCCGCAGTACCCGTAGTTCCCGTCCGGCAGCGTTCCCAGCAGCGCGCTGTGGCTGACCGAGCCGAGCTTGTTGATCCCCTCGGCGACCCCGACCTGGAAGACCTCGAGCGTGCTGGACGGCCCGGAGGCGCCGAAGCTGCCCTGGTGCACGTAGGGGAAGGCGAGGAGCTTCTTGTCGTCGAAGTAGGTGAACGCCTTGTGGTTGTCCATCGCCTCGGTCGTCGCGTACTCGCCGCCATCGTAGACGTACTTGTACTGGAGCTTCGGATTCAGCGGGTCGGTGACGTCGAAGACCTGGATCGCGATGCCGAACCAGTAGCTGCCCGCGTGCTGGTGACCGGTGAGGTCCGTCTCGCGGCCGATCGTGAGCAGGTGCGTGGCGTCGAGCGGGTGGATGTACGTGCTGAAGCCGGGGATCTGCACCTGGCCGAGCACGCGCGGGCTCTTCGGGTCGGCGACGTCGACGACGAAGAGCGGGTCGGTGACGTTCCACGTGACGACGTAGCACTTGTCGCCGACGTAGCGCGTCGCGTAGAGCTGCTCGCCCGGCGCGATCTCGCCGGCGTTCCCGGTGATCGACAGCCGCCCGCGGTCGTTGGTCAGGACGAAGACGTGGCTGACCTGGTTCTGCTTGCCGTCCGCAAGGGTCGGACCGCTCCGCTGCTCGGTGGTCGTCACGCGCACCGAGCCGCTGCTCTCGTCGAGGGAGAACTGATTCAGGACGTCGCCGGGGACCGTCCCCGACCCGGAGTACTGCGGGGTCGAGGGGTCGGTCGCGATGTCGAACAGGTGCAGGTGCGTATGGTTCAGCGTCTCCACCGGGACCACGGGCGCGGGCTGCTGCGTGCCGTTCGACAGGGTCACGGGCCCCGCCGACCCCGCGTACGACTCGCGCTCGAGCCACGGGTCGACGTAGGCCTCGGCGGCCAGCACCAGTGAACGGTCGTTCGCGTACACCGTCGAGACCGACCCGACGATCGCGGCCACGGTCGGCGGGGCGCCAGGCGCCGCCAGGTCCAGGCTCTCGATCTGCGTCATGCCGAAGTCGGTCGTCCCGGCGGTGGGCAGGTAGAAGTCGGCGCACGGCGCGGAGCTCGCGGTGATCTGGCCGCCGGTCTTCGCGAACGCGTACGGCACCCAGTCGGCGTAGGTCGTCCTGGCGATGAGGTCCTCGTTGGTCCTGCGCAGGGCCTCCCAGGCAGCGACCTGCTCGTCCTCGGTCGGGGCCACGTACGTGGTCGCGCCGCCGTCGGTCACGGTCGAGGGGAAGGTCGGCGTGTACACGAGCGCGGGCCCGTGCGCGCCGCCCGTGAGGATGACGCGGACCCGGCTGTCGATGCGGCGCGACGACAGGTACGAGCCCTCGAAGTACAGCTCGCGCGTCACGCTAGCCTGCGTCCCGGTGATCGAGAGCACGGTCACCTTGGCCAGCGGCGCGGTCGAGTAGTCCGGGTACACCGGACCGCTCGCGCCGCTCGCCCCGCCCGGCGCGGCCACGCCGCCGGCCACGGGAAGGAAGGCCGTCCCGCCGGCCGGGCCGCCCACCATGGCCACGCCCCCGCCCCCGCCGAAGTAGCCCGGGGAGTACACGTCCGAGTACTCCGGGAGCGGCGGGACGTGGGCTGCGGCGTAGACGGCCGTCCCATCGACGCGCGAGAAGACGACCGCCTGACCGCTGGCCACGAACATCTCGAGCGGCTCACCCTCGATCGCGACCGAGGCGGCGGTGGCGAGGCTCGTCGCCGGCCACGAGTCCACGATGAGGAACCGGTCGCCGTGCAAGAGGTAGATGTACGTCCCGTCGGTCTTGACGATGTCGGCCTCGTCGACGCCCTTCACCTGCGTCTCCGTGTTGGAGTGCGCGGGCGGCGTGGCCGGAGCCGCGCCCGCAGCCCCTGCCCCGCTGGTCGTCCCGGTTGCGGCAGGGAGGGCTGCGCTGGGCGCGCCGAGGGCGCCGTTGAAGGTACCTCCCGCCGTGGAGGCCATGTCGTAGGCGCCGCCATACCCGTAGCTCCACCCCTCGCGGACCGCGTGGATCTCGGCGTCGACGCGGCGGTTCATCTTGGAGCGCGCGTCGGCCTGGAGCATCGCGGTCAGGTCCCCGCACGACTGCGCACGGCGCAGCGACGCCTGGGTGAGATCCACGGGCTCGGTGGCGGAGCGGGGGCTGCCGGAGCAGCCCGTCGCGACCGCGGCAGAGACGCTCAGGAGCAACAGGACGGTTCTCGGGTGCATGGTGATGACCTCGAGGAACACCATGGCAAGACCTGGGCCATACTCCGGAGATCCTGAAATGGCCGGAGGAAGCGCCGGCAGCCCGGGTGCCGCGGCCCGTCGGCGCGACATGCCGCGACTGGATCTGGCTCGAAGTGGCACAGCCGCCGGCGGCCCTCGCCCGTCGCGCCTGAAGCCGGCGGCGTTCGCCTTTACAACGCCGATTCTGCCCCTATACTCCCGCCCCCCACAACCCCGCCGCTGCCTTCACGGGCGCGGCCAACGAAGAGGGCGCACGAAATCATGTACGCGGTGTTCAAGACGGGCGGCAAGCAGTACCGGGTGGAAAAGGGCGACAAGCTCCGGGTCGAGAAGCTCCCCGGCGGCGTCGGCGACGCGATCACGTTCGACCAGGTGCTCCTGCTCGCGGGGGATGCCGTGAAGCTCGGCAAGCCGCTCGTCGGCGGGGCCAAGGTCGAGGCGAAGATCGTCGCGCACGGCCTCGGGCAGAAGCTCGTCATCTTCAAGTTCAAGCGCAGGAAGAACTACCGCAGGAAGAGCGGCCACAGGCAGCCGTTCACCGCGCTCGAGATCACGAACATCGTCGGCTGAGGATTCGAGGCAAGCCATGGCTCACAAGAAGGGTGCGGGCAGCACACGCAACGGTCGGGATTCCAACTCCCAGAAGCGCGGCGTCAAGGTTTACGGCGGCGAGCGGGTGACGGCGGGGAGCATCCTCGTCCGCCAGGTCGGGACGAGCATCCACCCCGGACGCAACGTCAAGGTCGGCAGCGACTTCACGCTGTTCGCCCTCGTGGACGGCGTCGTGAAGTACGAGTGGCGGTCGCGGACGCAGCGCAAGGTCTCGGTCCATCCCGACGCGCAGGCCTAGAGCTCCCGGAGTGCTCGGACGACCGGGACTCCTCGCCGTCGACCTCGACGGCACGCTGCTCGATAGAAGCGGTCAGCCTCATTCGCGTGACGCGCGCGCCCTGCGCGCGGCGCTCGCGGCCGGGGTGCGCGTCAGCATCGTCACCGGGCGCCTGTACTCCGGCACGCGCGCGTTCGCCGAGGCGCTCGGCCTGCGCGGCCCCGTGGGGTGCGCCGACGGCAGCCACCTGGTGCGCGCGCACGACCACTCGACGCTCCTTCACCTCGGCGTGGGCGGCGCGGACGCGCTGCGACTGCGCGACGCCCTCGAGACCGCGCGCGTCACGACGTTCGTCCTCGCGAAGGACGCCGTGGGACACGACGCCGCCGGCGCCCCGTTCGTCGGTTACGTGTCGACGTGGTCGACCGACGTGCGTGCTGCACCGGATGTCTTCCGTCACGAGCTGTGGGAATCTGCCGACGGAGTGACCGCAGCGGTGTCGCTCGGCACGCGCGAGCAGGTCGTCGGAGCCGCCGACGAGATCGCGCGAGAGCTGGCCCACGCCGTCGTGGTGGTCGCCTTTCCGGTGCGCAGGCCCGCCCACGATGGCACGTGGGCTCTGATGGCGCGGGCTGTGGGCGGAACGAAGGGGACGGCCATCCGGTGGATCGCCGAGCACGAGGGCGTGCCGCTCGCCGACACGGTGTGCGTGGGCGACTGGGTCAACGACCTGCCGATGTTCGAGGTGGCCGGTCGATCGTTCGCCATGGGCCAGGCTCCCGACGAAGTGAAGGCGAAAGCCACAGACGTGCTCGCAGAGACCGTCGAGAGCGGCGGAGGCGTGGCACGCGTCGTGGCCGAAGTGTTCGGGATCGCCGTGGATTGAGAGAGTGAAACAGAAAGATCAGGAAGATCAGAAGGGGATTTTGACCCCTCATCCTTCTGATCTTCCTGATCTTTCTGTTAGCTACCTCTTCCTCTGAACGCCCTGCCAGCCTTGAATCAGAGGCGATTCCGTTACATTCTCTCTTGTCGAATATGACTTTCAACTTCGAGGCGCTCGAAGAGTCCTCCCCGGCGGGGGGCAAGCCCATCGGGGCCGGCGCGCGCGTAGAAGTCGCGGAGGCGAAGCCGCGGCGCCGTGCGCTGCTCGTGGGGCAGCCGAACGTGGGCAAGAGCGTCGTCTTCGGCGCGCTGACCGGGACGTACGTGACGGTCAGCAACTACCCGGGGACGACCGTGGAGATCACGCGCGGGCGCGCCCGCTTCGGCGAGCAGCTCTGGGAAGTCGTCGACACGCCTGGCACGCACAACCTCGTGGCGATGACGGAGGACGAAGCGGTCACCCGCGACATTCTCGTGTCGGAAGCCCAGGACGCCCTTGTCCAGGTGGGGGACGCCAAGAACCTCGCGCGCACGCTGCTGCTCACGCTGCAGATCGCCGAGCTCGGAGTCCCGTTCTGCCTGGATCTGAACATGCTCGACGAGGCGCGCGCGCGCGGCGTCTCGGTGGACCTGCGCGCGCTCGAGCAGGAGCTCGGCGGCATCCTGGTGAACGCGTCGACGGCGACCGAGGGAGTCGGGCTCGACGCCGTGCGCGACTATCTCGCGTCGCGCGGCGAGGCCCGCGCGGGTTCGAGCTCGCGCCAGCCGCTGAGCTTCGCGCCGCGTTTCCCCGAGGACGTGGAGGCCGCCATCGCCGACGTCGAGGCGTGCCTGGACGGGTCACTTCCGGTCGCGAAGCGCGGCATCGCCACGATGCTTCTCGGGGGCGAGCGCGGAGTCGCCGGTGCGCTCATCGAGCGCGTCGGCCCGGAGGCCGCTCGCGTCGCGCGAGAGCGCGCCCAGGCCCTCGGCCGCGCGCACGGGGTGCCGGTCTTCGCGCTCCTGAGCAAGCTGCGGCTGGCGCGCGCGCAGGCCATCGTGCGTGCAGTGCAGAAGCGCGACCTCGCCGCGTCCGGGCGAGCCAGCGACCGTTCGCGCGTGCGCTCGGCCGCGTGGAAGGTCGCCGGCTCGTTCGCCTCCGGCTGGCTCGTGTACTGGCTCGGCTCGCTGTTCACGGGCCACGCCCTGAGTGCCGGCTCGCTCTTGCCGCTCGGCCTCGGCGCCGCCGCCGGCGTCGCCACCCTCGCGGCGTTCTATGTCGCGGGAGACCGCCGCGACGCGGCGATGTCCGCGGCCATCGGCCGGGCGTCGACGCATCCGGTGTGGGGTCTCCCGATCCTCGCGGTCGTTCTGCTCTTCGCCTACGAGCTCGTCGGCGTCTTCGGGGCGGGGACGGCCGTCGACTTCATCGAGCACCGCGTATTCGGCGCCCACGTGAACGTCTGGGCGAAGGCCGGCTTCGACTGGCTCGGCGTCCCGCTGCTCAGCGCGTTCTTCGTCGGGCCTTACGGTCTCATCACCATGGGCGTCACCTACGCCGTGGCCATCGTGCTGCCCGTGGTGGCCACCTTCTTCTTCGTCTTCTCCATGCTCGAGGACTCGGGCTACCTCCCGCGCCTCGCCGTGATGTCCAACCGCGTCCTGCGGAGCATGGGCCTCAACGGCAAGGCTGTGCTGCCGATGGTGCTCGGCCTCGGATGCGACACGATGGCGACGCTGACCGCGCGCATCATGGAGACGAAGAAGGAGCGGATGCTGGTGACGCTCCTGCTCGCGCTCGGCATCCCGTGCTCTTCGCAGCTCAGCGTGATCTTCGCTCTCATGCAGCGTACCTCCGCCGCGGCGACGTTCGTCTGGCTCGGCGTGATGGCGGCGACGCTGTTCGGCGTCGGCTGGGTGGCCGCGAAGACCCTGCCCGGCGACAAGAGCGACTTCTTGCTCGAGATGCCCCCCATCCGCCAGCCCATGGTCAAGAACATCCTGGCCAAGACGCTGGGTCGTATCGAGTGGTACCTCAAGGAGGCCGTGCCGCTGTTTCTCGTCGGGACGGCGCTCCTCTTCGTGCTCGACGCGACGCACCTGCTCGTCTGGGTCCACCGCGCCGGCGAGCCCATCGTGCACCACGCCCTGGGCTTCCCTCGAGGAGGCAGCGTGTCCGACCGCGTGAGTGAAGCGCTCCTCGTAGGCTTCCTGCGCCGCGACTTCGGCGCCGCAGGGCTGCTCGACCTCGCGCGCGCCGGGGCGCTCTCTTCGGCGGACGTGGCCGTCTCGATGGTGACGATCACCCTGTTCATCCCGTGCATCGCCAACGTCTTCATGATCGCCAAGGAGCGCGGCTGGAAGGTCGCCGGGGCGATGAGCGCATTCATCTTTCCGTACGCCATCGCCGTCGGCGCCGCCGTGCGGGTAGGGTTCCGGCTGTTCGGAGGCGCGTCATGATCGAGTGCGGGATGTGCGGGCACTCGTTCACCCGCGAAGAGGGCGTGGCATGCCGCAGCGGCTGTCCGATGGCCACCGGGTGCGGCATGGTCACTTGCCCGTCGTGCGGCCACGAGCGCGCGCCGGAGTCGAAGCTCCTCGCTCTGGTGACGCGCCTGGTGCGTCGCGAGCCGCGGCCACGCGAGACGGAGGCGACGCGATGAAGGGGCGCCTGGTGACGTGCGCGGCCGGCGACTGGGTCATCGTGAGCGCGGTGGAGGGCAGCCCCGCGCGCATCGACCGGCTCGCGTCCGTGGGGATTCTTCCAGGCGTCGAGCTGCGGGTACAGCAGACGCGTCCGGTGGTGGTCGTCCAGTCGGACGAGACGGTGCTCGCGCTCGAGCGCGAGCTCGCGGCCGACGTGGTGGTGGTCGCGCTCGAAGCCGAAGTGCCGCGAGCCGCGGAGTAGCCGGGGGGCTTCACGGGTGCGCCGGCCCGCTCCGGCGCTTCTCTGACATGGACATGAAAACGATTATCAAATGCACCATCGTCATGGGAGGGCTCGCCTCCACTGGCCTTGCCGCCGCGAGCCCGCGGCCCCTTCCCTTCACGTATCCCTACGAGACGCTTTCGGAAGGTGAGCTCGAGCTCGAGCTCTACGCCGACACGACGCCCCTACGCGTCGCGGCCGAACCGGCCGACGCGACCAGAGGCAACCTCTGGGAGCCCGCCTACGCGCTCCAGAGCGAGCTCGAGTACGGAGTCACCGACCGGCTCGAGCTCGGGTTCTACCAGGTGTTCGAGGCGACCCCGGCCGCTGGCGGGAGCAACTCGATGACGTTCGACGGCCTCAAGTGGCGCGTCCGCGAGCGGCTGGCCGAGGCCGGCGAGTGGCCCGTCGACGTCGCGCTCTACCTCGAGCTCGAGACGATGCACGACGAGGTGTCGCTCGAGGAGAAGGTGATCCTCGCCCGGCGCTTCGGGCGTTTGCACTGGATGGCGAACCTGTGGGTCGAGCAGTCGGAGCGCCGGCCGTACGACGACGGGCGATCGCTCCATCTGGTGCTCAACCCGACGACGGGCGTCGAGTACCAGGTGACGCCGACGTTCCACCCGGGCGTCGAGTACTGGGCACGCGGAGAGCTGGGCACGGTCGGCGACACGCCGGTCGACGTGATCAATAATCGCATCCACAACTTCGTCGGCCCGACCGTGCACCTGAACTTCGGCAAGCTGTGGTGGACTCTGGGCGTCTACGCGGGTCTGAACAACTTCGGGACGCCCCGGCCGGGGGAGAGCTACGGCCCGATCTGGGGGCGTAGCGTGCTCGGGCTGAACCTTTGAGGTCGCGCCGCTCGCTCGCCCTTCCCTTCGCGCTCGCGTGCGGCACCCTCGCCTGCGGCGCGGCGTCCCCCGCCCCTCCCCCGGGGGGCGCGGGCGAGCACGCTCGTCTCGCCGCGATCTCCGCGCACAAGTGCACGAAGTGCCACGCCGAGCCCGAGCCGGGCCAGCACACCCGCGCGAAGCTGGAGGACGCCTTCGGGCGACACGGCAAGCGCGTGGCGCTCAGCGCCGACGAGTGGCGCGAGATGGTCGACTACCTGGCGGCCGCGGCCCCCGCGCCGTAGCGTGGAAAGGCACGTGCTCGACTCGCGCCCCTCGACCGTCCCGATGCCGCAGCGAGCGCCGCCGCTCGTGCGCTCCGGGCTTCGGCTGCAGATCGTCCTGGCGCTGGCGGGCCTCATGTTGCTCTTCTTCGTGCCGCTCTTCTTCGCGGTGGCCAGCCTGGCGCGCGCCACCATCCGGGGAGCCCGCGAGCAGTCCGCGCGAGAGGTCGGCCGTGCCGTCGCCGCACACGTCGTCGACGCCCGCACGCGGGGGCAAGATGCCCTGCAGCGCGCGCTGCGGGACCAGGTCGACCGGGGGGGCATCGTGGCGGCGTGCGTCTTCTCCAGGGAGGGCGCCAGGCTGGCGTGCGAGGGCGAACCGCTCGACACGGCCGCAATGACCGCGGCCTCCGGTGCGACCGGCGACCCGGTGCGGGGCGTGCGAAGCGCGGCTGGTCGTGCGCTCGAGGTCGCGTCGACGAGCGGGGACATCGTCGTAGTCGCGCGCACCCACGTGGACACGGACGTCGACCGCGGAACCCCCCTGGTTCGCCTCGTCGCCCTGTACATGGTCGTCTTCGCGCTCGCGCTCCTCTGCTTCGCGTACTTCGCGCTGACGCGCCTCATCGTTCGCCCCGTCGAGCAGCTCGTCGACGCCGCAGACCGGATCGCGAACGGCGCGCGCGCCCTGCATTTCCCCAGGAGCGGGGCGCGCGAGCTGGTCGAAGTCGGCGCGAGCGTCCAGGCCATGGCCGGGAAGCTCATCAGCGAGGAAGCCGCGCTCATCCTGAAGGTGGAGGAGCTGACCGAGACGACCACCCGCCTGACGCAGACGCAGGCGCAGCTCGTGCGCAGTGAGCGGATGGCGAGCGTGGGGCACCTCGCCGCGGGTGTCGCCCACGAGATCGGCAACCCGATCACTGCGCTCATCGGGATGCAGGACCTGCTGCTCGAGGGCGACCTGCCGCCCGAGACCCAGCGCGACTTCATCCAGCGCATGCGCGCCGAGACGGGGCGCATTCACGCCATCCTGCACGATCTGCTCGACTTCGCGCGCCCCGAGCAGCGCTCTCTCTCCGGAGGCGGGCCGCCCGCCCCGGCGGACGTGAGCTCGGTCATCGACGACGTCGTGTCGCTGGTCCGCCCGCAGAAGAGCTTCCGCACCGTCAGTGTCGACAAAGAGATCGTCGGGGCTCCGGTGGTGGCTCTGCCGGCTCCTCGGCTGACGCAGGTCCTGCTCAACATGGTCATGAACGCCGGCGCGGCGGTGGCCGCCGCGAAGCGGGAGGACGGGCGGGTGACCGTGCGCGCCCGCCAGGTCGATGCACGACATGTCCGGATCGAGGTCGAAGACGACGGCCCCGGCATCCCGGCCGCGGTCCGCGACCGCCTGTTCGAGCCGTTCGTGACCACCAAGGAGATCGGCGAGGGGACGGGGCTCGGCCTGGCCGTGTGCCGCGGGCTGGTGGAGTCGGCGGGCGGAGAGATCGGCGTCGACGCCTCGTACGACCGGGGTGCGCGGCTTTACATCGTGCTGCCGGCGGCGATCGGAGGGGCGCCGTGACGTGGGGTTGGTGGGCCCTGACGTAGCCTCTGGAGGCGTATCTCAAAAACAAGATACGTCCAGCCCTACTCCTGGGGCTCCGTGGCCATCTCGCATTCTTCGTCTGCCTCCGCATCCAGCGCAGCCAGCAGCTCGTGGGCGGGGGCGGCGGCATCCGGGCCACGGGCTGCCACAGCAGGTCCCTCGGCAGCAGCATCGACCGAGCCCTGGGGTTCATCGCTCGCAGGAATCTCTCCCTGACCTCAGGTCCGCCAGTCTTCGACCCGAAGCCCCTGGACGCCACGGAAGTCGCGCACGTTGGCCGTGACGAGGGTGAGCGCATGGACGGCGGCGATCGCCGCGATCTGCCCGTCGGCGTAGGGCATGGGTCGGCCCGCGGCCTCGAGCCGCTTTCGCTCGCGAGCGTGCCACTCGGCCGCCAGCGCGTCGTAAGGGAGCACCGGCATCTTCGCGACGACGTCCCGCATGAAAGCGCGGAGCGCCTCCTTGCGCCTTCCTTCGGCGAGGCGTTCAACTCCGAAGAGCGCCTCGTGAAGCGTGATCGACGCGATCGCCAGCTTCGCTTCGTTCGCGCGCAGCTTCTTGAGAAAGTGCGCGTTCGGGGCGGGGCGCACCGCCTCGGCGAGCGCGTTCGTGTCGAGCAGCACCGTTACCATCGAACGGGGCGTCCCGCGGTCGACCTGTCGCGCAAGCCCTCGAAGGCGCTCGCCACGTCGAGCTTCTCGAGGTCGTGCGCCTCGTGGAAGCGCTCCAGAGCGGACCATACGCCTTCGCTCTTGCCCCGCATCCGATCGTACGAGGCCCGCGACAGGATGACGGCGACAGGCTCGCCGCGGCGCACGATCTCGATCGGCGCCGACTCCGCCTCGTGCAGCAGGGCGGGCAGCGTGTTCTTGGCCTCGGCGACGGACACGCGCTTCATGGCCATCATCATAGCTATCTGTCGGACACGGCGCCACCGTCCTCCCCCCGGCGCTCCGGAGGCGATCCGGGGGGAGGCCCTGCTCTCGCGCTCACGCGACCTGCTCCCCCTCCTCCCCCGGCCCGATCGCCGCCAGCAGGCGAACCACGCAGTGCCTTCGCGGGTGCCCGCGCTCGTCCTGCCTCTTCAAAGAGAGCCGGACGACGGTGTCGGCGAGCCACAGGCTCGCCTTTTCTCCCGGCGCCACATCGTCCGCTCGACCCTCGAGCAGCTCGAGAAAGGTCTCCTGGACGATGTCCTCGGCCTCCGCCTCGTCGCCGAGGATCTCGGCGGCGAGCTTGCGAAGGTTCGGCGCGCAGCGCTCGTACAGGGCCCGAGGGTCGACGCGGTGGGACCGGGGCAGCTCGATGACGTGAAACATGATCTTCTTCGGATTGGGGCTCATGACGGTCTTCTCCTGTGCGGCGGATGGAGGAATCCCACGCGGCTCGCCCGCCGGCCTGCGCGTCGCGTGGGGATGGGGTGTGAACGAACGGATCGAGGCTTGGGCTACTTGAAGTCCGGCGTGCGCTTGCGCGGCGCGGGCGGGTGCAGGTGCTCGCCGGCCCTGCGGCGCATCGCCTGCACCTGCGGGTCGTCGTCTCCCGCCGGGTCGAGCGTGCGCGCCTGGTCGAGGTCGTCGAGGCACGGCTGCCAGTCCTCGGCGTCGCACTCGGCCGACGCGCGGCTGCGCAGGCCCGTCGCGTTCTGGGCCGGCGTGAGCTCGCGGTGCTCTGCGCTCCTGGCCGTGTCCGGGTCGGTCGTCGGCAGGTCGTGCTTCCAGAGACCGCGCCAGACGATGAGCACCAGCAGCAGGATGCCGAAGGCGGTGACGCCCAGCTGGACGGCGATCGAGAAGACCGAGCGCTGGATCACCGAGACCTCGTGGCGCACGTAGCCGTCGCTGACCTGAGCCTCCGCGGCGATGGCCTTCGGGGACTCGTCGAGGGCATACACGCGCAAGAACCAGTGGAAGGTGCGCGGGAAGCGCTCGTGCGCCACGGCGAACGTCTTCCGCAGCAGGTCGCGCGCCTCGAAAGCCGCGGGCGCGGTCGCGGGGACGGCCACGGCGCACTCGTCGAACTCGTCGTGGTCGTCCCGCTGGTCCCCGTGGAAGTCGCACGCGAGGTTGGCGGCCGTGCGGTGGATGTACTTGCGGCTGCCCTCGTCGTCGCCCTCGGGCAGACGCGCCACGCGCGCTTTTTTCAGCGTGTCCTGCAGCAGGTCCTCGACCTCCTGCGCGGGCACGCCGTGGTTGCGGAGCGTCTTGCGGATGGACGCGTGGAGCTTGGGGTCCGAGAGGAGCGCATCTCGCCAGCGCGGGGAGTCGACCATGGTCATGGGCTTACCGCTTTCGGTTAGGGAGGCAACCGCGAAACCACCGGGGGAGCTGGTTTCGCGGTTGACCTCGTCACGCGTGGGCTACGCGCTGGCTCCGGGGGTGGGGGTTGCGGGGGTGTGCGCGGGCGCGGGTGCGGGCGCGGGCG
>PLYU01000335.1 GCA_003153495.1 Myxococcales bacterium
GGGGAAGGCGGAGATTGGCTCCGCGCCGGGTGACGCCCGGAAGGCGTCGTCGTAGCGGAAGCAGAACTCGTCGGCCTCTTGCCAGACGGACCCTCGACCCTCGACCCTCGACCTCGACCCCGACCCCGACCCTACCCCGGCGGCCACCCCATGGGCCGGCCGCCGAGCACATGGCAGTGCAGGTGCAGCACGCTCTGCCCGGCGTTCGCGCCCTGGTTGACCACGAGCCGGTAGCCGCTGCCCGCGAGACCCAGCTTCTCGGCGACGTCCCGCGCAGCGAGCATGACGCGACCGAGCATCTCGACGTCCTCCGCCGTCGCGTCGTGCACCCCGGTGATGTGCTTCCTGGGTATGACGAGCGCGTGCGTGGGGGCGACGGGGCGGAGGTCTCTGAAGGCCAGCACGTGATCGTCCTCGAACACGATCTGCGCCGGGGTGGTCTTCGCGACGATGTTGCAGAACAAGCAGCCGGTCGACATGGCGAGTCGAGGGTATCCTCGGCGCGAGGTATTCGCCATGTGCGGACGGACCGCGCTCACGGCATCGCCCGAGGACGTTCGCGAGGCCTTCGGCCTCGACCGGACGCCCTCGCTCGCGCCGCGGTACAACGTACCGCCGTCGCAGCCGCTGAGCGTCGTGCGCGTCCTGCGGGGGTCCCCGGGGCGCACGCTGGAGTCGCTACGGTGGGGCCTGGTGCCGCCGTGGGCCGACGACCCGAAGGTCGCGCACAAGCTCGCGCTGGCCCGCGTCGAGACCGTGACGAAGACGCCAGCGTTCCGGGAGGCGATCCGCAATCGCCGCTGCCTCATCGCGGTCGACGGGTTCTACGAGTGGCTCCGCGAGGGCAAGATGAGCCGCCCATTTCTCGTCCGGCGGCCCGACGGCAAGCCCTTCGCGCTGGCCGGCATCTGGGAGCGCTGGGTCTCGCGCGACGGCGAGGTCATCGAGTCCTGCGCGATCATCACCCAGCCCGCACGTCCCCCCGTCGAGGCCGTCCACGACCGGATGCCCCTCGTCCTCGAGCGCGACGCCTGGGACCGGTGGCTCGACCCGTCGCTCACCGACCCCGAGAAGCTCGCCCCCCTGCTCGTCCCCCGCGCGCCCGACCTCGTCGCGTATGAGGTCGGCCCCCGCGTGAACGACCCTCGGCGCGACGACCCGGCGTGCCTCGCCCCCGCGACGGCCGAACAGCGCACGCTGTTCTGAGCCCCTCAAATCTCCGGCGCGTGGACCGTGTCGAGCCTGAGGTTCGCCGCGAGGCGCCGCAGGGCGGCGTCGATGCGGGAGCGATCCTCGTCGCTCGCGTGGATGCCCGCGACGCCGGCGCGGGCAGCCAGGTAGGCGACGCAGGCGTACTCGACGTCGTTGAGCAGGGCGCGCCGCTCCATGCGCAACCCCGGCACCCGGTAGCGCATCTCGCGCGCCTGGGTCCCTGTCACGACCGCGAGCTCCTCGACGCTTCCGTGCGCACCCGCCAGCTGCCGGACGATCCCCCGGAGCAGGGCCGCGCGGGTCTTCGCGCGACGAGCGTCGGCGTTCTCGAACAGAGCGAAGCTCCGGTTGCGCGAGAGCAGGCCAGGGACCAGCGTCATCCCCACGACGAGCGCCTCGCAGTCCACCGGGCCGCGCATCTCAGTCCTCCGGCTCCTCGGCCGCCGGGCGTGCGGGCGCCCCCACGACCACCCCGGCCGCCTCGAGCCGCTCGGCCTGCCGGTGCGTCCGCAGCGCGGTCACGAGCTCGTCGAGGTCCCCCTCGATGACGCGATCGAGCTTGGCCAGAGTGAGGCGGATCCGGTGATCGGTCACGCGGTTCTGCGGGAAGTTGTACGTCCGGATCTTCTGCGACCTCTCCCCCGTCGACACCATGCTCCGGCGGGTGGCCGCCTCCTGCGCCTCCTGCCTCTCGCGCTCGGCCTCGAGCAGCCGGCTCTTGAGCACCTTCATCGCCTTCGCCTTGTTCTTCAGCTGGGAGCGCTCATCCTGGCACTTCACGATGATCCCGGTCGGCTTGTGCAGGATCTGCACGGCGCTGTTCGTCGTGTTCACGCCCTGACCGCCCGGGCCGCCGCTGGCGGCGATGCTGATCTCGAGATCCTTCTCGTCGACCTGGACCTCGACGTCGTCGGCCTCGGGAAGCACGGCGACGGTGGCCGTCGAGGTGTGGATGCGCCCCTGCTGCTCGGTCACCGGGACGCGCTGCACCCGGTGCACGCCTCCTTCGAAGCGCAGCTGGGAGTAGACGTCCTTGCCGACGACGAGGGCGATGCACTCCTTGAGCCCGCCGGTCGCGCTCTCGCTCAGCGAGAGCACCTCGACCTTCCACCCCCTTCGCTCGGCGTAGCGCGCGTACATGCGAAAGAGATCAGCCGCGAAGAGCGCGGCCTCTTCGCCCCCTTCCCCGCTGCGGATCTCGAGGATGGTGTTCTTGCGCTCGGCAGGATCGGGGGGCAAGAGCAGAAGCTGGATCGACTGTTCGAGCCGCCCGCGCTCGCCCGACAGCTCGTGGAGCTCGGCCTGCGCGAACTCGCGCAGCTCCGGGTCTGCCAGGGCCTCCTCGTCGTCGCGGATCTTCTTCTCGAGGTCCCGGTAGCGCGACAGTGCGTCCACCAGGGGCTCCAGGTCGCTGCGTTCCTTGTTCAGCTTGGAGAACCTGGCGCGGTCCGTGAGGACCTCGGGGCTGCCGAGCTGCTCCTCGAGCTCCCCGTACCTGCGCGCGATCCCCTCGAGCTTGTCGATCGGGAGCATCGTCACGCCGCCCGCGCGGCCCCTGGCCTCAGCGAGCCCGCCGCGAGGAGCGCCTCGTAGGTCGGGAAGACGACGTCGTCCTCGGCGGCGGACGCTTGCCCGCGCTCCTGGCGGAACAGCGTCGCCTGCAGGCTCGCGAGCGCGACCTCGAGCTGGGCGTCGTCGGGCTCGGCCGTCGTGATCTTCTGCACGAGGAAGCCAGGCCACAGCAGGGCGCGCAGCGGCCCGGTCGTGCAGTACCGGGCGAAAAGCCGCTGCAGCTCGAACGTCATGGCCACGAGGACCGGAAGGAACGGCAGCTTCTCGAGGAAGAAGGATACGTTGTCCAGGACCACGCTTCCCGTGTGAATCCGCGGGAGCGCGGCCCCGATCAGGGCGAACACCAGCGCCGACACGAGCGCCACCATGACCAGGAACGTCGTCCCGCAGCGGGCGTGCATCGTCGACTTGGCGCGTGCGTTCGCGGTCGTGAGAGTCTCGCCCGCCTCGTAGGTCGAAATCGTCTTGTGCTCCGCGCCGTGGTACTGAAACACTCGCCTTATCTCGGGCACGCGGCGGATCACGAGAAGGTAGCCGACGATGATCGTCAGCTTGAGCGCGCCGGTGATGGCCTGGAACGGCGCGCTCTGCACGGGCAGACCGAGCCCCAGCACGCGGTTGAGACCCGCGGCGGCGGCCTGCGGGAGCGCGACGAAGAAAGCGATCGCTACGGCCAGCATGACCCAGCTGCCCTTCCTGGCCCCGGACGGCTCGCCGGGGTGGGCATCCGCCCCGTCGTCCCGCGTCGCCAGCGCGAAGAGCGAGAGACCGAGCGCCCCGAGGACGCCGAGCCCGGCGCCGGCACGGCGGGCAGCCTCCTCGCCGACGGCGTCGCGCTCGAGCTGCTCCACGCTGAAGCGG
This sequence comes from Myxococcales bacterium, assembly GCA_003153495.1. Classification (GTDB taxonomy): domain Bacteria; phylum Myxococcota_A; class Polyangia; order Polyangiales; family Polyangiaceae; genus Palsa-1150. The sequence goes on from PLYU01000335.1 coordinate 3,646, forward strand.
AGCGCCTCGTTGCCCAGGCGCAGCGACTCGACGAGCGCCGCGAGACCGCGAGCGAACGGCCAGGCGGCGACCCCGCCGGGCCGGGCAGACATCCCGCGCTCGCGCACCAGCAGGCTGCCGTCGCGCCGCCGCACGACCACGGCGAACGAGCGCGGGGCGCGCATCATCACGCCCTCGAGGACGGCCTGCCCCCCGATGTACGGGCGTGACGGAGCGGACGGCATGGGTCTACGAGCATACGGCACGACGGCGCCCGCCGCTCGCCGGGAGCGGCGCGCTACTCGACGCCGGGGGCCTTCGCCTCGGGCTTCGCCTCGGNNCCTCGGCCTTCACCTCGGCCTTCACCTCTGGGGCCTTGCCGAGGACGGTCCTCTTCTCATAGCGCTTGCGGAAGCGATCGACCCGGCCTGCCGTGTCGATGAGCTTCTGCGTGCCGGTGTAGAAGGGGTGGCAGGCGGCGCAGACGTCCACCTGGAAGTCGCCGCGCGTGGAGCGGGTGACGAATTTATTGCCGCATGCGCAGGAGACGCTGGCGGCGACGTAGGTGGGGTGGATGCCGTCCTTCATGGAGCGCGGCACCGTAGCGCCGAGGCGCCCGCCTCGCAAGGCGCTCAGAACGGAATGTCGTCGTCCCCGCCGCCGGCCGGGCTGGGGGCGTCGACCGCCTCGTCGAACGGTGCCTCCGCGCCGGTGTCCCTCGGCGCTCCGCGCTGCGCGCTGGCCCCGCCCTCCCGGGCTGCCCCCTCGCCCCGGCCGCGACCGCTCCCGGGGAGCACGATGTTGTTGGCCACGACCTCGGTCGAGTATCGTTTCTCGCCGTTCTTCTCGTAGCTCGAGGTCTGCAGGCGGCCCTCGACGAAGAGGAGATCTCCCTTCGTCAGGATCTTGCCCAGCGCTTCCCCCCGCTTGCCCCAGACGGTGACGCGGTGCCATTCCGTACGCTCCTGACGGACGTTGTTGCGGTCCAGGTACGTCTCGTTCGTGGCGAGGCGTAGCTTCAGGATGGCCTGGCCGCCGGGGGTCACGCGGAGCTCCGGGTCCGCTCCCAGGTTCCCGAGCAGCATCACACGGTTCAAGCCTTCAGCCATGGGTGGGCGACTCCTTCGCAGCCACCTCTACGCTGGGGCCGCGCCGGGCGCTAGTGTGTCCGGCGAGCTATGTCATCCACCGCCTTGGCCCTCGACGATTTACGCAAGCTCATCGACGATCTCGACGACCGGATCCTCAAGCTGCTCGACGAGCGGGCCCGGGTCGTGGGGGACGTCGCGCGCGCCAAGCGCGAAGCCAACCTCCCGACCTACGACCCCGACCGCGAGCGCATGGTGCTCGACCGCCTCGCCCAGCGCGCGGGTCGCTTCCCGGCGGACGCCATCCGGGCGGTCTATCGCGAGGTGATGAGCGCCTGCCTGGCGCTCCAGGAGTCGCTGAAGGTCGCCTACCTCGGCCCGGAGGGGACGTTCTCCCACGCTGCCGCGCGGGCGTTCTTCGGCCTCGCGGCGACGTACTGCGAGGCGACGACGATGGAGGGGGTCTTCGACGCCGTCGCGCGGCGCCAGGCCTCCTACGGCATCGTGCCGATCGAGAACTCGAGCGAGGGCTCCGTTCCCCACTCGCTGGACGCGCTCGTGAGCGGCGACCTGCTGATCCGCGCCGAGCTCGAGCTGGAGGTGTCCCAGTGCCTGCTCACGCGGGCGTCCGGGCTGGCGTCGATCGCGCGCGTGTACTCCCACCCGCAGCCGCTCGGCCAGTGCCGGGTCTGGCTCGCCAAGAACCTCGGGGGCGCGCAGCTCGTCCAGACGTCCTCGACGACCGCAGCCGTGCGCGACGCCCTCGCCGACCCTGCCGGCGCCGCTGTCGCGAGCCGCCTGGCGTCCGACCTGTACGGCCTGCCCGTCGTGCGCGAGCGGATCCAGGACCAGGCGGAGAACTTCACGCGGTTCATCATCGTCGCGCTCGAAGACGCGGCTCGCACGGGCGACGACAAGACCACGGTGGCCTTCAGCCTCCGCGACGGGCGGGGCGCGCTGATGCGCGTCCTCGCGGTCTTCGACGAGGAGGGGATCACGCTCACGCGGATCGAGTCGCGCCCCAGCCGGGAGAAGCCCTGGGACTACGTGTTCCTCGCCGATCTCGAGGGGCACCGCGACGACGACAACGTGAAGCGCGCGATGGCGCGCCTGCGCGAGAAGTGCCCGATGGTCAAGCACCTGGGGAGCTACCCAAGGGGGCGAAGGCAAAGAGAAGGCGAACAGAAGGATCGGGAAGATCAGAAGCCTTCCTGATCTTCTGATCTTCCTGTTTCATCCCCCTCTCCCTCATGGACTCCGTTCGCACCCTCATCGTCGGCGCCGGCATCACGGGCCTCGCCACCGCCGCGGCGCTCTCCGAGCGCGGCGACGGCGACTACCTCGTGCTCGAGGCCGACGGCGAAGTCGGCGGCTGGTGCAAGACCGTCGAGAAGGACGGCTTCGTCTGGGACTACTCGGGGCACTTCTTTCACTTCAGGCACCCCGACATCGAGAAGTGGCTGCGCGACCGCATGCCCGCAGCACAGCGCGTCCGCACGGTCGCGCGCAAGAGCTTCATCTCCTACAAGGGGCACGCCGTCGACTTCCCGTTCCAGAAGAACATCCACCAGCTCCCCCAGGCCGAGTTCATCGACTGCCTGCACGACCTCTACTTCGCGCGCTCCAGCGACGTGAAGAGGGACGGGGCCGCGCCCGAGGGCAACTTCAAGGAGATGCTCCATGCGCGGTTCGGCAAGAGCATCTGCGACAAATTCCTCGTGCCCTATAACGAGAAGCTGTACGCGTGCGACCTGGCGTCCCTCGACAAGGACGCGATGGGCCGGTTCTTTCCTCACGCGGACCTGACGGACGTCATCCGCAACATGAGGACGCCGGACAACGCGAGCTACAACGCGACGTTCACGTACCCGGAGGGCGGCGCGATCGAGTACGTACGCGCGATCGAGAGCGCCGTGAGGCCAGGCGCCGTCGCCCTGGGCGAGGGGCTGGTCGCCGTCGACCTGGCGCGCAAGGTCGCCCGGACGAGCCGTCGCGAGCTGCGCTTCGAGCGCCTCGTGTCGAGCGCGCCGTTCGACCGCTTCGCCGCGATGTGCGGCCTGCCGCACGACCCGTCGACCTGGGCGTGGAACAAGGTCCTCGTCTTCAATCTCGGCTTCGACGAGAAGGGCCAGGCCGGCGTCCACTGGGGCTACTACCCCGACCGCGAGACGGTCTTCTACCGGGTAGGCTGGTACGACAACATCCTCGATACCGACCGCCTGAGCCTCTATGTCGAGGTGGGGTTCCCGAAGGACGCCCCGGTGGACGTCCCCCGGATGCGCGAGCGCGTCCTGGCGGACCTGAAGCGGGAGGGGGTGGTCACCGGCCAGCGCCTCGTCGCCGAGCACTCGGTCGTGCTCGACCCGGCCTACGTCCACGTGACGCGCCAGTCTCTTTCGGAGCACACGCGCCTCGCCGGCCTGCTGGCCAGAAGTGGGGTATGGTCCCTGGGCCGCTACGGCGGGTGGACCTACTGCGCGATCGAGGACAACATCGTCGAAGCGCGGGCGCTCGTGTCGAGCTTCGGCTAAAGAAGTTCACCAATTTCTTGTCTCGCACATCCCTGGGGCACTTCCGATGGCAGCTTTGAACAGGCAAAGACCGCGTCCCGTCCCGCAGCTGGCGCAGCCACACATCTCCATCGTCATTCCCGTCTACAACGAGCAGGCGATCCTCCACGCGGCCATGGTCGATCTGCGCGAGCGCCTCAAGCCGCTCGGCTGGAGCTACGAGGTCATCCTCGCCGAGAACGGCTCGAAGGACCGCACAGTGGCGATCGGTCAGGAGCTCGCCGCCAAGTACGGCGACCCGAGCGACGGCCAGGTGAAGATCATCAGCATGGGCGAGCCGAACTACGGCAAGGCCCTCAAGCAGGGCATCCTCCTGGCGCGGGGAGACCTGATCATCTGCGACGAGATCGACCTCTGCGACGCGGAGTTCCACAAGCGCGCCGTCGACATCCTCGAGACCGGCGAGGCCGATCTGGTGATCGGCAGCAAGCTGGCAGCCGGCGCGGAAGACGACCGCCCCTTCGTGCGCCACGCGGCCAGCATCGCGTACTCCACGCTGCTCAAGGTGATGCTCGGCTTCCGCGGGACGGACACGCACGGCCTCAAGGCGTTCCGCCGCCAGGCGCTGCTCGACGTCGTGCAGGCGTGCCTCATCGAGAAGGACGTGTTCGCCAGCGAGCTCGTGATCCGCGCCGACCGCGCGGGCGTCATCATCAAGGAAGTGCCCGTTCACATCATCGAGAAGCGACCGCCGAGCATCAACCTGTTCAAGCGCGTCCCGAACGTGTTGAAGAGCCTCGCCAAGCTGACCTGGTCGATCCGCGTTCGCGGCTGACCCGTCGAGGACGAGCCGGTGAGAATCCTGTACGGCGTCGTCGGCGAGGGGATGGGGCACGCGACGCGCAGCCAGGTGGTCTGCGAGCACCTGGTCGCGCGCGGGCACCAGGTCAAGATCGTCGTCAGCGGGCGCGCGCACGCCTTCCTCGCCAAGTCGTTCGACGACGTGGTCGAGATCAGGGGCCTGACCATCCGGTACGTCGACAACCGCATGGACCGCGACGGGACGCTGGCCCGCAACGTGCTCGCCGCCCCGTCGATGCTCGCGGCGAACGTCGGCGCCTACTTCGACAAGGTCGCCAGGTTCCGCCCCGACGCGGTCATCAGCGATTTCGACTCGTTCGCGTACCTCTTCGCCCGGCGTCACGGCCTGCCGATCCTGTCGATCGACAACCAGCAGATCATCAGCCGCTGCAAGGTCGGCAAGTTCGCCAGGAAGGGGCACAAGATCGACTATCAGATGACGAAGGCGTTCGTGCGCGCCAAGCTCCCCGGCTGCGATCACTACGTCATCACGAGCTTCTTCCAGCCGCCCGTCCGCAAGAAGTACGCGGACACGACGACCCTGGTGCCTCCCATCCTGCGCAGGGCGATCCTCGACGCGAAGAAGCGGGCGCGGACCGGCGCGCACGTGCTCGTCTACCAGACGTCGACGAGCGACGCGAAGCTCCTCGACGAGCTCGCGCGCGTCAAGGACGTGCCGTTCGTCGTCTACGGTCTGCGCAAGAACGCGCGCCGCGGCAACTGCACGCTGAAGGAGTTCAGCGAGGACGGCTTCGTCGAGGATCTGGCGACGGCGCGCGCCGTCGTCTCCAACGGGGGGCTGTCGCTCATCGGCGAGGCGCTCTACCTCGGCAAGCCCATCCTGAGCGTGCCGGTCGTCAACCAGTACGAGCAGGTGCTCAACGCCCGCTACCTCGAGGAGCTGGGCTACGGCCTCGCGGCCGAGCGCATCGAGGGCGACCTGCTGCGGCTGTTCCTGGGCGAGGCGCACAAGTACCAGGGGCGCGTCGCGAGGCACCGCCAGGACGGCAACCGCGAGCTCCACCAGGTGGTCGACCGGCAGCTCGAAGCGTTCGCCGAGCAGGCCGGGTAGCTCGCCTCGCTATCGGCCCATGGCCTGGTGAAGCACCTGCCAGCCGACCTTGAGCACGGCGTCGGCGCCCTTGGCCGGATCGTCGGGGACGTTGCGAGCTTCCCTGCCGCCCGAGCCCGCCGACGGAAGACCGGCGTCGCCGTCGACGAGAACGCTGCGCGAGGCGGCGGCGGCCGCCACGCCGGGCTCCGCCGCGAGGTGGCCCTCGAGATCCTTCTCCCGGACGCCCGGGCTCTGGTCGCCCTTCTTGATCTCGACCGCGACGTCCGGGTGCACGCCCTCGGCCTGGATCGCCCGGCCGTTGGGGGTGTAGTAGCGCGAGACCGTGAGCCGCATGCCCGCGCCCCCGGGCAGCGCGATGATCGCCTGGACGCTCCCCTTGCCGAACGTCGTCTCCCCCACCACGCTGGCCCGCTTGTGATCCTGCAAGGCGCCGGCGACGAGCTCCGAGGCGCTCGCCGTGTACTGGTCGACCAGCACGACGCACGGCGGGCGCGCGAACACGCCACCCGCGCGCGCCTTGACCTCGTCGACGATCTGCCCGCGATGGCGCGCCGTGTAGATGACCCCTTCATCGAGGAACTCGTCGGCGACATCGGCCGCCTGGTCGACCAGGCCCCCGGGATCGCTGCGCAGGTCGAACACGAGACCCGCCAGGGGGGCACCGGCGCGCGCCCGCAAGGTGGCCGCCGCGTCGAGCAGCTCGTCGTGCGTGCGCTCCTGGAACTGCTTCACGCGCACGTACCCCACGCGATCCGGCAGAAGCTTGTAAGAGACGCTCGGCACGTGGATCACCTCGCGGATCAGCTCGAACGTCAGGACGTCGGTCCCCCCTTGCCGCCGCACCGTCACCCGGACCCTGGACCCCGGCGCCCCGCGCAGGTGCTTGACGATTTTGTCGAGCGATCCCGCGCCCGGCTCCGTCCCGTCGACCCCGACGACGACGTCCCCGCTCCGGATCCCCGCGCGCTCGGCGGGTGACCCCTCGATGGGCGACAGGACGATGAGCTGCCCGTTGCGAGTCTCCACCTCGATGCCGATGCCGCCGAACTCGCCCTGGGTGTCGCTCTGGAAGGCCTGGAACTCGTCGGGCGGCATGTAGCTCGAGTGGGGGTCGAGCTCGGCCACCATGCCCTCGATGGCCCCGTTCAAGAGCCGGGACCGGTCGACCGGCTCCACGTAGTCGTTCTCGATGTCGACCAGGACGCGGCCGAGCTGCTCGATCGCGGCGTACGGCGTATCCGCGCCGGCGGCTGCGGCGCCCCGGCCGACGGCCGTCGCGCACGCGCCCCCGGCGAAGGCGCTGGCGGTCAGGGCGGCTAGAAGGAGGCTTTTCCGGGTGGCGGTCGTCGGTCGCATGACGTGGGAATATGACTCAGCTTGATCCCCGCCGTAAGGAGGCCGATAGTAGGGGTGCTCTCATGGATGGAAAGCGGGAGCGCTCTCCCCCATGTTCCGCATAGCTTCATCAGAAGGAGGCCCCATTGGCGACGAGTGAGAAGGAGTCTGCGGCGAACCTGCAAGGCTCCAAGACCGACAAGCGCAAGCAAAGCTTGTACTTCCCCGAGTCGATGCTCCAAGAGATCAAGGAAGAGGCGGCCCGCCTCGACCGGTCGCTCTCGTGGGTAGTGCAACGTGCGTGGAAGATCTCGCGCACGGAGATCAAGAAGCTGCCGAGCGTCAACGACGTCGAGGGCGGCGACGACGAGGAGGGCGGCTGATCTCGCCGGACGCCGCTCACCCAGTAGAGCGGCCGCTCGATGAGCACCGGTCCTTCGCGCTCGGGGTAGACGGCACCCGGCTCTACGTCCACGGGCGCGGGACGGCGCCCGCGGCTGCAAACCGCGTCCACGCGATCCTCTGCGACGGGATCCTCTGCGACGGGTTCATCTGGAAGTACCTGTGGGACGATCTCTCGAGGGTTGTCCCGCTCGTACACTGGCACTACCGGGGACACGGTCGCAGCGCGCCGCCGGCGGATCCGGACCGGATCGACATCCCCGCCCTCGCCGAGGATCTCGGGAGCGTCCGCCGGCACGTGGGAGACCCTCCCTGCGTGCTCTTCGGGCACTCGATGGGCTGCCAGGTCGTGCTCGAAGCGTACCGTCAGCGCCCGGAGGGCATACGCGGGCTGGTGCTCCTGTGCGGAAGCTTCGGCAACGTGACGAGCACCTTCCACGGCTTGCCGCTGCTCGACCTGATCCTGCCTGCGATGCTCGACGTGGCGCAGCGCGCCCCGAACCTGGTGCGCGCGCTCTGGAGCCGCATCCCGGAGGGCCTCGCGCTCAAGATCGCGCTCGAGTCGGGGGAGGTCGACCGGGAGCACCTGCACGCGGAGGACATGCTCCCGTATCTCTCGCACATGACCCACGTGGACTTCCCGATGTTCCTGCGCATGCTGCGCGCCGCGGGGAGGCACAGCGCGGGCGACCTGCTCGGGCTAGTGGACGTCCCCGTGCTGGTCGTCGCGGGAGAGAAGGACACGTTCACGCCGTCGTTCCTCGCCCATGCCATGGCCGGCGCCCTGCCCAGGGGAGAGCTCCTGATGGTGCCGGGGGGCACGCACGTGGCGCCGCTCGAGCAGGCCGAGCTGGTCGACGCGCGCATCGAGACGTTCCTGCGCGAGCGGGTGCTCGGTGAGAAGAATGACCGCCAGGACGCCAAGGGCGCCACGTAGCCTGCTAAGCGGCAGCCTCGCGCTGCAACTGCATTCGCTCGGCGACGCCGTCCCTGTACTCCAGCCATGCGCCGAGGGCCTGCTCGCACGTCTCGACGACGGCTCGCGCGACGTCGCTGTCGTCAGGCGAGTGCGCCAGCACCATCCGCCAGGCGTCGCCGCGGTGGCCGCCTTCCACCTGCGCGTGCGCGCGCGTCAGCTCCATCGCCTCGGGTCTGCAGCCGTAGTGTTTCACCAGCGGGTGCTCCAGGACGGCGCTGCCGCCGCGGCGCCGCACGAAGGTGCCTCCCAGCTCCTCGCGCTCGTTCACGCTCCCCTCCACGAAGATCGTGAGCAGCGCGACCGAAGCCTGCCACGGGGCGGCGGACGCGCGCGCTCGCAGCAGATCGCGGTAACGGCGCGCCGCCGGGTGAAGCCACGCGTCGTCGTCGGCGAAGGTCCGTCGCTCGAAGCCCAGCCCCGCCATCATGCGCAGGAACAGTTCCGGGTGCGCGGCCGTCCCCGAGAGGCCGCCCGTCTGCTCTTCGTACAGGTTCTCCGCGAGGGAGCGGCGCACGTCCTCCAGCGGCGAGGTGATCCCCAGCGCGCGCCCGAGCAGCGCCGGGAAGTCGCGCACGTAGACCAGGTACTCGTGCCGGAAGTGCGCCAGGAGCTGCTCGCGCGCCAGCCCGGGCCGCGTCAGGGCCGGGTACCCCCAGTGGTGCTTCCGATCCATGACCGCGAGAAGCTGCTCCCGGAGCGATGCCACGAGGTGATCATGACACCCCTGCCGCGCGCCGTCACGTTTCCGTCGTTCCCGCGGCCGGCCGCTCACCGAGGACCCCGAGCAAGGCGAGCGTGCCCACCGCGAACTGCGTGAGCACCTCGACCAGCGCGTCGACGTCCTTGTAACGGCCTTCCACGAACCCCAGCCCGAGCGCCTCGACGAGCGCGAGCATCCCGTCGGCCATCATGTCGAGCCGGTCCCGGTCCGGCCGCGTCTGCGCGGGCGCTCCGAGGGAGACGAGATCCTCGACGAGATCGGCCTGGAGCTCCCTGCGGAGCCGGCGCGCCTGTTCGCCGAAAGGGCTGTTCGGCTGGTGCGCCTCCTGGACGTACAGCCGGAAAAGCTCCGGCTGCTCGAGGAGAGCCTGCAGCGGCAGGCGGAACGTCTGCCGCACCGCGTCCATCCCCGAGCCGCGAATGAACTGCGCCCGGGCCTCTCTCAGCGGTCGACGAAGCGACTCGACCTTCTCGCGCGCGAGCGTGCGGACCAGGTCGTCCTTGTCCACGAAGTGCACGTAGAAGGTCGGCTGGGCGACCCCCGCCTCCCGGGCGACGGCGCTCGCGCTCAGGCCCCCGTAGCCCGACTCGCGCAGAATGCGCGCCGCAGCCTCCATCAGGCGCCGGCGCGTGATGAGCTTCGTCTCCTCGCGCGTCAGCCCGCGGACGACGCTCATCGTCCTACACTCGCCGATAGAGCAATCGCGATCGAATGCGCGCTGATTTCGGCCATGAGAAGCCAATAATCGCGCATCCGACCTTGACTGTCGACCATCTGGCCGATACACGTATCACCGATGGGCAACACCGGCAACGACATCCTGATCGTGGGAGCCGGCTTCGCCGGCATCGGCATGGCCATCCGCCTGAAGCAGGCGGGCATCGACGACTTCGTCATCATCGAGCGCGCGGACCGCCTCGGCGGGACCTGGCGCGACAACACCTACCCGGGGATCGCGTGCGACATCCCCTCTCACCTGTACTCCTACTCGTTCGAGCCGAACCCTGGCTGGTCGCGCTTCTTCGCCCCGCAGGACGAGATCCTCGCCTACCTTGAGCACTGCGCGGACAAGTACGGCATCCGCCCGCACATCCGCTTCGGCACCTCCGCGACCGGCGGGTCGTTCGACGAGCGGACCGGCAAGTGGACCGTGACGACGGGCGACGGCAAGACCCTCAGCGCGCGCGTGGTCGTCTCCGGCTCCGGCCACGCCCTCAGCAAGCCGGTGTTCCCCGACGTCCCCGGGCGCGAGAAGTTCCAGGGCAAGTCGATGCACTCGGCCCGATGGGATCACGACTACCCGCTGGAGGGCAAGACGGTCGCCGTCGTCGGCACGGGCGCGAGCGCGATCCAGATCGTCCCGTCGATCGCCGCGCGCGTCGGCAAGATGCACGTCTTCCAGCGCACGGCCGCGTGGGTCGTGCCGAAGCCGGATCGTGAGATCACGGCACGCGAGCAGGCGATGTTCCGCAAGAGGCCGCAGCTGCAGATGCTGGCGCGCCGCGGGATCTACTGGATCCTCGAGGCGATGGCCGTCGGCTACGTCGTCGAGCCGCGCCTGAACCGGATCCGCGAGCTGCGCTCGCTGCGCTTCCTCGAGCAGAGCGTGCGCGACCCGGCGCTCAGGGCGAAGCTGACGCCGCACTTTCGCCTCGGGTGCAAGCGAGTCCTCTTCTCGAACGAGTTCTACCCGGCCCTCCAGCGAGAGAACGTCGAGCTCGTCAGCGAGGGGATCGCCGAGATCAAGGAGCGCTCGATCGTCACCAGGGACGGCAAGGAGCGCCCGGTCGACGTGATCGTCTATGCGACGGGCTTCGAGACCTCCGAGGCCAAGCCCCCTTTCCCGATCCTCGGGCGAGGCGGGGTGGCCCTGGCCGAAGCGTGGCGCGACAGCATCGAGGCCTACCTCGGCACGACGGTCCCGGGGTTCCCCAACTTCTTCCTCATCCTCGGCCCCAACTGCGGGCTCGGGCATTCGTCGATGATCTTCATGATGGAGTCGCAGTTCGCGTACATCGTCGACGCGATCAAGACGATGCGCGCGAAGCGGCTCAAGTCGGTGGAGGTGCGGCGCGAGGTCGGCAGGCGGTACAACGAGAAGCTCCAGAAGCGCCTCGCGGGCACGGTGTGGAACCAGGGCGGGTGCGCGAGCTGGTATCTCACGAAGTCCGGGAAGAACACGACGGCGTGGCCGGGCTTCACGTTCGAGTACCGCCTGAGGACGCGACGCTTCGACGCGGGCAGCTACGAGCTCGCCCGCGAGGACGCGGCCGGACGGCCGGCCGGGCTCTCCGGCGCGGCCCCCGCCAAGATCCGTCCGGTCGCGTGAGATGGGGACTCGCGACAAGGCCCTGCTGAGGGACCTGGAGCGCGGAGCTTGGGCAGGGCGCCGGCTGCCCGCCGTCGTCGAGGAGTTCTTTCTCGAGATCGCTGCGCACCAGAACCTCGGGCACCTGCACGCCAGGCAGAACCCCGTCGCCGTGCCGGTCGAGGGGGGGACCCTGCACGCGGAGCGGATCGAGCCGACCTCGGGCAGGAGCCTGGGGACGGTCGTCTTCGTTCCCGGGACCGGCACCCACGTCGTCGCCTACGTCGAGCTCATCTGCACCCTCGCGGACCAGGGCTTCACGGTCCTCGCGTTCGACCCCCGCGGCCACGGCCGCTCGTTCGGCCGCCGGGGCGACTTCACGGTCGCGGGGTTCGTCCAGGACACGGTCGCCGTCGTGAGGTACGCGCAGAGGACCTGTCCGGGCCCGTACTTTCTGAGCGGGTCGAGCCAGGGCGGGATCATCGCCATGTACGCCGCCACGCTGCTCCCGGAGCTCGCCGGGGTCATCCCGCAGAACTTCGCCGACCTTTCCGATCCCGAATGCGCGGAGCTGCTGGGCGAGGGCACGCTGGCGCGACGCCTCGGGCCGCTGCGCTCGCTGTTCCCGGTGCTCGGGCGGCTGCTGCCGACCATGCCGGTGCCGGTGTCGACCTACGTGAACCTGAGACGCGAGTCGCTCGGGTGGACGACGGCCGCCCAGCTGCTGGCCGACGACCCGCTCGGCGTCTCCGTCTACACGCTGCGGGCCACGGGAGACCTCGCCTCCGCCCCGCCCCCGAAGCCCTTCGCGGAGATGCGCCACCACGTCCTCGCGATCCAGGCGCAGAACGACGTCATCTTCCCGGTCGCCTTCCAGATGCGCCAGGCGGCCAAGCTCACCCGCGCCACGATCGAGATGGCCGTCTTCGAGGGGACGGAGCACCTCTTGCTGCACAGCCGCGTCCCGCTCGTGGTGCCACGCGTCGCGGAGTGGCTCCACCGGCGCGTCGCCGCCGTGACATAGGCGCGGGCGCCACCTCTTTGGGAGGCGCGCCCGCAAGCGTCGTTCCGTACCGCCTGGGCCGTGTGCCGGACGCATGAACCCCTAGCCAACGGCTAGGTGGGAGGCGTTGACCGCGCTTTAGGCTTCCGTTTCCGGCCCTCTTTCGAGGCGGAACGGCATGCACACCGAGCGGAGATGGCCTCCCTGGTTCTTGGTCGCAAGGGATCCATGTGATGCGGCAATGTCCACGAACCTGGCAGAGGGAACAACGTCAAAAACCATAACATCCGTCCTCTCTCGGTCAACGCGCGGCTGCGCGATCTCGCCCGCCACAAACTGGGCCAAGAGCCTCCGCCCATGCCTACATCGCACGCGAGGATCATGACCGACGCGTCTGCGCAAGAGACCTTCACGCGCCCCCTGCCCACCAGCGGCGGCGAGCCGGCGCCGGCGGCGCGCGCAGACCGCTCCTGCTTCGCGCCGCTCGACGAGCGAGACGCCGCCTGCGCAGAGCTCGCGCGAGCGGGGATGGTCGTGGTCGAGCTGGAGGGCATCGGCCCGTCGGCGCGGGGCCGGCTGGCGGACGCCATCGATGACGCGATCGAGCGCGAGCTCGCCGCGCGGGGCGCGACCGGGCCCGGCATGGCGAGCGCCGCCGACTGCGACGGCGTCCTCAGCGATCAGCTGTTCCGGGCGCGGCGAACCGGCGCCACGGGCATCGCCCTGGTGCTCGGCCCCCTGCGCCCGCTCGCCGGAGCGACGGCCGCGCTCGCGCCGGAGGATTGCACCACCCTAAGGTTCCTGACTGAAGCGACTCGTGACCGGCCGTTCGTGCTCATTCTCGACGCACGCGACGCGAGCACGCGCGGGTACGGAGAGCCGGTGACGCTCGGCGCCCTGCTGGGGAACCGCGGGATCCCGACCCCGACCCCGACCTCGACCCCGACCCCGACCTCCGACCTGGCCCGTCACACTGCCGGCGCGAGCGTCGTCGAGCGGGAAGAAGCCTGGCGCGCCTGGACCCTCCAGCTCGCCGCAGCTCGGGGGCCGCAGCCCCTCTCGGCGCTCGAGAAGCTCTTCACCGACTGCTACATGCCGCTGGCGAACGCGATCGCCGCCGGGCTCGACGATCCCCGCGCGCGCGCCGCACAGGAGGAGTTCCGGAGCACGTTCGCCAAGGGCTACGCCGACGCGTTCCCCACCTTCGCGGCGACCACGAAGCGGCCCCGGATGGTCCTGGACGCGCACGAGGTGGCCGCGAGGATCGCGCGCCTCCACGGCGCCCGGACCACGCGGCTGCTGCTGGTCGACGGGATGCGATGGGACGTGTCGCGCCTGGTGCACGAGCGGGTCGCGTCGAAGCTCAGCGTCGGCGCCTCGGTCACCGACGAGCTGGTGCTCTGGAGCGCCCTGCCGACCACCACCATGCGCCAGCTCGAGACGATCGCGCGAGGCGTCGAGGCGCTGCGCGCGCCCGGCGAGCTCGAGGCGGAGGCGGAGCTGCAGCGTTCGCGGACCGCCGAGTACGTCCGCCGGCTACGGGTCGGCCCGCGCGAGATCCACAAGCTGGACCTCGTCGAGGCGCGCGTTCAGGCCGCCCGCGGCAACGTGGCGCGGGCGCTCCCCGAGGTCGCCGAAGGGGTGGCCGACGTGATCGCGCGTCACGCGGGGGCCCTCGCGCCCCACACTCTCCTCTTCGTCTTCGGCGACCACGGATTCACGATCGACAAGGGCGGCGTGGCCCGCCAGGGGGGCGCTTCGCCCGAGGAGGTCCTCGTGGGTGCCTTCGCATTGCTCGTCGGCGACGTGCACTGACCGGCTCGTATTTCTCTCGTCTCCGGGCCGGGCTGTGCCATCCATACGGTCGATGTCCGCGCCCTCGCCTCTCCTCGCCCGCTGGCTCGCGCGCGCCAGCGAGGCTCGACCGCTCGTGCTCGACACCCGCGGCGCGACCTCCTGGCACGACGCCGGCGACGCGGCCGACCGCGTCGCGTCCGCGCTCCTCGAGGGAAGGAGCTCCCTCGAAGGGGAGCGAGTCGCGCTGCTCGTGTCGCCCGGCGCCACGTTCGTGGCCTGCTTCTTCGGCGTGCTGCGCGCCGGCGGGTGCGTGGTCGTCCTCTCCCCGCTGCACCCCCCGCCGGAGGCGGCGTACTTCTGCGCCGACGCGGGCGTGCGCACCGTCGTGGCGTCGCCCGAGCTCCGCGAGCGCGTGACCTTCCTGGCGCCCGAGCGGCGCATCCTCGACGCGGAGGCGCTCCTGGTCGCCCCGCGAGGGCGCGTCGCCGCCGAGCCTCGCGCCGGGGATCCGGCGCTGCAGCTCTACACGAGCGGCACGACGGGGAAGCCGAAGGGCGCCGTCATCACTCACGCCAACCTGGGCACCCAGCAGGAGCTCGTGGGCGAGGCCTGGGACTGGCACGAAGGCGACGTCTTGCTGCACACCCTGCCCCTTCACCACCTTCACGGGCTCGGCATCGCGTTCCTGACCGCCCTCGGCGCAGGCGCCGCGACGCGCTTCCTCGGCGGCTTCGAGGCGCGCGCGACGTGGGAGGCGATGGCTCGCGCGACGGTGTTCATGGGAGTGCCCACGGTCCACGCGAAGCTCTTCGCCGCGTTCGACGAGGCGGACGCCGCCACGCGCGCCCGCTGGACGGCCGCGGCGAGGACGCTGCGCCTCGTCACGAGCGGCAGCGCGGCGCTCCCCGTGACGCTGGGTGAGCGGTGGCGCGCGCTCACCGGGGCCTACCCGCTCGAGCGCTTCGGGATGACCGAGATCGGCGTCGGGATGTCCAACCCGCTCGCGCCCGAGAAGAGACGTCCGGGGAGCGTCGGCCTGCCTCTCCGCACGGTGCGCACGCGCGTCGTGGGCGACGACGGGAGCGACGGTGACACCGGTGAGCTGTGGATCGCCGGCCCGAGCGTGTTCGCGGCGTACCACGAGCGGCCCGAGGCGACGCGCGACGCCTTCGTCACCCTGGACGGCGAGCGCTGGTTCAAGACGGGCGACACCGTCGCGCGCGAGCCCGACGGCTACGTGAAGATCCTCGGGCGGACGAGCGTGGATATCCTCAAGAGCGGCGGCTACAAGCTCAGCGCCCTCGAGATCGAGGAGACCCTCCGCGAGCACGCAGCCGTCGCCGAGGTCGCCGTGGTCGGCCTGCCGGACGCGACGTGGGGCGAGCGCGTGGTGGCGTGCGTCGTGGCGCGGGCGGGCCGCGAGGGCGAGTGCGGCACCGAGAGCCTCCGGGCGTTCGCGAAGGAGCGGCTCGCGTCCTACAAGGTGCCCAAGCAGGTCTTCCTGATGCAGGAGCTGCCGCGCAACGCGGTGGGCAAGGTCATCAAGCCGGAGCTGGTGAAGAAGCTCGGCTGAACGTCAGGGACCGACCTGGGTCGTCTTCCCGTTGACGAGGTCCGTCGCCCAGGCGGCCATGCTCTCTCCGCCCGCGGGGCACCGTCACCGGCACGGTGCCGAAGGCGTCCTGCACCATGCCGTAGTTCAGGCCCGCGCCGAAGCCGCCCGCTCCCGGTCCTTCCTCAGCGCGTGCGAATCACCTCACGCCACTCCTTGAGCGCCTCGGGCTGATCGACGCGCACCGCGAGCTGCGCGAGCCGCATGAAATCGAGCTCGGGCAGGAGCGTGCTCCGGTCCACGCGGCAGTACGCGCCTCCGTGGTGGTGCCAGATGGAGAACGCACCCTGCTCGAAGATCCACAGCTCCGGCGCGCCGAGGGCCTCGTACAGCTTGCGCCGGTCGATCTCGAACGGATGCGTGTGGACCACTTCGACGACGATCTGCGGCCACTCGCCCATCTGCGCGCCGACGCAGTAGCACTCGTCCGCCTCGACGCCGCGCTTGCGAAGAGCGTTCTTGAACGTCGTCGAGCCGTAGCCATAGAGGGGGACGTCTCGCTCGAGGGCCCAGAGCTCCACGAGGCGGGCGATGTTCGTCTTCCATTCCTCGTGCGGCCTCAGAGGGCTCATGAGCTCGAGCTCGCCGTCGCAGAAGGCCATTCGAAGGCCCGAATGCTCGAGCGCCTCGCGGGCGACGACGTAATCGTTCCACGACACCCCGTGCACGAGCATGCGCACCTCACCCGCCGGAGAGGACGAAGAGAGCTCGGAGCGGGCAGAGACCATGGTCGGAAGCGTAGCGCAACGCCGTGAGGGGTCACCCTCCTCTATCGGCCGCCGCGAGGGAGACGTTGCGCGAGGGGTCGCCGACGCCACGGGCACGAGGACGAGGTGCGCGGGCTCGTGACCGTGCTCGGGATCGACTTCCGCCATGCAGCCTCATGCCGCGCGCAATCACGCGCTCCCTTCTCACCGAACCTACAACCCCCTCATCGCCCCGCGTATCTCCTCGCTCCTCGCCACCCGCCCATCCACCCGCCACACGACCCTCCCGGCGCGGTCCAGCACCACCGTCACCGGCACCACGCTCACGTCACCGAAGGCTCCCTCGCCCGCCAGCGTCTGCTCGTCCGCCATCGCCACGGGGAACCGGACCGACAGCGCCTTCGCGTACAGCTCCACCAGCTCCCGGCTGTCCCGCCGCTCGAGCCCCACCAGCGCGTAGTTGACGCGGCCCCCGTCGTTTCGCGCCATCGCGAGCACGAAATCCACCTGCGCCTGCGCGTGCAGGCTCCCCGTCGTCACGAAGACCAGCACCGTCGGCTTCCCGCGCGTCGCGTCCGACGTGACCGGCCGCGCGTCCAGCGACTCGAACGCGAACTCCACCGGCCCGCGCGCAGGCACGCTCGACACGCCCGGCGGCGGCGACGCGCTCGCGCCGCCGCACGCCGCCGCGAGCGCGACCACCGCGCACACGACCAGGCTAGTCGACCTACGGGAGACTGTGGCGTGTCGCAGTGGACGACACGCCCTACTCGTCGCCCTTCTGCCCCACGAATTGGTCTTCACGGTTCGCGAATAGAACGTTGAACGTCGTCAGGGAACCGTAGCAGGCCGTCACGTACTGCTGCATCTGCACCTTGTCGTCCGCGCCCAGCTTGGGATGCCCGTTGATCTTCTGCTCGAGGACGCGCAGCCGATCGCGGATCATCACGATCTTGTGGAACAGCGCGCCGAGCGGGACGTGCTTCTCCTGCAGCCCCTCCTTGCCGGGGCCGGGCTTCAGGATCATCTCCCCCCCGTCCCACTTGCCGGCGATGGCCGCGTCGCCCACCCCCAGCTCGTCGCGGATCACCTCGGTGAGCACTCTTCTGAAACTCTCTGCGTCCATGTCGAGAAGATCCTCCGGGAGGGCCAGCGGTGAACGGGGCACGATCTCGCGCGATTCTCGCGACCCAACCGGTGCCCGGAAGCGCGGGGCGCGGGCGCGGGGCTCGGGGCGGGCCTTGAACTCCCCGCGACGCACCCACTGCGAGCAGGTGCTGGTCTCGAAGAGCGGCGACGGCCACACGCCGAGCAGACACTCGCCCTTGCGAGTGACCTCGCCCGTGTCACCGATGCTCTCGATGACTCGCACGAACCGGGCGCAGGTCCCGCAGCGGCGATCGAGCGCGTCGGGCATCGCGCGGGACGTATATCAGGGCCGCGGGGGGTCGGCATCCTCGACCTCGTCGAGGCACGGCCCGAAGAGATGCGCGAACGAGGCGACCGCCGTCGGCGTCGCCCGCTGGCCGCGCTTGTCGGCCAGGATGGCGTGCGCGAGCTCCTCGACGACCACCCGCAGCGGCGTCGGCTCCACGGCGACCCCGTCCACGTCGAGCACGGGCTGCAGATCGCCCGAGTGGCGCAGGGGATCGTGCCGGACCGCGATGAAGCCGCCCTGGGGCGTGTAGCGGCACCGGAGGACCTGCACGAAATCGAGGTACACCGGCGCCACGACGACGCACGCGTGCGTCCCGTCCTTCGCGACGCCGCGCAGGGCGCGCGCCCCGGAGTCGTCCACGGCGGGCGACAGGCGGTCGCTCGCGATGGCGGCCTCGATGCGCTCGCGCCGGGACTCCTCCGACTCGACCGCGAGGAGCGGCGCGTACAGGGCGACGGCCGGAACGTCCACCGCCGGCGCGTCCGCCTGGAGGGCGTCCAGCCAGGCGTCGCGCGCTTCGGGCGGAAGCGACTCGTAGGCGAGCGCCGCAGCCATCGCCGCCTCGGCATCGGTCGCGAGCGCAGAGAGCCAGCTGCGCCAGGCGGCTCGCACGTGCTGCAGCCCCGGCGGGGGCTCGCCGGTCATCGCCGAGTCTCCGCGGTCGGGCTTGTCGCCGCTCTCTCCCATAGGAACTGCGGACCGTACCAACCTCGCCGTCCGATCGGAAGAGTGGCCGGACCACCTCGCTTCTCTTCTTTCTGCCCCTCCGTGGACCTTGACTCCGCGCGCGGCTCGCGTGAATCGTCTGGTCGCTCGCCCGTGCAACCACCCCTCCCCGCGCCGCCCACACCGGGCGTCTCCGACGCACCCGAGGTCCTCGCCCGCTTCCGGTCCGAGCTGGATCTGGTGGACCTCAACGCGCGCCAGGTCGCTCGCCGGCTGGCGACCCCGCTGGTCACGCTCGACGACCTGCGCTCCTTCGGGCGAGAGGGGCTGCTGCAGGCGGCGCGCACGTTCGACGAAGCGCACGGCGTTCCGTTCCGCCGCTGGGCGAACCTGCGCATCCGGGGCGCGCTCATCGACGGTGTGCGCCAGTGGGGAGCCCTGCCGAGGCGCGTCTACCGCGAGCTCAGGGCGATCGGGGCGGCCGACGGGCAGCAGGGGGCTTACGACGAGGAGGACGCCGCGAGCCCGGCCGCGACCCCGGAGGCGGCCGAGGCGCGCTTGACGACCTACCTCGCGGGCCTCGCCACGGCGATGGCCGTCGGATCGATGGCCGCCGCCGCGCGCGAGCGCGCCGGAGCCGACGGGCACGATCCGACGCCGGAAGACCTGGTGGCCAACGCGGAGCTCGTCGCGCGAGTCCGGTCGGTCGTCGCGCGTCTGCCGGACGCCGAGCGAACGCTCGTGGAGAGGCACTACTTCGGCGACGAGACCCTCGAGCAGGCGGCGGCGTCGCTGGGGCTGTCGAAGTCCTGGGGCAGCAGACTGCACGCTCGCGCGATCGACGCCATCGCGCGAGAGATGCGAAAGTCAGGAGACTAGAGCTCGTCCGACGAGCTCTATCGGCAGGTGTTGTTCCTCCCCCTGCAGGTGGTGCCGAAGCACACGGCGCCGGGGCAGCAGGGCTGACCGGTCGCGCCGCACGCGACGCACGTCGTCCCCGCGTTGTTGCAGCCGTAGGGCGCCTCGCACCAGGCTGACGCGTTGTTGTCGCTGCAGCACGGCTGATTCAGTCCGCCGCACGAGGCGCACGAACCACCCGAGCAAACCGTGAACGAGTCGGTGCAGGAGACATTCCCGCCACAGCACGCCTCACCGAGCTTGCCGCAGGTCCCGCCGCCGCATCCGCCGCCAGCGCACTGCCCCTGCCCGCCGGAGCACGTGCCGCTGGCGCCAACGCATGTGCGGGTGTTGTGATCGCAGCAGCCGCCCCCGCTGCACACGTTGCCGGTGCAGCAGGGCTGACCCGCGCCCCCGCACGCGTTGCAGTTGCCGCCGCTGTCGCAGGCGATGCCCGAGGCCGTGCACATGTTGCCGTTCGAGCCGTTGCCGTTCGGGTTGCCGGGGCAGCAGGCCTTGCCGCTCGCGCCGCAGGCCCCGCTCTGACACGACTGGTTGGTGCAGGTGCCGAGCGAGCCGCCGCAGGTGCTGCCGTTCGCCACGCACGCGTTCGCGCTGCAGCAGCTCGTGGCCCCGCAGCCCGACGTCTGGCAGCAGGGCTGCCCGCCGCCGCCGCACGAGACGACCTGCGCGTTGCTGCAGACCTGGCCGGAGGCGACGTCCTGGCCCGACAGGAAGCACGTGCCGCCGCTGCAGCAGCCGCCCGGGGCGAGGCACGTGTTGCTCGCGCAGCAGGGCTGACCCGCGCGCCCGCATGCGGCGCAGGCGCTCCCCGAGCAGACGGTGTTCGTGGCGGAGCAGGCGCTGTTCGCGCCCACGCACGTGGAGGTGCCGGTGTCGCAGCAGACGCCGGTGTTGCACGCGTTGCCCGAGCAGCACGGCTGGGTGGCGCCCCCGCACCCCACGCAGGTGCCGATCGAGCACACGTTGCCGGAGCCGCACGCGCTCCCCGACGTGCAGCACGGCTGGTTCGCGCCACCGCACGTGACGCACGTCCCCGACGAGCAGACGGTGCTCGACGCCGAGCACGAGCTGCCGCCGCAGCAGGCCTGACCCGCGCCGCCGCACGCCGTGCACGTCCCGCCGCTGCACAGGTTGCCGGCGCCGCAGCTGCTCCCCGAGCAGCACGGCTGGCCGGTGCCGCCGCAGCCGACGCACGTTCCGCCCGACGAGCAGACCAGGCTCGAGCCGGAGCACCCGCTGCCCGGGCAGCAAGGCTGGCCCGCCCCTCCGCACGCCGCGCACGGGCCTCCCGCGCACACGTGCCCGGCGCCGCACGCGCTCCCGGCGGTGACGCAGGCCGAGCTGGTCGGGTCGCAGCAGCCGGTGCCGCCGCAGGTGCCCCCCTGGCAGCAGGCCTGCGCGACCCCGCCGCATCCGACGCACGAGCTGGCCGAGCACACCGTGCTGGCGGCGGAGCAGGCGTGGCCGCTGGCCACGCACGTGGTCGTACCCGCGTTGCAGCAGCCGCCGCCTTTGCAGCTACCGCCCGGGCAGCAGGCCTGCGTCGGACCGCCGCACCCCGTACACGCGCCGCCCAGACAAACCTCGCCCCCGCCGCACGCGCTCCCGGCGCCCATGCAGAACGAGGTGGTCGGGTCGCAGCAGTCGGTCCCCCCGCAGAGGCTGCCCTGGCAGCATGCCTCGCCTGTCGCGCCGCACGGGACACAGGTGCCCGTCGCGCATACGGTACCGGCGCTCGCGCAGGTGCTGCCGGCGGCGACGCACTTCGAGCTGCTCGGGTCGCAACAGCCGCCCGCGCTGCACGTGCTCCCCGCGCAGCAGGCCTGGTTGGGGCCACCGCACGCCACGCACGCGGTGCCCGTGCAGATCTCGCTCCCCTGGCAGGCCGCGCCGCTGGCCACGCACTTGTCCGCGAGCGAGTCGCAGCACCCGCCGATGCAGGCGCTCCCCGCGCAGCACGCCTGGTTCGACCCGCCGCACGCCACGCACGCGCCCGCGGCGCAGACCTTCCCTCCCCCGCACGCGCTGGCGGTCGCGACGCACCTGGAGGTGCTCGGATCGCAGCAGGCCCCGGCCGTGCAGGCGGTTCCGGTCGCGCAGCAGGTCTCCCCCGGCGCGCCGCAGGACGCGACGTCCGGCGCAGCGTCCGCGGACGCGTCGGCGCCGGTGTCGGCGCGGGAGTCGGTCGAAGCGTCCAGGCTCGAGTCGGCCCTGGAGTCCGCGGCCGAGTCCAGCGACGAGTCGCCCGACCCCTCGAACGGCGAGTCGGCGGCGGCCTCCGGGATGACGCCGAGATCGTCCTGGACGTCGCCCGACGTGGAGTCGACCGCAGCGCCGTCGTCGTTCCCGCTGCCTGTCTCGCTGGCGTTCGCGTCGTCGGTGCCGGTGGCGGCGTCGTCGCCGCCCAAGAAGGGCTGGTCGAAGACGCTGTAGTCGTGACACGCGATGAAGAGGGCCGCGCACGCCGCTGCGAGCGAGGCAAAACGGGTAGGCTTCACAGTGAACCTCTCAGCCCGAGATAACCGGGAGCCACGACGAGAGACGCCGCCGTCGAGGACGGGGTGGAGGGTCTGCCCACGAGCCAGAGCGTCGCGCCGGTGGCGAGGCCGACGAGGCCGACGCCGAGGGCGATGTCCTCGATGGTCTGCTGGGACCGTCCGGTGTCGATCTCGCTCTGCTTGCCGGGCGGGCAGCCGGGATGACACACGCTCTGGAGATCGTTGTAGGTCGCGTTGGACATCAGCCCGAACACGGCGAACGTCACCAGGCCGGCGACGCCCACGCCACCGGCGACGTAGGCGTACGGACGCAAGCTCACGCGGTCCGCGTCGGGCACGACGACCGGCGCAGGCGCCGGCTCGAGCTCGCGGCGATCGACGTCGCTCTGGGCAGACGCCGTACGCGGCGGCGGCGCCGCGGCGGGACGTCCGTCGAGCGCCACGGGAGTCTTCTCGCCGGTGGCGGCGTGGACCGTCTCGCGGGCGAGCTCCAGCCCGGCGGTGTCGGTGAGGACCACGTCGACGGTGCCCGGGGACGCGATGATCGCGCCCCACTGGCCCTGCGGCACCTCCTGACCACCGACGCTGAGCCTGGCGGTCGCCGGGGCGTTGGTCACGGTCACGGTCACGAAGGCTAGCTTGCCCTCGACCTCGCCGCGCTCGGACGTCGCTGCCTCGGCCGTCTTCGCGTAGCGCGCCTCCGTCGCCGCGAGCGAGGTTGCGCTCTGGATGACGCGCCCGTATTCGGTCCAGGCGTCGGCGAGGTGGCTCGAGTTGCGCAGAGCTCGCGCGAGCTGGAGCCGCGTGTTCGGGCTGTCGACGACGTCGAGGGACGCTCGCAGCTCCGTCGTGGCCCTGTCCCAGTCCTCGGCGGCGAGAGCCCGCTTGCCGGCCGCCAGATGGCCGCTGGCCTCCGCCCTCTGGGCTGGCGTCGCATCGGTCGGGGAGACCCCCGCGGCGAGACCCACCCGCGACACGAGCACCCCCGCGAGCGCGAGCCCGGTGACGGTGGGACGGAACGGGGAGACGCGTCGACTCATTGGTTCCTCAGAGTGAATCGGGGTCGAACGTCGGCTTCGACCACCGCGCCGCCGACCGCGCCGGAGCAGGCGGGGGAGGTGCCGAGCTCGCGATGGCGGGAGAAACGGACTTCTCGGATGGCGCGGCGGTGACGGCGGTCGCGGGGCGCGGCGTCCCGGGAGCCGCGGCCGGAACGGGCGTCGGAGCGGGCGCCGGCGCTGCCGGCGCGGAGGACGATGCCTCCCGAGCCGCGGTCTCGACGGCGCTCGGGACGGCTTCGGCGGTGGCCGAGG